>JAPLJY010000218.1 GCA_026388345.1 Deltaproteobacteria bacterium
AGAACCTGAAGCCGCTCCTTGGCGACCGCGAATTCCTGGCGAAGATGATCGAGGAGCTCCTCGCCGGCTTCAACCGGCAGGGCGGTCACGAACATCGCATCGAGATCCTCCTCCCCGAAACGAAACGGGCCGAACTCGAAACCTGGTTCCTGCAGAAATTCCACAACAAAGCCTCCCAGCCGCTCGACATCCGTTTTACAGACAAGATCTCCTTCGGCTTCAAGATCGGCGTCGCCGGTTCGGGAAACCACATCAACTTCAGCGACGGCCTGGTCCAGGTCTTTTCCGAATTCTGTTCCCCCCGTTTCCGGAAGCATTTCTTCTCCCGGAAGGAGTCGTAACGGACGATGGGGTCTTACTACTTCCTCATATGTCTGCTGCCGTCCCTGCCGTCCGCGCCGGGCGAAAGGCTGCCGCTCCCTTTTTCCGAACTCTCCCGCATGATCCGGCGCCACATCCAACCCGCCGACGATGCCCTCCTCAAGGGCCACCTGTCCGCGATCGACGCGGCCAACTTCGAAAACCTTGAACAGGGGAGGGACCTTTTCCTGGAAGGCGGAGCCCTGAGCCGGGAAGACCTGGAGATGAGGCGCAACCTTCCGGAGTTTATCCGTGCGTTCCTGGACGAGAAGGAACGGGGGATCCGGCGCGCCCATATACACGACCGGCTCTGGGAGCTCTGTTATGAGGCGCTCCTGGAACTGGCCGGGAAGGCGGGCTGCCGCTATCTGCTGGATTATGTCCCCTGGGAGATCGAGCTCCGCAACCGTCTAACGGCCCTGCGTCTGAGGGAAACCGGGGAGAATGTGGAAGAGCATTCCGTTCTGTCCGAACTCCGGGGTTTCGATTTCACAGTCCTGCTCTCCCAGATCGAGGGGCAGAAGAACCCCCTTGCCGTGGAACGCTATCTCGACGGCGAGCGTCTGAAACGGATCTATCATTGTCAGGGGAACGATCCCTTCTCTCTCGACGCCCTGCTGGCGTTTGTTTCCCGCGCCATGATCTATGGCCGTTGGGAGAGGTTGCAGGAACCCTATGACATGAACAACTTTTTATACGGCGGAGGTTGAAAGTGGGTGGTCATTCCAAGGGTCGCATTATCGCGGTAAACGGTCCTCTGGCGACCTGCGAGGTGGAGCAGGGTCAGGAGGTTCTCCAGAACGAGGTGGCGTATGTGAACTGCCAGGGGGCGCCCCTCAAGGCCGAGGTGATCCGGGTCCGCGGCCGGCAGATCGACATGCAGGTCTTCGAGAGCACCGTCGGCATGGTGGTGGGGGACGAGGTGAATTTCTCCGGTGAGCTCCTTTCGGTCACGCTGGGGCCGGGCATCCTGGGTATGATCTACGACGGTCTCCAGAACCCGCTGACGCAATTGGAGAACGCCCAGGATTTCTTTCTCAAGCGAGGCCAGTATCTCAAGGCCCTCGACGAAGAGCGGCAATGGGGGTTCATGCCATCCGCGGTCAAGGGGGCCGTCGTCAAGGCGGGCCACTATCTGGGCACCGTCCGCGAGGGTCTCTTCCCGCATCATATCATGGTTCCCCTGATGCTCCGGGGAACCTGGGAGGTCCGGGAGATCAAGCCGGAGGGGCTCTATCGGATCAGCGAGACGATCGCCGTCCTTACGAACACGGCGGAGCAGGGGCGGGAGGTGACGGTCACGATGAAGCAGGAGTGGCCGGTCAAGATGCCCGTGCGGACCTACGAGGAGAGGCTGCTTCCGAACCGGCAACTGCTTACCCAGTGCCGGCTCATCGACATCTTCTTCCCGCTGGCCGAGGGCGGAACGGCCTGCATCCCCGGCCCCTTCGGCGCCGGAAAGACGGTTCTGCAGCAGATCATCTCCCGTTACGCCGAGGCGGATGTGGTGATCATCGTGGCCTGCGGTGAGCGGGCGGGCGAGGTCGTGGAGACCATCCGGGAGTTCCCCGAGCTGGAAGACCCGAAGACGGGCGAATCCCTGATGAACCGGACGGTCATCATCTGCAATACCTCCTCCATGCCCGTGGCGGCCCGCGAAGCGTCCATCTACACGGGGATCACGATCGGTGAGTATTACCGCCAGCAGGGACTCAAGGTCCTGCTTCTGGCCGACAGCACCTCCCGCTGGGCCCAGGCGCTCCGGGAGTCTTCGGCGCGTCTCGAAGAGATCCCGGGCGAGGAGGCCTTCCCCGCTTACCTGGAGAGCCGCATCGCTGCGGTCTACGAACGGGCGGGTCTGGTCCGTCTCCATGACGGGCACACCGGGTCGCTCACCGTGATCGGCAACGTCTCTCCCGCCGGCGGCAATTTCGAAGAGCCCGTGACACAGAACACGCTGAAGGTGGTGGGGGCCTTCTACGGCCTCTCCCGTTCCCGTTCCGACCAGCGGCGCTACCCGGCCATCGATCCGCTCATTTCCTGGAGCCTCTACCTCCGGCAGATGCAGGAGTCCCTGGAGGAGCGCCGCGAGGGGTGGGTGGCGCTGGTCGAGGAGGTCCACCGGCTTCTCTACGCAGGCAGCGAGGTCCATCAGATGATGCTTGTCGTCGGCGAGGAGGGGATCAGCGTGAACGACCTTGTCACCTATCTGAAATCGGAGATCGTCGATGCCGTCTGCCTGCAGCAGGATTCCTTCGACGTCGTCGACCGCGCCACCTCCCGGGAGCGCCAGATTGCGGACTTCCTGCTCCTGATGGATGTGGTCCGCCATCCCTTCACCTTCAACACCAAGGAAGAGGCCCGCAGGAACATGACGGCGCTCCATAATACCTTCTTCCAGATGAAATACTGTCCCTATCAGGGCGAGACTTATCAGAAGTACCGGGAGAATATCGAGTCCGTCCTGGCGGGGAAAGGAGTGATTTGCTAATGATCGTAGAACACTCGCACATCATCAGAATCCAGGGCGACATCATCACCGTGCCGGCGACCGGGATCACCTACGGGGAGCTCGCGGCGGTGAAGAGCCGTCATGGGGTTTCGCTGGCCCAGGTCATCCGCCTCAAGGGTCACGATGTCTTTCTCCAGGTCTTCGCCGGTTCGCGGGGGGTCTCGACGGGCGACCAGGTGCGGTTCCTGGGTCATCCCATGCGGGTGGCCTTCGGGGACGCCCTCCTGGGCCGGATCTTCAACGGCTCCGGAGAGCCGATCGACAATGGTCCCGAGCTGACGTCACTGCCCCGGATCGACATCGGAGGGCCGTCGGTCAACCCGGTCCGGCGGGTCATTCCCCGCGGTTTCATCGAGACCCGCGTCCCGATGGTCGATGTCTTCAATCCGCTGGTCGAGAGCCAGAAACTGCCCGTCTTCGCCGCCGCCGGCGAACCCTACAACGAGCTGCTGGCCCGTATCGGCATGCACGCGGACGCGGACGTGGTCATCCTGGGGGGCATCGGCCTCAAGTACGACGAATACCTCAAGTTCAGGCACTCCTTTGAGGAGGCGGGGGTGATCTCCCGTTCGATCATGTTCGTCCACACGGCATCCGATCCCGTGGTGGAGCGCCTGCTCGTTCCCGACATGGCGCTCGCGGTGGCC
>JAPLJY010000365.1 GCA_026388345.1 Deltaproteobacteria bacterium
AGACAGCTCGAAAAGGCGGAGCGGCTTTCTTCTCTCGGACAGTTGGCCGCCGGGGTGGCCCACGAGATCCGCAATCCGCTGAATGCAATCAGCATGGCGAGCCAGCGGCTGAAACGGGAGTATATGCCCGCCGGTGAGGAAAAGAGCAAGGAATTCATTATCATGACCGGTGTGATCCGCGACGAGATCCGGCGGCTCAACGGGATCATCGAGGAATTTCTGACCTTCTCGAAAAGTCGGCGGCTGGAGCTCCACGACTGTCCCGTTCAGGAGGTCCTCCTGAAAATCGTGAACCTGATCTCCGAAGAGGCTGCCGCCAAGGGCATCAGCCTCCGGACCGACTGGGGAAACGAGCCGATCGTTATCCCGATGGACATGGACAAACTTCAGCAGGCCTTGTTCAATTTCGTCAAGAACGCGATGGAGTCGATCAGCGGGGATGGGATCGTCACCCTTTCCATTCGGAATACGGAAAAGGGCCGCGTGGGCATCCAGGTATCCGATACGGGGTGCGGCATGACCACCGAGGAGGTGGAGAGGATCTTCAACCCCGAATACACGACCAAGGAAAAGGGTTTGGGACTCGGCCTTCCCCTTGCGCACGAGATCATCCGCGGCCATGGGGGCGAGATCCGCGTCCTGAGCCGGAAGGGGGAGGGGACGACCTTCGAGATCCTGCTTCCTACGGAAAGACACAACGACAAGGGGGCGAAAAGCTCATGAAGAAGCTCAACATCCTGGTGGTGGAAGACGGTCGGTCGCAACGGGAGATGCTCCGGGACTTCCTTCGAAAGGAAGGACACGTCGTCGGCGAGGCCGAAAACGGCGAACGGGCGGTGCAGCGGGTCCGGGAGGGCCATTACGACCTGCTTCTCCTCGATTACAAGATGCCCGGGATGGACGGGATGCAGGTCCTCCAGGCAATCAAGGGGATCAACCCCGAAATCGACGTCGTCATCATAACGGCCTACGGGACGATCGAGACGGCCGTGGACGCCATGAAGGCAGGCGCCCTGGATTATATCACCAAACCCGTGGAGTTCGAGGAGCTCCTGCTTCTGGTGGACCGCGTCTCGGAGCGGCGGACGCTGCTCAGGGAGAACGAGATCCTCCGTGAGCAGTTGGGCGAAAAGGGGGTGACGACGGACCGGATCATCTACCGGAGCGAGAAGATGAGCGCCCTGATCAACATGGCCGGGCGGGTGGCTGCGAGCCGCGCCACGGTTCTCCTCCAGGGAGAGAGCGGGACGGGAAAGGAACTCCTCGCGCGGCTGATCCACCAACTGAGCCCGCGGACATCAAAGCGGATCATCGCCGTGAACTGCGGCGCCCTGCACGAGAATTTGTTGGAGAGCGAGCTCTTCGGCCACGAGAAGGGGGCCTTCACTGGGGCGACGGCCCGGCGGATCGGCCGGTTTGAGGAGGCGGACGGGGGCACCCTCTTTCTCGACGAGGTCGGCGAGCTTTCGTCGCAGGTCCAGGTCAAACTCCTCCGTTTCCTCCAGGAACACGAGTTCCAGCGCCTCGGCGGGAACCAGACGCTCCACACCGATGTCCGGGTGATCAGTGCGACGAACCGCGAACTGGAGCAAAGGGTAAAGGAGGGGGCCTTCCGGGAGGACCTCTTCTACCGCCTGAACGTCGTTTTGATGTCCATCCCGCCGCTTCGGGAGCGGAAGGAGGACATCCCGATT
>JAPLJY010000277.1 GCA_026388345.1 Deltaproteobacteria bacterium
ATCAAAATAGTTGTATGCGAGAACGGCGCATCCCGCCGGCGGGACGCCAATGGTGATGCCGCGGATGTCCAACTCATCGATCACCTCGGCGATCAGCCGGTGGGCGATGCTGTGACCGCATCCTGCACAGTAGTGAAAGATGTTGCCTTTCATGCTTCGGGGTCTGCCAAAAACCTTCTTCATCATTAAAATCCCTTGCTATTTCAAGTTATTGCCGTCTTCCCGGAATGGCGAATCGGCAAGGCTACGTAACAGGATCGATGATCCCTTCCTTGCGGTCATACTGGCGCATGACGACGTTAGCCAATTCCACGGGGGTCGGCACCACGCCGCCGGGACGCCCATGGAAACCGATCCGGGCGCGCCCCTGGAGAGCGAGACGCACGTCTTCCACCATCTGACCGGTGCTCATCTCGAAGACGAGGAAGTTTTCGATCCGTTTCGCGAGATCCCGAAGTTCGTTCGTCGGGAAGGGCCAGAGGGAGATGGGACGGAAGAGCCCGATCCGGAGGCCTGCCTCGCGCAGACGCTTGATGGCGCCTTTGGCGATTCGTGCGCCCGTCCCGTAGGCGACAAGGATCAGTTCCGCGTCATCGGTTTTAAAGAGTTCATGGCGCGTTTCCTTCTGGGCGATGACCTTGTACTTCCGGTCCAGCTTCCAGTTGTGCTCCTCCATCTCCAGGGGATCGAGGATCAACCCCCGGATGATTTTACTCTTACCGGTTCCTGCGCCCTTCATGGCGAAACTTTCCGGATAGACCCTCGGTTTGGGTTTTTTGAAGATTACAGGCTCCATCATCTGTCCCATCATGCCGTCGGCCAGGATCATGACCGGCGTCCGGTACTGATCGGCAAGGTCGAAGGCGTCCATAGTCAGGTCCGCCAGCTCCTGCGCCGAATCGGGACCGAGAACGATGACGCGATAATCCCCGTGACCGCCCCCCCGCGTGGCCTGGAAATAGTCGCCCTGGGAGGGACAGATGTTGCCCAGACCCGGACCGCCCCGCATCATGTTGACGATCACTGCGGGGAGCTCGCAGGCCGCCATGGAGGAGATCCCCTCCTGCTTGAGCGAGATTCCCGGGCTCGAAGAAGAGGTCATGGAACGTACGCCGGCGGCGCTCGCCCCGGCCACCATGTGGATGGCCGCAATCTCGCTTTCCGACTGGATGAAGACTCCGCCTTTCACCTGCCGCAGACGCTCCGCCATGTACTCCGGAATTTCGTTCTGCGGGGTGATGGGGTAACCCGCGTAAAAAAGGCATCCCGCCCGGATGGCGGCCTCCCCAATGATCTTGTTTCCCTGCATCAGTACTTTATTCACGGTAAACCTCGATGGCGATATCCGGACAGGTAATCGCGCACAGGGCGCACCCAGTGCATTCCCCGTCTTCCTTGAAACAGACCGGTCGGTAGCCCCGGGAATTGTATTCGTGGGAGGGGGTGATCAAACCCTTTTTACATGCATGGACGCAAAGATGGCATTCCTTGCACAGTTCCCTGTCGATAATGATATGTCCTTTCAAATTTCCTGTCTCCTGTACAACGAATTTCCACGGGTGCTTCTGATGGCCTGCGATCACGGGTCGCATCATCCCACATCCATTTGCTGGAAAGAATAATTTGCGTTCCTTGCGCATATCCGGGAGAAAGTCAAGTTGAAAATCAAAAATGGGGGTAAAAAAACGCCCGAGGTCAATCTATTCACACGGCAGGGTGAGCGAAAAAATATTGACATATGGAAACAGTTTTGTTATTAGGAACAAGGTTCCGTATTATGGAACCATTTCCGTCTCCCGGCGGAACGTTATCGTCCACACGATCGGGAGGGTGTGGTTCATCCTTGATAGAACAGGACTAAAACCTATGGAACGGAAAACAGCCCAGTCCAAGCCGAACAATCTCGTCCAGACGATCGAGCGGGTCTCCCTGATTCTCGAGATGGTGGGACGAAACTCCCAGGGGATGAGCATCAGGGACTTGTCTGCCGGCCTGAATCTCCCCAAAGGGACGATCCATCGCATTCTTTCCTCCCTGTCCTATTTTGGTTATATCCGCCAGGATCCGGAGACAAAGATCTACTTTCTGGGTTT
>JAPLJY010000325.1 GCA_026388345.1 Deltaproteobacteria bacterium
CGGGCAATGACATCAATGGCGTCCGCTACTCTTTCCTTCAAGCCGTCATCGGCCTTCCGGTAGAATTTGACGGCGTTCCGATGAAGAATGATCTTATGCATTTTTCAGATCATCCCAGGCGACAAAGGCGCCCTTTTTGCCGGCTGCCCTGTCCAGATCCGCCTGCCGGATCTGCCCCATCAGCTTGCTGTCCGCCATGATCTCGAAGGTCTCCCGCCAAACCTCCATATCTTCGGCGATCGCTTCATGAATGACGTCCTTAAGCTCATCTACCGTCATATCCGTTATTTTACGTTTTACGGCTCTCATAACCTCTCCCTCATATGGAAATCCCTTGATTATTGTTGAAAAGCCTAAGGAAAATAATTACGTCTGTCAAGAGAAATCACTTTATCGATGACTCAAAAAACCTTTACCGATTTTCGATCCGGTAAGCCCGTATGCCGCAGGGTTCCACCTCCATTTCCAGCATATCGCTTTCCAGCTCGAACTTCTCGTCATTGATCATCTCATGGAGCAGACAGTTCCTCTTTTTCTCTCTGATGCCGGACAGGTCCAGCTTTATTTTATGCGGATGGCCAGTGTCGAGGTTTGAAACCAGCAGGAACTTCTCTTCGGGCGTTTTCCGGCCTTCACGAACGGCGGCCATCAGCGCGCCATGGCCCCGGTCCACGAAACGGATATTGCCGCCTTCATGAAACAGGGCGTGGTTTTGAAGAAGCCGGTTCACCTGTCGGATAACCGTGTTGTAGCGGTTGGGCTCCGGGAAAGATATGGCGCGTTTTCTTCCGACAAAATTGATCTTTCCCCGCGCGCCGTGCTCCATGCCCTGGACCATGCCCATCTGGCCGGTGGCAAACAGCGCCAGTGTGAAATAGCGGGTTACTGCCGCGTCCGGCGACCCGTAAAGCTGCGCGGGTGAGCTGGTATCATGGGTGGTGATTGGGGTGAGAAAGTGAAGTTTGGTGCTGATGGCATGAAGGTACAGCAGGTATTCCCGCAGCGTCTCGGCGAAGGGTTGCTCCCAGGGATTGGCCAGCAGCAGGTTCAGCTCGCATTGGGAGGCGGTTTTCAGAAGCGTGTTGGAATCCGAAAAGAATTCCGCCTGGATGATCAGGTCCGGATAGGTCAGGCGCAGGGTATGGATCAGATCTGCGATAAATTCCGGATGGCTGGAATGGAGATTGTCCAGGCGTATCATGCCGCCGGTATGGGCCGCGTAGTGCGCCCAGAAAAGGGCATACTGCTTCATGTACGCCCACAGTTCCTGCTTGATAAGCGGCTCGGGGTGATCGTATTGGATTCTGCACAGGTCCCCCCACTTGATCCACTTGTTCATATGCCAGCAACCGGCCCGCAGGAGGCCGTTCCGCTCGTTCTTATCCGCTACAATCCATTCCGGGCAGCGGCTGGCCATCCGGCTGGAAATGCCGACATGGTTCAGCACGAGATCGAGACAGAGCCGGATTCCCTTTTCACGGGCCGCTCGAACGAAATCCTCGAACTGATCAAGCCCGCCGCGTGAATCGGCCGGATCGAGGAACGAAGGGTCGATGCTGAAAAGATCTTCCGCCGAATAGGGGCTTTCGGAAAAATCCATCATCGTCACGGGAAGCAGGTGCACGGTGTTGAATCCGAGATCACGGATATGATCCAGTGCGCAGGTCCAGTCTCCCATGTGGCCCGACACGTTGGGGATCAGCGTATACATCCGGATGTCCTTGGCGCCCGCAGGGTCCACGATGACTTTTGAAAAAGGGATTCGGTCCCAGTACCACGTCTTTCCACCGTCCGGTGAATGCTTGATTTTAAACAGAAAGATTCCGCAGTTGGGCGGCGCAAGCGATAGAGAAAACCGGCCGGACGGGTTGCGCGTGAATTCGATTTCGCTCCATTCATCGGCTGCGCTGAGAAGGTTCGTATAAAGCCTCACCTGGGGCGAGGGATGCTCCTCCAGAAATTCCACCTCCAGGGAAAGGGGCTCGTCTTTGAATATTCGGAAGAATTCGTCGGGCGCCACCGGCCAGGAGCGTTTCAATTGGCCCTCCTGGGCGATGCGCATGTTGTGAGATTTGAGGGAAGGGATTTCCCTGCGGATGACGGCGGTTGCCTGTTGAATCATGATCGTCCTAAAATCGCTGTTCAGAGTGTGATCGGGACCGGCTTGATCTTCCAGATTTCCTCCGCATAGGCCTGTGTGGTCCGGTCTATGGAGAAATATCCCATATTCGCAACATTCATGATCGACATTCGTGTCCAGCGATCCTGATCCTGGTATGCCTGGCTGACCTTCCGCTGGCATTCGGCATAGGAGGCGAAATCGGCCAGAACCAGATAGGGATCCTGCCAGAGCAGGGAATCGATCAGAGGGCTGAAAAGCCCCGGTTCGGAACGGGAGAAGAAGCCCGACGAGATCATGTCGATCACCGCCTTCAGTTCGCTGTCGGCGGCGTAACATCCAAAAGGATCATAGCCCCCCCGAAGATCTCTGATCTCCTCTGCCGTATGTCCGCAGATAAAGATGTTCTCCCCTCCGACCTCTTCCATGATCTCGATATTCGCCCCGTCGAGGGTCCCGATGGTGACGGCGCCGTTCAGCGCGAATTTCATGTTGCCGGTCCCGGAGGCCTCCGTCCCGGCGGTGGAGATCTGCTCCGACAGGTCAACGGCAGGGACGATGATCTCGGCCAGGGAAACGGAGTAGTTCTCGATGAATACGACCTTCAGCCTGTCTCCGACGGCAGGGTCGCTGTTGATCACATCGGCGATGGACGAAATGAGCTTGATAATCAGTTTGGCCATGAAATAGCCGGGGGCAGCCTTGCCTGCAAAGAGAACGGTCCGGGGAACCATCTCCTCTCCCGGTTTATCCTTCAGCCTGTTATAGAGACTGATCACATGCAGTGCATTGAGGAGCTGGCGTTTGTATTCATGGATCCGCTTGACATGTCCGTCAAAGAGCGACTCCGGGTTCACCGCGATTCGTTGGTGATCAAGGATATAGCGGGCAAGCCGTTCCTTGTTTTTCCGTCTGGCCGTTCGCCACTGCTGCCGGAAGGATGGATCGTCGGCAAGGGGAATCAGCTTCTTGAGCTCATAGAGATCCGTAACCCACCGGTCCCCGATTGCCGAGGCGATCAGTTCCGACAGGGGTTCATTGCAGAGCTTGAGCCACCTCCGCTGCGTAATCCCGTTTGTCTTGTTGTTGAACTTCCCGGGCCACATCTCATGGAAGTGCCTGAAGATCTCCTTCGCGAGGATATCGGAGTGAAGGGCGGACACCCCGTTTACCGAATGGCTCCCCACGATGGCAAGATGCGCCATATTGATCCTTTTTTCGGGGCCTTCCTCGATGATGGACATGTCTCTGAGACGTGTCGTGTCCCCGGGAAACCGGAGGCTGACCTCCTCCAGGAAACGCCGGTTGATCTCATAGATGATCTGGATATGTCTGGGCAGAACCCGATGAAAGAGAGAAACGGGCCATTTCTCAAGGGCTTCAGGCAGGACGGTATGGTTGGTATAGGCAAAGGTCCTGACGGTAATGTCCCAGGCGTCTTCCCAGCCGAGGCCTTCATCATCCAGGAGTATCCTCATCAGCTCCGGGATGCCGATCGCCGGATGGGTATCGTTGAGCTGGATTGCGACCTTGTCGGCAAAGTCCCGGAATTTGTGTTCGGGGGCATGGGTCTTCGCGTAGCGCCGCATGATATCCTGGATCGTTGCAGAAACAAAAAAATACTCCTGTCTCAGCCTCAGCTCTTTGCCGATGAAGACGTTGTCATTTGGATACAGCACCTTCGAGATCGTTTCGGAACGGGCCTTGTCGGAGACCGCCTTTTCATAATCGCCGTGGTTAAAATATTCGAGATCGAACTCGCGGCTCGATTTGGCCGACCAGAGCCGCATGGTGTTTACCGTGTTGTTGCGGTAACCCGGGATCGGCGTGTCAAAGGCAAGGGCGATGATGTCCCGGGTATCCGCCCACTCATGCCGGGAAACCCCCTGTTCGTCAACGTATTCGCGCACCTGACCGTAAAACTTGACCGGATAGAGGAATTCCGGCCGCTCGATCTCCCAGGGATTGCCGTACCGGAGCCATGCGTCCGGCGTCTCGACCTGGTAACCGTTGATGATTCTTTGGAAAAAGATGCCATACTCATAACGGATGCCATAACCGTAGGCAGGCAATTCAAGTGTTGCCATTGAATCCAGAAAGCAGGCAGCCAGTCTCCCGAGACCGCCGTTTCCGAGTCCTGCATCGGACTCGATCTCCTGGAGATCTTCGAGCTTATAGCCGAGTTCCGAGACAGCGTCGCGGGCAGCCCCCTTCAGATCGAGGTTGACGAGAGAGTTCCCGAGGGTCCTTCCGATCAGGAATTCAAGGGAGAGATAATAGACCCGCTTTGCGTCCTGATTGTAATAGGTCTGCTGGGTCTCGATCCATTTTCCGACAAGGCGGTCCCTTACGGTCATCGCAATGCTGGTGTAACAGTCCCTCGGCGTTGAAGTAAATTCATCCTTGGCCAGAGAATAGGCAAGGTGGTGGGCAAAGGACTGTTTCAGGGATTCCGTGTCGGAGCCGTTGGCAGAGGCTTGCTGAATACGGGCCTTCTTCAGCGAGGGCTTTGCATGATCAGATATTTTTCTCATTCATTCACTCCAAATGGCTGTCTGGTTTCCCGACTGCGCCGACAAATTTTAAACCATGCAACCGCCGGCCCCGATCCCTCATAAAAGTATTTATTCATACCATAATGATTCAAGAAACAACATCAACGATTCCGATTTGAAATCCGGCGCCATCATCTTATTCCCTGTTGAACCAGTGACGGCGGTTGTGTTCCTTGAGTACCACCTCTACGGCATCCAGTTTCTTTGGCAAAAGAATGCCCCGCTCGATGAAATAGTCGCCGATACGGGGCTGGAGGCGTTTCTGACGACCCAGAAGGACGAGGAGTTGATAATAATTGAGCAATCCCGTACGCAGGGTGAATTCGCCAAAGAGCTCCCCCCGATGACGATAACGCAGGATGTTCTGGATATCCAAAGGAGTCAGCCAGCGCAGCTTGCAGGCAATATCGCCGAGGCGCGGTCTCTGGATTTTCTGCCAGCCCACGGCGCCCCACATCTGCCGCATGGAAATAACGCCGGAATAATAGAGAAATTGGCCGATGAAAATTCTTCGGGAGGGGATTTCCCCCTTATAGAAATATGGGTGTAGGAAAGACGGAGGTTTGGTTACGGGACGATCGGCCCGATAGAAGGATCTTGGCGGCATCGTCAGGATGTAGCGATCCGGTTCCCGGATATAGGAAAAGATCTGTTCGTAGGCGCGATTGACCTCCTTGAACCTCTCTTCCAGAATCGCTTCATCCACGCCGATATGATGCGCCCGATCCGGGTGCGTCTCCATGGCCAGTTTGCGGTACGCCGTCTTCACGCCTGCCGGTTGCAGATAGCCGAGAAACTGCTGCGTAATCTGTACTTCCGGACCAAATAGGATCCGGCATGAGTGGAGGAGCTGCTTTTCCGGAAGGATGATCCTGCTGTCTGTGCCGTTTGGGTTCATGCCGCTGTTCGCCTCAGGATCGCATCATATTGGGAACGGGTCACTCCTGCCGGATCGGCACCTTGAGCGACCGGTAGTAGCCGTCGATCGTGTAGATGGCAGCCAGCGGATTGTGTCCCAGCAGACGGTCCTTTACGGCGAAGACCGTGCAGGGGGCGTCCGCGTATTTCAGAAACAGGGAATCGTGGCCCACGCACAGACCCATCAGGATGTTGAAGTCGGTTTTGGCCTCGTTGAGCAGGAACGCCTGGGCGATGGGGTTACACATCGATTCGAAGCCGCCGATCCGGATCTTCTGATCGTCCCGGACCCCGATCCGCTCCTTGGGCACCCGACCCATCTTGCAGACGCCCGAGACGACCTCAAAGCCGTTCGCGGCCAGGAGCCCCTCCACGACCCGGGCCTCGTTGCGAAGGCCGATGCAGAAGGCGAGTCCGAGCTTTTTGTAGCGCATCTTCCCGGCGAACTCGATCACTTCGACGATCCGCGGCTTGACGGGTCGCGCATGGTCGAAGCCGAGTTCCCGGTCCGCATATCCCTCCCCCTCCTGGACCGACGCCTGCCTGGCGAACTCCAGGATTTCCGGCTTCTCCAACTCCGCCTGCGCTTCTTCGATCACCCCCGCCCGATTCACGGTCGGGCAGAAGGGCGGAGCCTTGCCCTCCTCTTTCTGACAGATGCGCACCGGCGGTTCAAAGAGACATCGCGCACATCCCGCAGGCTCTTTTTGTTCCATTGCGTTACTCCTTCATGGCCGGCAGTTTAATCACTACGACTACATTATAAGTCAATTACAGTATCGGTCCGAATGCAATAAACCTTGAGGCGGCCATCATTATTCTTATAGACCGCCTCACGACACGGGCCTTTCAGCTCCTCTTCATCAGAGGCGGAAGCGGCGGCGGTGAAAGGGGTGCCAGTACGTCCCCCTCGTAGAGGACCTGGGCAAGGAACAGCCCCGACGGGGGCGCCGTACATCGTGCGGGAAGCTCCGAGGCGTTGGTCAGCATCCGTTCGACCTCGGCGGGGGAAAGGGTCCCCCGTCCCGCCTCGACCAGGATGCCCGCAAGCCGGCGGACCATCTTCCAGAGGAAATGGGAGCCGACAATCCGGAAGACAATCAGGTCTCCCCGGGTTTCGAGATCCGTCCGGTCGATCTGCACCTCCGTGGAGAGGTGTTTGTCGATTCTTTTGTCGGCGAAGGAGGCAAAATCGTGGAAGCCCCTGAAAATTTCGGTCGCCGCCTGCATCCGGCCGAGGTCGAGCTCGTCCTTCACCCACCAGACGTACCGCTTGCCGAAGGCCGTCCGGCAGCGGGAGATCAGGTATAGATAGCTCCTTCTTCGGGCCATGTGGCGGGCATGGAAGCCCGCCGGCGCCTCCTCCACCCGGAGGATGTTGATCGGGGCGGGGAGGAGGTCGTTGAGACCCTGGAGGATCTTCTGCAGCGGGAGACGGTGCGGGGCATCCAGATGGGCGACCTGGGCAAGGGCATGAACGCCGGCGTCGGTCCGGCCGGCCCCCTGGACCTCCACCTCTCCCCCGAAGAGCTCCCGGGCGGCATTGATCAGGGTCCCCTGGATGCTCCGGGCGTTTTTCTGCACCTGCCAGCCGCTGTAGCCGGTCCCGTCATACTCCAGCGTGAGCTTGTATTTGCAGCAGGAAGGCGCCGCCGTCTTTCCGCGTCCTTCCTGAACATGCTTCCGGATCATGGTTTCGTCTCCAGGTTCGTCACGTCATCCGTAGGCGGCTCTCCCAGGATAACCATCCCTCCCAACCCATGGAGGCGATCGGCCACGGTGAAATTCCGGTTCTGGAGCTCACGGCCGGGGTGAAGCGTTGTGACCGCCGCACGCCCCACGATGACCCGCCCCTTCTTTCCATCGGCATCCCGCGTCCTGATGCTCCAGAAATTGTGAAAGATCAGAGGTTTCCCCTGATGGACCCCGATATAGAGCATGATGTGTCCCGGCGTCCAGAGGAGGGTCCGCCACGGCGCCCCTTCGCGGACGATGAGGGCCTCCTTTTCCGCGGCAGAAAGGTTGCGGAAGGAGGTGAATTTTCCGGCGACCGCCTGCTCGCTGGAGTTGCGGGGAAGCCACAGACCGAACGGGGCGAAGATGTCGCGGACCAACGCGGAGCAATCCCGTTTTCCACCCAGGCCGCCCCAGCCGTAGGGTTCGCCAGCCAGTTCCCGAGAGAGACGCGCGACTTGGCGGGGGGTGAACGGGAGGGGTTTGTCCGCCGCTGCCTCTTTTGCCACCGCCGCCTTCCGGAGAAGCGCCCTTCCCCGGGCATCGCGCACCGCTGTCCAGATCCAGGTTCGTTCCGCATCCTCCCCGGCCTTCGGGAAGACCGCCCCCAGCGGCGCCCGGTACAGGACGGTCTTTCCGTCGCGGACCGGCGTCTTGTCCCGGACGATCGTTACGTAACGGCCGTTCTCCCAGGTCTCCATGAACTGCGGATCGACGGCCGCGATATCCGTTATTGAAACCCATCCGAGGAGATGGTTCGCCTCCGTGAGGAACCATTTCCGATCGCGGCTGACCAGCGTCACGAGGACGGGCATGCCCGCCGGGGCGGAAGATGCCTGGAGGTTGTCGAACGGATGCCCCTTGCCCGGACTTGTCGGCGAACTGGAATGGGTTTCACGGGTGGGGAGGTGGCGGAAATCGGTCCGATTCACCGTCACGGCCGGGAAAATCCCCTGCGGATAATCATCGAGATGGGCGTTCGCCGCCAGCTTCCGGATCCAGTCCGGCGGATATGGCCGTCCGCCCTTCCCGTAGCCGGGACTCCCGCCGTATTCACGGAATCCCCAGGAGGCCAGCTCCGGGGTATGACGGGGCTCGGTCCGATGCCAGGGGGCGAAGTACTGGAGGTCGGATTCGGCGTTCAGACTCGCCTGTTCCGGCGCCGGGAGGAGAGGGGTATCCGCCGTGTTCCGGTCCACATAGGAAAGCGGGTCCTGGCTCAAGTCGGTCAGATCCCGGATCACCGCCCCCCCGGCAACGCCGCCCCAGATCAGCAGGAAAAGACAAATCATCAGAAACAGACGGACCGCGCCGCCATTTTTCCGGTTACCGCAGGTCCGGCGGAATGAAGATGGCACTTAAGACTCCTTGTGAAGCGGGCGCCTGAAAACCGCCCGCGGAAATTGAATTTCAACCATGCCGACATCCGGAACGGAAACAATCCTTCAAGAAGATTCCTCTCCCGTTCATTGCAGTGTAGAGGTTTTCGGGATTTACCGCAACCGTTTTCCCGAAACCGGCTGAGAGGAAACGCACCGGACGGAAAATCACACATCTCCATCCAAAGAAAGGGTCCCAATATTTCAGGTCCCAGTATTTCATTGACACTCAGGGGCGTTCCTCATATACTCCCACCCCACAGAGGCATTGGTGATCTGGAAAATTGGCAAATATCAGGAGCGATATCCGTGAGTTATTTATTGTTATTCTTCACCCCGTTAATATGAGGCGCTGACAGAGGACCCGGGTGGTCCTCCGGAAAACGCCGTCCTGCCGTCTCTCCCCCCTGACCGATTAGCCCCCTGAGGGTCATGCCGAGGAGATTACGGCATGGCGAAATCAGGAGGCAAAATTGGTCAATCCATATTCAATAAATTCAAATTATTTCAAAAAGATCAGGAAGATTTTCCATCAGGGACTGGTCCATCCCTGGCCCTACCGGATTGTCCGTATTGCCTTGGCGGCCCTCTTTATTTATGGCGGCGTGACCAAGCTCTTCGATCCCAAGGCGTTTGCCGCGACCATCTCGGCCTATGAGCTGTTGCCGGAGGCGCTTCTCCCACTTTTTGCCGTGGGTCTGCCGTTGATCGAGACGATGGCCGGCCTCGCGCTGGTCCTGGATCGGCCCTGGGGGCTCCATCTGATCACGGGGCTTCTCGTGCTGTTCGTATTGGTGCTGGGTTACGGCATTCTCGGGGATTTGAATGTCGATTGCGGCTGCTTCGGGGCGGAGGAACTGGACAAACAGGGCGGCCTGAGGGCGGCCTTCTATCGGGATCTGGTCCTCATCGGGGTGGCGGCGCCGTATCTCTATCTCTCCCGGCGGGTCCGGGAATTTTCCGGAAGCAGGAAAGAAAAGTGATAGCGAATTTCTTAATGATCATCGTTCCCGCACTCCAGTGTGGGAACGACAACAGGTTCATCAATGATTGAGTGGTTTCACGGGGAAGCCACATTTTTTATTCAAACAGGAAAGGAGAAGGAAGAATGAAATTACAGAGAGGTTTGATCACAGTTTTGATGGCGGTCCTGCTGGTTTTCGGCATGGCCGGGGGTGCCTTGGCGGCCTGGGGCGCCAAGGAACTGGATACGGAAAAGATTGCAGTCACCTTCGCCAAGGAAGTGGAAAGAGGCGGCTACAAGGTCCTCGCAACGGAAGAACTCAAAGGGTGGATCGATCAGAAAAAGCCGATGCTCATCGTGGACACCATGCCCTACGAAGCCAGCTACAAGAAGCAGCATGTCCCCGGGGCGGTGCAGATAGAGCTCCCGATTCCTGAAATGACGAAGCTGGACGACAAGACCAAGGCCGCCCTGGAGAAGCTGCTGGGTCCGGACAAGGAGCGCCTGATCGTCTTCTACTGCGGTTTTGTGAAATGCACCCGGAGCCACAATGGGGCGATGTGGGCCATCCGTCTGGGCTACAAGAACGTCTACCGTCATCCCGGCGGCATCAAGGCCTGGGACGAGGCGGGCTATCCCGTCGGCAAGGTGGATTAGTCACAGATGAACGACTTTGAGGATCTTTGTCCCAACTGCGGGGCCTGTAAGGATGTCTGCCCCTTTCTGGCGGAGTACGGCACACCCGACCGGATTCTCCGGAAGCGTCCGGAGGTTTCTTTTTACTGCACCTCCTGCCGCCGGTGCGACGGGGTTTGTCCCCGGGGTCTGTCGCCATCCGCCGCTTTTTTTGCGGTAAAGCGCCGACTGGTTCGACAGGATCGGATTCCGTCCCCGGTCCGCAAGACGCTGGACGGCGCCCGCCGATTCGCAAAAGCCGGGCATGGATTCCCCTTTTCCTGTTACCAGAGTGCGGATACGGTCTTCTGGCCGGGATGCGGTCTGGCCGCAAACCGGCCGGGACTGGTCCGCAGGACCCGCAAAATCCTGAGTCGCCGGTTACATCAACAGGTCGGGCTGGTTCTCGATTGCTGCTACGATCCGGTGTACGGGTTGGGCGATACCGAAACGGCGTTCGCCGCCCTGCGCAAGATCGGCGGGCGCCTCCGGGATCACGGCGTCAGTCAGGTGATTACCGGTTGTCTGAATTGTCACAAGCTCCTGTCGGAACATCTCGAAGACATTCAAGTTGTTTTTATCCTGGAGGTGCTGCCGCCGGAGATCTTCGAGAAACAAAGTATGGATTCAGTTTACCTCCATCACCCCTGTCCGTCATCACGCTGGGAGGCCATCCGGGACAAGGCCGAGAAATTGGTCGGCCATATTCATCCTTCTCCGGGGACGGATTTTAAATTCATCCCCATTTCCGAGGCTTCCGCCGCCCATTGCTGCGGCAACGGCGGCGGTTTGACCGCGCTGGATCCCGCCCTGGCGGACCGCTTTCTGGACCGGATCACGGGGGAGGCGGCAGGCAGAACGATTGTCACCTACTGTACCGGTTGTCAAAACCGCTTCCTCAAGAGGGGTGTGGAGGCGGTCCATCTTCTGGAATGCCTGCCGGGGGTAAAGCCGCACAGGAAGATTCCATCCACGCCCCGGCAGTGGGTTAACCGGTTTGCCCTGGCCATGGTCGAGCGTCTGAATCATCTTCATTGCTTTCGTAAGAGAGGGATAGATTGTGTGGCCACAGGGAACGATCAAAAATCACCTGAAGGAAAACTGAAGTATATAGATAAATGTGGATTATCCGGGAAATAATCTGTTTCGGAATGGGTTGCTTTCGAAACGACAGGAATCAAAATAAAAAGGAGGTTGAGAGATATGCCGGTAACCGTTGACGCCAGAGGGTTTGCCTGTCCGCAGCCCGTATTGTTGGCGAAGAAGGCGATCGCGGAGAACGAAGAGGTGACCGTGATCGTGGACAATGAAATCGCCGTGGAAAACATCCGCCGCATGGCCGCCAAAGCGGCCTGCGGCTTCTCCGTAACGGAAAGGGAGAGAGGAATCCGGGAGATCGCGCTGGTACGGACGGGAGCTGCGGGCCATCCCCCCATGGATGCCGGCGCCATCGCCGCAGAGCTGACCTGTGCCGTTGCGCCGGGAAAAGAAGCGGGCCCTGTCGTGGTGATCCTGTCCGACAACCGCATGGGACGGGGGGATGATGTGCTGGGGAACATCCTGATCCAGAGCTTCATCCATACCCTTCTGCAACTGAAACCTCTGCCCGAAACCATTATCTGTTACAACGCCGGGGTTAAGCTTGCCATGAAGGATTCGGCGGTCCTCGATGATCTGCAGCAATTGGCCCGGGCCGGGGTGGATATTCTGGTCTGCGGGACCTGCGTGAACTATTTCGGGCTTGGCGATCAGATCGCAGCAGGACGTATTTCCAATATGTACGACATTGCCGAAACGATGGCCGGCGCCGCCCGGTTGCTGCGTCCCTGATGGAACCGCCTCATCAAGGTGACAGAATGACGATCAGAAGAGAAGTGCTGGAAGCATCAACGATCCGCCCACCCGATTGATCCACGGCAGCGGTAACGATCCCTATGAAGATTCATCGCCTTCGGCGCGGCGGTTCGCCTGACCCCATTCCTGGGCGGCCATTTGCACGGGATCCCAGGGGCTGGAGAGCGGCGGTGTGTAACTGAGATCAAGGTCGTTCAAGGACTCCATGGTCATGCCGTTATGAATGGACGCAGCCACTGTGTCAATGCGCTTGGAAACCTCGGTGCCGTATGCGCCAATGATCTGCGCACCCAAAAGCTTGCAGGTTTTTTGATCACCGGTGATCCGAATTCTCATTTTTTCCGCGTGCGGGTAATAGGCCTTGTGATCCCAGGTTTCAATATCCACCGACAGGGGTGAAAACCCTTCCTTCAGCGCTTCATCGTCCTTCAGGCCGGTGCGTGCGGCCACAAGATTGAAAATCTTGACGGACTGGGTTCCTAACGTGCCGGGATATTCCCGGTTTCCCCCGACCGCGTTTTCACCGGCGATGCGGCCCTGTTTATGGGCGGTGGTGCCCAAGGGAAGATATGTGTTTTTTCCAAGCAGCCGGTGATAGGTCTCCGCGCAATCGCCGGCTGCGTAAATATCCGGGATACGGGTCTCCATTCGTCGGTTGACGCAAATTGCTCCTTTGACGCCGGTTTCAATGCCGGCGGATCGGGCCAGATGAGTCTCCGGCCGGCTGCCGACCGCCACCAGCACCATGTCTGCGGTAATAGTGTCGGCTGCAACTGAGCGCACAGAAAGCCGGTTTCCACTGGTTTCGATCCGCTCGACGGCAAAGCCGTTGAAAACCTGAACACCTTGCTGCTCCAATTCGGTCCGCACAATGCCGCCCAGCGCCGGATCAAAGGTTGTGAGAACGGAAGGTAAAAATTCGACCACGGAAACGGAAAGCCCCCGACGAATCATGGCGTCGGCCATTTCCATGCCGATATAGCCCGCGCCAATGATGACGATGGAGGTCGGACGACGAATAGTGAGGTATTCCTGAAAGGCAAAACTATCCGCCATCCATCTGAGAAAAAAGACCCCCGGAAGATCGATGCCGGGAAGATTCGGTACAAGGGACACGCCTCCGGTGCCGATCACCAACCTGTCGTAGGAAAAAGTCTTGCTGCGGCCTTCCGCATCGGTGGCACGAATGTGTTTCCGATCCGGGATGATCGCCGTGACGCGATGATCGGGTACCAGTTGGATGCCTTTTTCTTCGATTTCACTGGCGGTGCGATGGGCCAGGGTCTTCCAGTCGGAAACCTCGCCGCTCAGGTAAAACGGAAGCCCGCAGATGCTGAAATTGGGATACCGGTCCGCCAGGATCAGGGTGACCTCCGTTTCGGGAGTCAGCTCCTTGGCGCGAAGGCTTGCGCTGATTCCGGCATCACTGCCGCCAATGACCACCAACTTATTTTTTATCATGATGTCCCTCGTGAAAACGACAGAACGAAATATCCATATAGATATTGAAGCAGAGTGTATCATGATTTTCAGACTATTTCGAACGCCGTGTGTGACCGGGAGCGCAACCCACAAGTCCCGCCTTGCAGGCGGGGATAAGGGGCGCAATAAAACACAGACTATTCCCTTGCCGGGAAGCACCCCGCCCTGTGGCCGGGGTGCTTCAAAATTCCCCGATGAAAGATCCAGAAAGATTATCTTGACAAGACCACCGACGGTCATTATATTCCTTTCCAGAAATATAGAGGAGATGCCATGAAGGTATTTATCAAGGTCATGAAGGCGCTGTCCGATCCCAACCGGGTGAGGCTTCTGAAGATGCTTCAAAAGCGGATGATGTGCGTCTGCGAGATCCAGGCCACACTCGGGATCGCCCAGCCCACCGTCTCCAAGCATTTGAAGATTCTCGAAGATGCGGGGCTGGTGGATCGGAAAAAGGAGGGACTCTGGGTAAACTATTCCCTGACCGACGGCGGCCGGAGCCCCTATGCGGCGAGCCTTCTGGGAAACCTGAGGCACTGGCTGGCTGACGACCCGGAGATCCGTGATCTGCTCGAAAAGAGCGACGATGTCCGGCGGGAGGATATCTGCGGCAAGCATGGCTGACCCAATATATTGTCATATCGAAATATAGTGTGCATACGGAGTATCGAATGTCTGAATGTTGTGTAAAAAACGATGCAACCGGGCTGGTCACCATACAGACGAAGACCGAACCGATCAAAACACGGGTGTGGCTTCCCCTGCTGCTTATCCCGGTATTGGTTCTGCTCTACCTCTTTCTGGAGAGGGGGACGAATTATCTTGTCTATTCGATTCTATCAATGGATCGGGATTCCCATCTCACGGAGGCGGTGCGGTTTTTTATTTTTGAAGTGCCCAAGGTTTTGTTGCTCCTTACGGCCATCGTCTTTGTCGTGGGGATCATCCGCTCCTACTTTTCGCCCGAGAAAACGAGGAAGGCGCTGGAGGGAAAACCGCTCTTTCTGGGCAATATCATGGCGAGCACGCTCGGCATTGTGACGCCCTTCTGCTCCTGCTCGGCCATTCCCCTGTTCATCGGGTTCATGGAAAGCGGCATCCCGCTCGGCGTCACCTTTTCCTTCCTGATCGCCGCGCCGATGATCAACGAGGTGGCGCTTGTACTTCTCTTCGGCCTTTTCGGATGGAAGACGGCGCTCCTGTATGCATCCACGGGGCTGCTGATCGCCATTGCCGCGGGCTGGGTGATCGGCAAACTCAAGGTGGAGCGGTTTGTCGAGGCGTGGGTGTACGAGATCAAGGCAGCGGAACTGGCAATCGAGGAACGGAAAACGCCTTTTTCCGAACGAATACAGGTCGGGTATACGGCGGTCGCCGATATCGTCTCGAAGGTGTGGATCTATATCGCGATCGGCATCGCGGTCGGGGCGGGCGTCCATGGCTATGTGCCGGAAAATTTCATGGCCTCCCTGATGGGCAAATCCGCCTGGTGGTCGGTTCCTCTGGCGGTGCTGATCGGCGTGCCGCTTTATTCGAACGCCGCCGGAATCATCCCGATCATCCAGGCCCTCCTGGAGAAGGGGGCGTCGCTCGGCACGTCGCTGGCGTTCATGATGTCGGTGATCGGCCTGTCTCTGCCGGAGATGATCATCCTGAAAAAGGTGGTCAAGCTCCCCCTGATCCTGATTTTTATCGGCGTCGTCGCCTCCGGCATCATGGTGGTCGGGTATCTGTTCAATGTGATCTATTAGGATCATGTATCGACCGCTGTAAAACAATCGATGAGAGGAGCAAAGCATATGGATATCAAGATCTTAGGGATAGGATGTGCGAAATGCCAACAACTGGAGAAGATGGTCAGAGAAGCTGTCGGTGAAACGGGTGCCAAAGCCGACGTGGAACATGTGACGAATTTTAAAAAGATCGCCGAATACGGCGTCTTCAGCACACCGGCGGTGGTCGTGGATGGCAAGGTTAAGTCTGTGGGAAAGATCCCTAAAAAGGAAGAGATCGTGGCCTGGCTCGGCGGGAAATGAGGGCATTCAGCACCGGCTTTCGTGGCAGATCTGGGGCGGAGTGAGGGGGGCGCTTCCCGCGCTTCCCTCCTACCTGGAGCGGGCAGATGATCTTGGGCGCAGGTGCCCTATTTCTTAAGGAGGAAATCATGTCTGATGGAATTGCTAAGCGACTCTCGTTTCTGGACCGTTACCTGACACTCTGGATTTTTATGGCGATGGGTGCAGGTGTGTTGCTGGGTTATTTTGCACCGGGCATCGGCGATTGGATCGGTTCCCTCCGTCCGGAAGGCACCCAGACCAGCATCCCGATCGCCGCCGGCCTGATCCTGATGATGTATCCGCCGCTGGCCAAGGTGAAATACGAGGAACTCGGCGATGTCTTCCGCGATTTCAAGGTGCTGGGGCTGAGCCTCGTTCAGAACTGGATCATCGGGCCGATCCTGATGTTCGTTCTGGCGGTCCTGTTTCTGCACAACCAGCCCGAGTTCATGATCGGCCTGATCATGATCGGACTGGCCCGCTGCATCGCGATGGTCATCGTCTGGAACGATCTGGCCCAGGGCGATTGCGAGTACTGCGCGGGCCTCGTCGCCTTCAACGCGATCTTTCAAGTCCTCTTTTACAGCGTTTACGCCTGGCTCTTCATCACCATCCTGCCGCCGCTGATCGGCCTATCCGGGGCCGTGGTGCAGATCACGATCGGCCAGATCGCCGAGAGTGTCTTCATCTATCTGGGCATCCCGTTTTTGGCGGGGATGATCACGCGTTTCGTTCTCGTCAAGCTGCGGGGAAAGACGTGGTACCATGAAACGTTCATTCCCCGAATCTCTCCGATCACGCTGGTGGCGCTCCTCTTCACAATCGTGGTTATGTTCTCGATGCAGGGCAAAAAGATTATCGAACAGCCGGGCGACGTGCTCTTGATTGCCGTGCCGCTGCTGATTTACTTCATCGTGATGTTTCTGGTGAGCTTCTGGATGAGCGCCAAGGCGGGGGCCGATTACGGCAAGTCGGCCACCCTCTCCTTTACCGCCGCCAGCAACAATTTCGAGCTGGCCATCGCGGTGGCCGTCGGCGTCTTCGGGATCAAGCACGGAGCGGCGTTTGCGGCGGTGATCGGCCCGCTGGTGGAGGTTCCCGTGTTGATTAGCCTGGTCAACGTCGCGTTGAAGTTTAAGAGGAAATACTTTGAAACCAAATCGCTTTAGGATTGCAGTAATTCTCTATGGCCTTTCGCTCCTGTCTCTGTTCACACTGCCGGCGGCTTTGCTCGCCGCAACGCCGCCGGATGTCCCCGTCAAGGGGATGGTGACAATGGTCGATCTGGGCGCGAAAAAATGCATCCCCTGCAAGATGATGGCGCCGATTCTGGAGAAGTTGGAAAAGGTATATGCCGGCAGGGCCGCCATCGTCTTCCTCGATGTCTGGGAGGACCCGAAACCGGCCCACCGCTTCGGCATCGGTGGGATTCCCACGCAGATTTTCTTCGACAAGGAGGGCCGGGAGGTCTTTCGGCACGCGGGGTTCCTGAGCGAAGAGGAGATCGTCCGCCGGCTCAAGGATATGGGCGTAAAATAGAAGGCGCAACATGCTGACGCAATTTTTTCTCACCATCAACGACTGGATTACCGGCGCAACCTACCTGGCAGCGCTGGGCTGCTTTTTGTGGGGGATGGTCAGCGTCCTGCTGAGCCCCTGCCACATGGCCTCCATCCCGCTGGTCGTGGCCTACGTGGCCGGACAGGAGCAGGTTCTCAAACCGCGACAGGCCGCCCATTACGCCGTTTTCTTTACCGTGGGGCTCTTCATTACGATCGCCGTGATCGGCGTCGTCTGTGCGCTGCTGGGACGGATGCTCGGGGATGTGGGAAGCTACTGGCAGATCGCTGTCGGTCTCGTTCTGATCTGGGTCGCCCTGGGGATGCTCGGGGTGGAGAAGTGCAACCTCTCCGGCAGCCGGCTGCACCGGTTGAACGTCAAGGGCCTTCGCGGCGCGTTCCTGCTGGGGCTGGCCTACGGGGTTCTGTCCGGCTCCTGCACCTTCGGCTTCATCGCCCCCATCCTGGCGATCATCACGGTTCAACAGAAGGTCTTGACCGGGGTCCTGCTGATCCTGCTGTTCGCCCTGGGCCACTGCCTCCCCATCATGATCGCCGGCAGTTCCACCGCGGCGGTTCGGCGCCTGACGGAGAGCGAAACCTGGATCGGATCGGGGGGCTGGTTCCGGAAGAGCGCCGGGATCGTCATCGGCCTGCTGGGGATCTATTTCATCGGCAGTCCCTTTGTGATAGGTTGAGCCATGGAACATAACCACAGTCACAATCATGAGCAGCCGGCGTCGCTGAAAAACCTTATTTTCGCCATGATGATCAACGGCGGGATCGTGGCCTTCGAGATGTTTTTCGGCCTCCTGATTCAGAGCATGGCGCTGATCTCGGACGCCGTTCACAATCTGAGCGACATCGCCGCGATGATCTTCAGCTACTGGGCGGAGAAGGTCTCCCGCCACCCCGCGAATGAATTGAAAACATACGGATACCGGAAGATCGAATTTATCGCCGCTTTTGTCAACAGCATCGTCCTGTCCGTCGTCATCGCCTTCGTCTTCTGGGAGACCCTCAAGCGGTTCACGGTGCCACTGGAAATCCCCGGCAAGGAGATGCTCTGGGTCGCCGTCATCGCCTTTGTCGGCAACGGGGCGGCCACGCTGCTGCTGCAGAAAATCTCGGCGCGGAACTTCAACATGAAAAGCGCCTGGCTTCATTCGCTTCAGGACGCCCTGTTCTCCCTCGGAGTCATTGTCGGCGCCCTTCTGATCATCTTCTTCGGCTGGCGTCTGGTCGATCCCCTCATCTCGCTTGCCATCTGCATCGTCATTGCCCGCGAGATCTACAAGATCGTCCGGCAGGCGGTCAATTCTCTTCTGGATGCCGTGCCGCCCGGGATCGATTTCATCCAGGTCCGAAACGACCTGCTGGCGATCCCTGCCGTAGCGGAGGTCAACGATCTCCACATCTGGCAGACCGGCGCCGATCAGAAGCTGCTATAGATCCTGCCCTTCTCGGCCGGAGAGATGGAGCACTGCAGCCACTGCAATTGATGCCAGGGAACTTTCCGGCAAGGAAGCTGTCTGTTTTTGATTACGCCCTTATCCCCGCTTACAAGGCGGGGCTTGCGGGTTTAAGCTCCCGGTCATCCATCCAACCGTTCTGCATCGCGAGCTCCGTTTCCGTCTGATGACCGGGACTGCCGGCGCTGTTACTTGCCTTATTGTAGTAGCTGAGGGAAACAAAAGCGGATGTGCGTTTCAGCCTGCTGACTATTCGTCCTCCCCGGGTTCAAAAAGCCGTTTCAGCGACTCCAGATATCCTGCCGAAAGTCCCTCACCCTCTCCGGGCGCCCACAGCGGTTTTTCGGCCTGGGTCAACGGCCGGAAGGGTCCCGCCTTGGCCTCGAATAATACTCACCGCGCCTCCGGGGAGATCTCGTCGAGTTTTTGCCGGTCGATGAAGAGGAGAAAATGGAGTATCCTTTTCGATAATCATCAGAAAAATGAGAGAAGCACACTATAGTCTGTAGATTAATAGTATTCATTTCAACATTATTAGCTCATGGAAATCTGCGATCCAAGGGATAGCGAAGGAAAAATTCTGGGGAAGGCGTTCGGAGTCGTCCTTCGCCGTCTTCGTCAAGAGCGCGGCATATCCCAGGAGGGGCTTGGTTTTGAAAGCGGCTACCACCGCACCTACATCAGCCTTCTCGAACGAGGACAGAAAAGTCCTTCGCTGCAGACCATATTCAGGCTGGCAAACACATTAAAAATCCATCCAGCAGAATTGATCAGACAGGTCGATTCCGAAACGGAAACGCTTTTGCGTAATCCTTGCAAAGGTGCCGATTAGATCATGAAAATCGTGGAGATCGAAAGGATCATAGACTCGGGGCCGTTTTTCCAATCCGCAGATTGGGAAAAGATCGAAGAGCACATTCGTCAGGCGATCCAATCCATCGAATGGCCTCCGGATTCAGGATCATTCACCCTATTTGACGAACCCGGCAAGAAACGCGGCCAGGGAAGCGGCGTCAAACCGATTAAAGAGGCCTGCATGCGAAAATTGAAATCCTTTGGCTGGCAACTGGAAACACGTGTTGATATCGCAACCCTGAAACGACCTGGCCCTATGGATGCAACCTGCGCGGTGGGCAATCGACTTTTCTGTTTGGAATGGGAAACAGGCAATATTTCCTCCAGCCACCGATCCCTAAACAAAATGGCCCTGGGAATCCTGAAGAAAGTTTTAATCGGGGGTGCCCTGATTGTCCCCACCCGTAAGATGTACCGATATTTGACCGATCGTATCGGTAATCTACAGGAACTTGAGCCGTATTTTCCATTGTGGAAAGCCCTTCACGTCGATGAGGGTCTTCTCGTCGTCATCGCAATCGAGCATGATTCGGTCAGCTCCGAGGTAAAGAGGATCGCAAAAGGAACGGACGGAAGGGCACTGCTATAAAACGCTATTGTTTCTGAAGGATCAAAATATATTCGCGCCGAAGCGTATTGGATATTCCGATGATGGGGCGGCTCATCATCCTGATCGGCTTGAAACCGAAACCGGCGCCGATATCAATCAAGATCTCGTGCAATCCCATCACCTCCTCGGGCGACATGCCGAGCACCTTGCTCAACTGATTGCTGTTTGTCCCGACGATGATCGTACACAGACGACCCTGGCGTAAAACCCGCGCGCATTCGAAAAGGATTTTTTCCATGTCTTCGCGGTATCGTTGATATTTCTCAAACAGACTGCGTCCGCGAAGCCCGACCATCCTTTCCCGCAGAGCCTCTACGTCCACCCCCATGAAATTCAAATGGAAGGCATCATTGGCCAGATAATCGATGGCAAAGCTGTACGGAGGTGAAAAGAGGATGCCGTCGACGCTTAGGTCGTTCAGGGAAAGCGCCCGCGCATCGCCCTCCAGAATCTCCGCCAGAGCCGGCTCCACACCCAAATCCGATAAGACATTCTGAATTTTCTCGGCAACGAACAGGTACCGCTCCAGAATCGCCCGGAATTGGTCCAGAGGAGATTTCCTGACGCTCCTCTCCGCATATCCGGCGCTGTCGAGATAGGCCAGTAAAAGAAAATGATAGGTATTTAAGGTATCCCGGCCTTTGTCCGGCAGGGGCCGTCGATCTTTTTCGCCTGCATATCCCGCCGCCTCTTCCATGACGGACATAAATGCTTCGGCCGCTTTAACTTTTCCGGTCTTGCTTCCCTGCTGCGGTTGGCCGACCCTTTTCCGGAAGTATTCAAACACCTCTTCGCAATGGGTCAGCGCACCCCTGGCGCGGGCCAGGGACATGGTCAGGGTGTCCAGTTTCGTCTGGGTCATGAAGCGGCAAAACGGACTGGCGTCGATACCTATGGATTTGATCCCCATCAGAGACGCTTCAACCGGGACGGTCCCGGAACCCATCATGGGATCGAGAATCGTCTCGCCGGGTTTGAGTCCCATCACATTGATGATCCCCTTGATCATCTGGGGATGAAATTTCCCCCGGTAAGGGAAAAGGCCGTGTGTGGCATAGCCGGTGCGGAAAATATTCTTTTCAAAAAACGATTTCAGTCGGGAAGACGAGTCATGCGGCAATTTCAAAGGCCGGCCTGTACACATAAGAAAGTGTCTGGTGTATTCTCCCCCGACGACTGAAAAATATGCCGCGTTCCTGACTAGTTCCTCATCAGTCAGGAGGAGATTCTCATAAAAGGCCAGTTCAAGTTCATAGATGTCGCTCAAATTCGGGATCAGTTGCCGTTCCGGAGGGAACAACCCCTCGGTCATATTGCGTTTCAGGGCGCTGATCACCATTTCATTGTTCACCGCCGTTTTCCTCATTCTTCAACAAAATCTTCTGATTTGTGTGGTTTGAGACTCTCGGTCCGGAGACGTTCGACGATCACATCGCAACTTTCCAGATCCATCCCGATCCAGTGACGACCGAATCGCTCGCACACGTCATAGGTCGTCCCGCTGCCGCCGAACGGATCCAGGACCAAATCGCATTCCTGGGTGGACATCTGGATAACCCGTTCGAGAATTTTGGTGGACAACTGATTCAATGTGCGCTTGCGGCTCTTGAATTTCCAGTGCCGGACCGGGGTGATGTCATTCCATACGTCGGTCAGGGTTACTCCGTTCGGATTCATCGCCCCTCTGTGACCTCCATAATCCTTGATCTCCCGGCCGCAGTGACGGCATGTCTCTATGGGCGTACGGATTCTCCGGAAGGTATTTGCCTTCCCCTTGGTGAAATACAAGAGGCTGTAATGGGACGGATACAGCCTACCTGGAATCGGCAAAGACAGTTTGATATTGACCGCGATCCAGTGACGGAACGTCATCCCCGTTTCGGCCAGATAACTTCCCAGATGGATATTCCATTTCGGGAGATTGTAAACGAACAGCGCCCCGCCCGGTTTCAAGACCCGGACGCAGTGATCCAGCCAATTCCTGCACCATTCAATATAGTCATCATCCGAACGGCTATCATCGACCTGGCTTCCGTATTCCTTGGCCAGATTGAATGGAGGGTCGGCAAAGATAGTATCGATAGAATCGTCCTTAATAAAAGGCAGGATATTCAGGCAATCACCTTCATATAAGGCACCGTAGCGACTGGAAAAAGCCAGGCGCTGTTCTATCCCCTTATTCACAACATCCGTCGGTGTCCAAAATTCAATTTCTTCAAGTAGCGGTAAGGACATGGCGAGTCAATCACCCTCAGATGGAATTTTTCTATTTAAAATCTGCTTGGAATATAGGCCAAAACTTCCGTCTCAGCAAGGAAGAACATGACAGTAATAAAACTGACCGCCCGGTACGCCGGATTTCTTGCGGTCCCCGTCGGGACATAACGGCGGTTGTTCGCGTTTGCCCGGCACTGAGCCTTGACTTAAGACGATAAGGCGATTAAATTAATTTAGACATTCAAAATCTTGGGGACGCACGGTTGTACGTCCAGTAGGAGGACTTATGGAACGGATTGGCTTTATCGGTCTCGGCGCGATGGGCAAACCGATGACTCAAAACCTGATGAAGGCAGGTTATCCGGTCAGTGTGCTGACGCGCACGCGATCCAGGATCGAGGATTTGCTTGCCGGCGGCGCGGTGTGGTGCAACACGCCGAAAGAAGTCGCACAGAAGAGTGATGCGGTGATCACGATGCTGCCGGACACACCGGACGTGGAACAGGCCTTCGGCGGCAGGGACGGTGTGTTCGACGGCGCACGTCCCGGAATGCTGCTGATCGACATGAGTACGATTTCACCGATTGCGGTACGCAAACTCGCACGTGAAGCCGAAGCGCGCGGCTGTGATTTTCTGGATGCACCCGTCAGCGGCGGCGACATCGGCGCGCAGAACGGGACGCTTTCGATCATGGTAGGCGGCGGGGAGTCAGCGTTCCAGCGCGCCCTGTCCATGTTCCGGGCGATGGGCAAGACGATTCTGCTCATCGGCGATTCGGGAGCGGGACAGATCACCAAAGCCGCAAACCAGATCCTGACCTCCATCACCATCGAAGCGGTCGCCGAGGCAATGGTGTTCGCCGCAAAGGCAGGCGTCGATCCGGCCAAGGTGCGTCAGGCGCTGATGGGCGGCTCGGCATCCAGCCGCATCCTGGAAACCCACGGGAAAAAGATGATCGAACGAAACTTCAACCCCGGCTTTCGCATGCGCCTGCATCGAAAGGATCTGGACATCACCCTGGACGCCGGAAAGGTGTATGGCGCGGCGCTGCCCGTAACGGCGCAGGTGCGCGAGCTGATGACCGAAACGATCAACGACGGGCAGGGCGATATGGACAACTCCAGTTTTGTGCTTCTGCTGGAAAAGCTTTCAAACCTGCCGGGGAAGCGTTCATAAGCCCATCCACCCTCCCTTGCTCGCGCTGAGAGCGAATGGGGTGAAGGGGAGGTCCCGTTTTCCTTCGGCTGGTCGCTGCCGAAAATTTTCCCGCCATGATTTCTTTGACTCACGGGGCCGCACATAGTAGATTCTTTTTTATGGAGCAGGGGGTTGTTATCAAAAAGTTGCAAGGAGGAATCATGGGTTCACACGAAAAGGTCGCCGTCGTCACCGGCGCGGGAACGGGAATCGGCAAGGCAGCGGCGCTTGCACTGTTGAAGGAGGGCTACCGCGTCGTACTGGTCGGACGTCGCGCGGAGTTCCTGGAAAAAACAGCAGCGGAAGCGGGGGCGGGACCGCGTGCGCTGGCCGTTCCCACCGACGTCAGCAATCCCGAATCGGTGCGGATGCTTTTTCAAAAAACAAAAGAAACGTTCGGACGCGTCGATCTGTTGTTCAACAACGCCGGGGTCAATGCACCCGGTATCCCGTTCGAGGATCTCACCTATGAACAATGGAAATCGGTGGTGGACACGAACCTCACGGGCATGTTCCTCTGCGCGCAGGAGGCCTTCCGGATGATGAAAAGCCAGGAGCCGCGCGGCGGGCGCATCATCAACACCGGGTCGCTCTCGGCCCACGCGCCGCGGCCGGACTCCGCGCCCTACACCACAACCAAGCACGGGGTCACCGGGCTCACCAAGAGCATCTCGCTCGACGGCAGGAAGTACGACATCGCCTGCTGCCAGATCGACGTCGGGAACGCGCTGACCGAAATGTCGGCGCGCATCGCCACGGGCGTGAAGCAGGCGAACGGCGAAAGGGCGCCCGAGGCGATGATTGACGTGCAGCATGTCGCCGATGCCGTCGTTCACATGGCGGGCCTGCCGATCGATGTCAACGTGCAGTTCATGACGATTATGGCGACCAAGATGCCCTTTATCGGACGGGGCTGAGGTTTCGAATTTCCCTTCCCAACATTTCCTTGACAAAAGAAAATCTGTATCGCATAACTAAGCCGCTCGTTAGGGGTGTCCTCAAGGGACTGAGATGCCGGATTTCCGGTGACCCTTTACCGACCTGATCAGGGTAATGCCTGCGTAGGGAAATGAGCCGAATGTGCAACGCGCATAAAGGCCGCTTCCCCAAAGGAGGCGGCCTTTATGCTTTTTGAAAGGAGACGGATGAGATGACACAACTGGATTCGGCCAAAGCAGGGGAGATAACGCCGGAAATGGTTCAGGCGGCAAAGTATGACGGCGTGGAGCCGGAGGAAATACGCCGGAAACTGGCGGCAGGCTCCGTGGTGATCCCGAAAAACAGATTGCGCACCCTTGAAGCCCGGGCGATCGGCCTGGGGCTCTCGACCAAAATCAACGCCAATATCGGGACCTCGGCAAGCCATGCGAGCCTCCCGGAGGAGATCGAAAAATTGCGCGCGGCCATCGAGGCCGGGGCGGACGCCGTCATGGACCTCTCCACGGGAGGCGACATCGATGCCATCCTTGCCGGGATGATCGAACATTCCTCCGTCATGATCGGCACAGTGCCCATCTATCGTTCCATCAGCCGCCTGTTCGCCGGCGGCCTCACCTGCGGGGATCTCACCGAGGACGCTATCTTTGCCGACATCGAACACGAGGCCCGGATGGGCGTCGATTTCATGACCCTCCACTGCGGCATCATGACCCGAACCCTGGCGGTCCTCGAGAAGGGCGACCGGATCATGGGGATGGTTTCCCGCGGCGGGAGCCTGATGGCGGAATGGATGAAGCTGCACGGGCGGGAAAATCCGCTCTACGAACATTTCGACCGTCTGCTGGAGATCGCCCGTCAGTACGATGTCACCCTCTCCCTGGGCGACGGGTTGCGGCCGGGGACGATCTGCGATGCGGAAGACCGGGCGCAGCTTTCCGAACTGATCGTGCTGGGGGAACTGGTGGACCGGTCCCGGAAGGCGGGGGTTCAGGTCATGGTGGAGGGACCGGGCCATGTTCCGCTGAACCGCATCGCCGCGGACATGAGGCTTCAGAAGCGCCTCTGCAACGACGCGCCCTATTACGTGCTGGGACCGCTGCCCACGGATATCGCCCCGGGCTATGACCACATCGTCGGCGCGATCGGCGGAGCGATCGCGGCCGGCGCCGGCGCCGATTTCCTCTGTTATGTGACGCCGGCCGAGCATCTGGGACTTCCCACCGTCCAGGATGTCTACGAGGGGGTGATCGCATCGCGCATCGCAGCGCACATCGGAGACCTGGAGAAGGGGGTCCCCGGCGCATGGCAGAGGAACGAAAACATGTCCCGGGCCAGGAGACGCTTCGATTGGGAGGCGATGTTCCGTCTGGCCATCGATCCGGTGAAGGCCAGAAGGGTCCGCTGCATGACCGAGGACAAGGACCGGGATGTCTGCACCATGTGCGGCGAGCTGTGTGCCATCAAGACGTATGACCGATTCTTGAAAGGCAATCCCGTCGGTTGAATGAATACCGTCATCAACCGCTTCGTCATCAAAGGGAAAATGTCCTCGATTGTCGTTGCGGCTTAAGACCCGGCTCGGTACACGGGGCGGCGGAAAGGAGGTCTGATGAAATTAAAAGGTATCGTCACCGTCATTCGCGTTCCCTTTCTGATTCTAACTTTGATCCTGGGGATTCTCGGGGCCGCTGTCGCCTGGTACGAATCGAGGCGATTCGGATCGCCGTTTGACATGGGGTACGCTCTGCTGGCGACCTTCGGGTTACTGGTCGCCCATGCGGCGGTCAACATTTTCAACGAGTATTTTGACTCCCGGAGCGGTCTGGATTTCAAAACCCGCCGGACTCCGTTCAGCGGAGGGAGCGGCGCCATCCCCAGCGGCCTGCTGACGCTGCATGAGGCCCTGCGGCTCGGTATCGCCTGCTTCGTCTTTATCATCCCGATCGGCGTGTTCTTCACGCTGGAGAAGGGGTGGATGCTCGTGCCGCTGCTGGTACTATCCATGCTGCTGATCGTCCTGTACACCCCCCTTATTCTCAAGATGGGCTATCCCGAGTGGTCGCCGGGCTTGGGACTGGGCATCCTGCCCGTGATGGGCGCCTATTTCGTCCATACCGGCCAATATACCCTTACGGCTTTTATTGCCTCGATGCCGTCCTATTTCCTGGTGCACAATCTGCTTCTGCTCAACGAGTTCCCGGACGTCGAGGCGGATACCACGGTCAACAGGCGGACGCTGCCGATCGTCTTGGGAAAGAAGAGAGCCGCCGTCGTTTTCTCCCTGTATACCTTGTTGGTCTATCTCTGGATCTTCGGGGCGGTGATGCTTCATTACATGCCCGTATTTGCGCTTCTGGCCCTGCTGACGCTGCCCATCGGCTTGCAGGTGATCAAAGGGTCGTTCCGGTATGACGAGATGGAGCTCTTCCTGCCGGTCATGATGAAGAACGTCCTGCTGGTATTGCTGACCCAGGCGCTTATTGCGGCCGGATATATCCTGGGCGGAATTTTTTGAAGAGATATCGATGGTCAGGCAAAACATGGATTTTACCCTTTACCTCGTGACGGATCGCCGCTGGCTCGGCGATAGGACCCTCTGGGATAGCGTCGAAGAGGCCATTCGGGGAGGCGCGACCCTCGTTCAGCTTCGTGAAAAGGAGATATCCTCCAAAGATTATCTCGAACTCGCGCAAAGGGTGAAAGAGGTAACCGATCGGCATGACATCCCGCTGATCATCAATGACCGGATAGACATTGCGCTGGCGGTCGACGCCGACGGCGTCCATCTCGGCCCGGAAGATCTGACCGTTCCGCTTGCCCGTAAATTACTGGGGGTCGGCAAGATCATCGGCGCTTCCGCCGCCTCGGTGGACGAGGCGCTGTTGTTTCAGGCGCAGGGCGCGGATTATCTGGGGGTGGGCGCCGTCTTTCCGACCGCCACGAAACGGGGGACGGAGAAGGTCGGCCTGGAAGATCTCAGAGGGATAAAATCGGCTGTCCATATCCCGGTGGTGGCGATCGGCGGCATCAACGCGGAGAATGCAAAGCCGGTCATGGAAACGGGGGTGGACGGCGTGGCCGTGGTCTCCGCCATCATGGCTCAAACAGACATCCGGGAAGCGGCCCGACAGCTTTTATCCCTGCTGAAAGGAACAAAGACATGAATGGAACCCGATACCGCTGGCCTGTCCTGTGGGCCACGTTCGTGACCTATCTTTTCGACAGCTACGATTTGATGGTTCTGGCCATCGCGATGCCGGTTCTGCTCAAGGTCTTGAATATAACCCTTCCCGAAGGCGGGCTGCTGGGATCCGCCACGATGCTGGGCGCCATGGCCGGAAGCGTGCTGTTCGGGCTGATCGCCGAGAATTACGGCCGGCGTTTTGCGCTGCTGTTGGCCCTGGTCTGGCTCGGGATCGGAATGGGGGTTGTCTATTTCATGGACTCCTGGACCCATTGGATGGTCCTCCGATTCATGACGGGGATTGCAATCGGAGGGATATGGGGCCCCTGCGCCGCCCTGGTCGCCGAACACTGGTCGCCTGAATACCGCGGACGCGCCGCGTCGTTTGTTTTCAGCAGTTTTGCGATCGGCGCCGTCCTGGCCTCCCTGGTCGGGCGGCTGGTCCTCCATGTCGAATGGCAATGGTTGTTTATCGCCGGGACCGTTTCCATTCCCGCCGCCCTGCTGGTCATCCGTCTTGTGCCTCCCGATCCGGAGAGATCGGTATCGGCCGATGGCAATCATGGGAAATCCAGGATCGGCATCGGGGCTATTTTTGAAGGCGGCCTGGCAAAGACCACATTTCTCGCGACTTTGGTCAGCATTGTCAATCTGGCGGGCTACTGGGGCGCCGCCTTCTGGATTCCGACCTTTTTGACCCAGGAGAGGGGCTTGAGCCTGACGACCATGGCCGGGTTTTCCTTCGTAATGTACCTCGGAATGTTTCTCGGCTTTCAGTTCTTCGGCATGCTCGCGGACCGGATCGGCCGCCGCCGGGCGATGATTGCCGCCTTTGTCACCGTCGCTGCAGCGGTTGCGGTCTATATCGTGGTCCGCCATCCCATGTTCCTGTTCTGGTGGGGAATTGTGGTCGGTTTTGGCCTCTGCGGCTCCGGCGGCGTGCTGGGGGCGTACTATGCAGAGCTCTTCCCGGAGCGGGTCCGCGCGTATGCGGGAGGCTTCTGCTGGAACATGGGCCGCGCCGGGGCAGTGCTTGCGCCTTTCACCATCGGTTATATCGGCAAGAGCCAAGGCCTGCAGACGGGTCTCGCCATCACCTGTGTGATCTATATCCTTGGCGCCGCGATGCTTTTATTGCTGCCCGAGACCTTTCAGGGCCGGAGGACTGTTTGAGGAAGATGCCGGAAATTCAGCTTGAGGACTATCTCAACCGAAAAACCCTGATCCTGGGCGACGTCAATACCGGGAAGACCACCCTGACGAGGAAGGTATTGGAAGCGCTGTGCCGTCCGGATCTCGGAGGGCGGATCGCGATCGTGGATATGGCGCCGGAAGTCCCGGAAAAACTGGCCAAGGAGAAGGGACTGACGGGCGTCGGCGGGAAATTGATGCCGCCGGAGGGGCACGACATTCTCTATCTGGGCGGCCATTTTGAGCCGCCCCGCCTGAGTTCAAAGACGGAAGAAGAAGCCATGGAAAAGGCCCAACAAAATCGGCGGATCATCGAGGGGTTATTCCGGAAGCTCGACGGGCAGTCGCGGGACATCATGCTAATCAATGATGTCAGCATGTACCTCCAGGCGGGAACGACTGAAAACCTGATCCGCTGGCTGGATCGGACCGCAACGGTGATCGCCAACGGCTACTGGGGCAAAAGGCTGGGAGGAGGGACGCTGACCGAACGGGAAAGAACCGAGACGGAAAAGCTCAAGGCTTATTTTGAACGGAAGGGGAGGGTCCTGATTTTAGAGCCCCGTCCACTTTTTCACCGATCGTGAAGAGAATACGTCCCCGTTTCACGGAATCGGGAACAGACCACATACGGCCTATCCGCGTTGATCGATTCGAAGGTTTCCCTCACCTTCTCCGCATTGTTGTTCTGCTCGGAAAGATGCGCCAGGAAGACCAGCGAGAGGTGACGCCCGTACCGGCTGATGAAATCGCTCGCATCGTCATTGCTCAGGTGGCCCCGTTCGGATGCGATTCTCTCCTTGAGATGGCGGGGGTAGGGTCCGTTCAACAGCATCTCTTCGTCGTAATTCGATTCCAGAAGCACGGCGTCCAGGTCGCAAATGACCTCTTTCATGTGGGAGGTGACGCAGCCCGTGTCCGTGAAGATCCCGAACCGGCCGACGACGAATCCGCAGGACGCAATGTCGTGAGAGGTTTCGACGGGGGTGATCTCCAGATCCTTGATCCGGAAGCCGGCGTCAAAGTGGCGGACATCGACGGGTCCGATCCTCTGCCGGCACGTCGCATACACCTCTTCCCGGACGTAAACGGGGATGCGGAGCCTTCTGGCGATCGGTCCGATCCCCTGGTAATGATCCCCGTGGGCATGGGAGAGGACGATTCCATCCACCTCCCGGATCTCTTTGCCCAGCGCGGCCATCCTTCCGGCCGTTTCCCGGAAACTCTTTCCGGCGTCAAACAGGATGGAGGTCCCTGCCGATTGCACAAGATAACAGTTGCCGTTGCTTCCCGACGCGATGATGGAGAGTTCCATTAGTATTCGATCCCGGCGCGGTCTTTGATCCCGGCGTTGTAGTGGTGTTTGATTTCCCGGATCTCGCTGACCGTGTCGGCGAGTTCCATGATCTCCGGCGGGGCGTAGCGGCCGGTGAGGATCAGGTCGAGGGTGGGGGGCCGGGTCCGGATGAGGTCGACCACCCCGGCGAGGGGGATCAGCCTGAAGTCGAGGGCGACGTTGATCTCGTCGAGGATGACCATGTCGTAGTCGCCGGAGGCGACCGCCTCGCGGGCAAGGGAGAGGCCCTGTGCCGCAAGCTCCCTGTCCAGCGGTGAGGGGTTGTCCCGCATGACGAAGCTGTCGAGGCCGGAGAGGTGAACGGTGAGGTTCGGGAGGCAGCGCTCGGCGGCGAGGAATTCGCCGTATTTTCGCCCCTTCATGAACTGGATCACGCCGACCCGGAAGCCTTGTCCGATGGCGCGCAGGGCCTGGCCGAAGGCGGCCGTCGTTTTCCCCTTGCCGTTTCCGGTGTAGACCTGGACAAGACCTTTGCGGTGCTTCTCCAGAACGGCTTGCCGTGCATCCGGGGTTGGTTCCATCTCCGACATCTTTTCCTTTCGTGAATGGGATCAGGTCTTGGGACTGGAATCTTTGCGTTTCCAAAATTCAAGTCCCAAGACCTGATCCCATATCGTCATTTCAGGCGGCGGCGGGCGACCTCTTCGGCGATCGTGTAGGGGTCCGTCTCCTTCCGGAGGAGCCGCCCGGCAATCTCCTCCATCTCCCCGCTTTCCGTCATTTCCTTGAGGATCGGCTCCAGGATCGCGTCGCGCAGCGCCTCGTGAATCTCGACCATCGTCTTGCGCTTCAT
>JAPLJY010000244.1 GCA_026388345.1 Deltaproteobacteria bacterium
CGCCACGAACCATATCGATTGGGACAAGCACCGGATCAACTTCATCGACACCCCCGGTGATTCCAATTTCACATTTGACACGAAGAGCTGCCTCAGAATCGTTGATGGGGCGGTGGTCCTCGTCGATGCCGTCGGGGGCGTCGAATTTCAGACGGAAAAGGTCTGGGAATACGCGGATGAATTCAATCTTCCCCGTCTTCTTTTCATCAGCCGGATGGACCGGGAAAGGGCGGATTTTGAAAAGGCCGTCGAAAGCATCCGGGAGCGTCTGGGCAAGAAGGTCACGCTCTGCTTTCTCCCCATCGGCGCCGAGAACGCCTTCACCGGGGTGGTTGATCTGACATCCATGAAGGCCTACACGTACGACGATCAGAAAAAGATCGCAAAAGCAATCGATATTCCATCCGATATGGCCGAGACGGTTCAAAAATATCGGGACGTCCTGATCGAAGACATCGCCGAGACCGACGATGAACTGATGAACAAATACCTTGAAGGCGGGGAACTGAGCGCCGAGGATCTGCAGGCCGGTCTCCGGAAGGGCGTCGTCTCCGGCGCCCTCATCCCCGTTGTCTGCGGGTCGGCCATGAAGAACCTCGGTATCCACCCCTTCCTCGACACGATCACCCGTTACTTTCCTTCGCCCGTCGACCGCGGCAGCGTCTCCGGGAAGAAACCTGGAACCGGGGAAGAAGAAACCCGGCTGCCGGAGGAATCGGCGCCGTTTTCAGCCCTTGTCTTCAAGACGATTGCCGACCCTTATGCGGGCCGCCTCACCCTCTTCCGCGTCTATTCGGGTACGCTCAAATCCGACTTAAGCCTTTTCAACGCCTCACGCAAGACCACCGAGCGGATCGGAAACCTCTTCTTCCTCGAAGGGAAAATCCAGAAACCGGTTGAAGAGCTGATTCCCGGCGACATTGCTGCCATTGCCAAACTGAAGGAGACGGCGACGGGCGACACGCTGAGTGCAGAGAAATCTCCCATCATCTACCCCAAGATCGAACCTCCTGCCGCGATCATCTCCTTTGCCGTGGAGGCGAAGACGCGCGGCGATGAGGATAAGCTTGTCTCCTCGATCCACCGCTTGACAGATGAGGACCCCACCCTCGTCTTCCACCGGGATGATCAGACCCGGGAGATGATCCTCTCGGGACTCGGACAGGTCCACATCGAGGTCACCGTTGAAAAGATGAGACGTAAATTCGGTCTCGAGGTGAATCTGAAGACCCCGAAGGTTCCCTACAAGGAAACGATCAAGGGAAAGACTACCGTCCAGGGGCGCTACAAGAAGCAGTCCGGCGGCCGAGGCCAGTTCGGGGATACATGGCTGGATATCGAACCGCTCCCCCGCGGCAGCGGGTTCGAGTTTGTCGACCGGATCGTTGGGGGCGTGATCCCCGGGCAGTACCGTCCGGCCGTTGAAAAAGGGATCGTGGAGGCCATGGCGGAAGGGGTTGTGGCCGGCTATCCGGTCGTCGATCTACGCGTTTCGTTGACGGACGGTTCCTACCATACCGTCGACTCGTCCGAAATGGCCTTCAAGATCGCCGGCTCTCTGGGCTTCAAGAAGGGCGTCCTCGAATGCCAGCCGACACTCCTTGAACCGATTGTCAACATCTCGATCGAGATCCCCGACGAATACATGGGCGATGTCATCGGCGACCTCAACAGCCGCCGCGGCAAGGTCCTGGGGATGGATTCGCAGGGTCATCACCAGATCATCAAGGGGCAGGTCCCCCTGGCGGAGATCCTCAAATACGCCCCCGATCTCCGTTCCATGACGAGCGGCCGCGGAACCTTCACCTATGAGCACTCCCATTACGAGGAGGTTCCCACCTACATCGCGGAGAAGATCATTGCCGAATCCAAGAAGGATGAGGCTTGAGATGGGATTCAGGGCGGTCGTCATCACCGTGAGTGACCGCGGATCGCGCGGGGAACGGGCGGATGGAAGCGGTCCGGTTGTTGAAGGAATACTCCGGGAGATGGGCATGGAAATCATTGGCCGGCGGATCGTCCCCGACGAAAGGGAGATGATCCGCCGTACCCTTCTGGAGTGGAGCGACGGCGGCGGGACGGACCTGATCGTGACTACGGGAGGAACCGGCGTCAGTCCGCGGGATGTCACGCCGGACGCAACCCGGGAGGTCATCGACCGGGAGATCCCGGGGATGGCGGAGGCCATGCGCCGTCAGAGCGCGGCCGTCACGCCCCATGCAATGATCTCGCGCGCCCTGGTGGGCATCCGGGGTCGCACCCTGATCATCAACCTCCCCGGCAGCCCGAAGGGAGCCAAGGAAAATCTCGGCGTCCTGCTCCCCGCGCTGCCGCACGCCATCGAAAAGATCAAAGGGGACGAGTCGGAATGCGCATCCTGAGATATTCCTCGACACGCCGCGGATGCGTCCCCGGCCAGTAGATCTTTCCACAGTCCGGACATTTTCTGAAATCAGTGCAGTTTTGATGTACATAGGCGGGAACCGTCTCTTCCACGTCCGCTTTCGTCGCTGCCTTGAGTTTCGCGTTACAGCTCAGACAGATGGTCATCCGGTCCTTCGGATCCGGCTTTATCGACAGGGCCTCCATGACCTCGCCGATCTGTCCTTCAACCCGGTCGGCCGTCACCACGATGAGATGTCCGGAATCGCCGCCAAGATTCCTCTTCCGCGTCAGGGCGATCCTCCCCTCCCGTCCGGCCTTCCGGATAAAACATTGATCCGCATCCCCCCGATCGAAGAGGGTGTCGTATCCGAGAATCCGCAACCATTTCGAAAGCTTTCCAAGATTTGAATCGCAGAGAAACCGGATACCCATGCTACCCCCCAGGCAGGAAGCGGTTCAGGGTAAAACGGCCGTTTTCGTAGAGGAGGTAGTCGTGATGGGTGATCCAGTCTCCCAGGGTTACAATAATTCTCCGTCGCCCCCCGATCTGCTCTTCCCGATAGGACGGCGCATGACAGTGGCCTAAAATAACGGCATCAAACCCTTCACGGCACTTTTCTACGGCAAAACGATGCATCACCTCGATCAGCCGGTCCGTGGCGTCACCAGTCCGATCCTTGCTCACCTTCGAGCTGAAGCGGGCAATCCACCACAACCATCTCAAAGGGAAAACCCGCTGCAGCCTGTAGGCAAAGGAACTCCGTAATAATCTCCGCAACGCGAGATACCTCCGGTTTTTCCTGTCCACGGTATCCCCGTGCGAAACGAGGCTCCGCAGGCCGTCCAGCATAAATTCCGCATCCCCCGGGTAGACCTCGATCCCGAGCTTCCCGGAAAAATAGTCGGCGAGGAAGAAGTCGTGATTCCCCTCGCAGAGGCAGATCCGGATCCCGGATTGCCTCAATTGAACGAGACTTTCCACCACCGGCCGGAATTCGGGATAAATGCGGCCTTCCTTTTCGAACCAGAAGTCAAAGAAATCACCCGCGATGACGAGAAGGTCGATCACGATGGTATTCGCATCACCCGAATGGCCGGATTCAACGCCCCTTCCCCGGAGACATGCGAACAATTGCATGCATTTTTGATATCCGGGATCGGAACGGCGCTTGAGGTGTACGTCGGATAGAAAGATCGCCTTCATCAGGGGTTCATCCCGCCGCGGCTGTCTGCCGCTCGGGATCTGAATCGTCCCGAGACGCTACGGCGCTGATCAAGTCATCCAGCTCCGGCCCGTTCAGGACTTCCTTTTCCAGGAGCTCCGCAGCAATCCGGTTCAGAAGATCCATGTGATCCGACAGGATCGTCCTGGCGCTCTCATAACCCGTCATGACGATCCGGGACACCTCCTTGTCGATCTTCTTGGCCGTTTCCTCGCTATAATCCTTGTGGGTGGCAAATTCCCGTCCAAGAAAAATCTGTTCTTCCTTCTTCCCATAGCTCAGGGGACCCATCTCCTCGCTCATGCCCCACTCGCAGACCATCTTGCGGGCGAGATTGGTCGCCCTTTCGATATCGTTCCCGGCACCGGTGGTGAAATCCTTCAGGATCAGTTCCTCCGCCGCGCGCCCTCCTAACAGGATGATAATATTGTTCAGAAGGTATTCCCTCGGATAGGTGTGCTTTTCGTCGACGGGTAACTGCTGTGTCAGACCCAAGGCGCGTCCCCGGGGAATGATGGTCACCTTGTGGATCGGATCGGTTCCGGGCAGCATTCGGGCGACGAGCGCATGTCCCGTCTCGTGATATGCCGTGTTTCGCTTTTCCTCATCGCTGATGACCATGCTTTTGCGTTCCGTACCCATGAGGACCTTGTCCTTGGCGTATTCGAAGTCGCTCATGTTCACCTTTTCCTTGTCGAAACGGGCGGCATAGAGGACCGACTCATTGACAAGGTTTTCGATGTCGGCGCCGGAAAAACCCGGTGTTCCACGGGCGATCACGGCAAAATCGACGTCCTCCGCAAGGGGGACCTTCCGGGCGTGAACCTCCAGGATCTTTTCCCGTCCCTTGACATCGGGCAGGGGCACGACGACCTGGCGGTCGAAGCGTCCGGGCCGCAGAAGGGCCGGATCAAGGACATCCGGCCGGTTCGTGGCCGATACGAGGATGACCCCCTCATTCGATTCGAAACCGTCCATTTCGACGAGCAGCTGGTTCAGGGTCTGCTCCCTCTCGTCATGACCGCCTCCCAAGCCGGCGCCGCGGTGACGTCCCACGGCATCGATCTCATCGATAAAGATGATGCAGGGGGCGTTCTTCTTCCCCTGATTGAAGAGATCCCGGACGCGGGAAGCCCCGACTCCGACAAACATCTCGACGAAGTCGGACCCGCTGATGCTTAAGAATGGGACATCCGCCTCCCCGGCGATCGCCCTGGCAAGCAGGGTTTTTCCGGTGCCCGGCTGCCCGACGAGCAACAGCCCCTTGGGGATGCGCCCCCCCAATTTCGTATATTTCTTGGGATCTCGAAGAAAATCGATAACCTCCTCAAGTTCGGCCTTGGCTTCTTCTACACCGGCCACATCGGCGAAGGTCACTTTTTTCGATTTGTCCGTCACGAGACGGGCGCGGCTCTTCCCGAAGGCCATCGCCTTGCCCCCGCCGCCCTGCATCTGCCTCATGAAGAAGATCCAGACCCCGATGAGAAGCAGCATCGGAAGCCAGGAAACCAGAAGGGTCATGTACCAGGGGGAATCATCCGCCGGCTTTGCGGAGATACGGACCCCCTTGTCCTTGAGCATGCCGATTACACCCGCATCCTTGGGGGCATAGGTCTTGAATATCGTCCCGTTGGTCAACTTGCCGGAGATGTTTTCCCCCTGGATGGTCACCTCGGCAACCTGGGTCTTGTCCACATAACTTAAAAAATCGCTGTAGATGATCTCCGTCTGGACGGTCTTCGGCTGATTGAAAAGGTGGTAGATCATCACGAATACCAGGCTGATTACAAGCCACAGTGCAATATTTTTCTGTAGGGGATTCAATATCTTTTCTCCTTTAATTTGAATATCTGAACACGGCGCTCATTATTCGACAACCGATGTCGAATCTCATCAATATATGTTTCTTATAATATCGGTCCATTTATTTCAAATTATTTCTGACGGTTTGCCCGAAACGACGATCTCTGCCTTCAATACCTTTCTCGTCTTTTCAGTCACCCGAACCCGTTCGCTGATTCTTTCACCGGCAATCCAGATGATCGACCCGGCATCGACCAGCAGGGGAATCTCGCCCCGGCATGTAGCGGCGATCTTGCGATCGATGAAATAGTCTTTCAACTTCTTCGTTCCCCCCGTCCCGAGAGGCGCTACCCTGTCTCCCGGCCGCATGTTTCGGAGGATCAGGGGAAGGGTCATGCATTCATAATCCATAAAGGCGGTCTCCGGCCTGTCCTTCATCTCCCGGATCTGGGGTTTTTCGATCCATTCCAAACGGATGGTCCTGTCAATTTCACTTAGATGAATCGTCGCAGGAATATCCACCCGGTATTCAAAACGGAGCGGATTTTTTTTCTTCCCGTCATTTTTTCTCGCCCTCCGCTCTCCCTCTTTTCTGATCCGGAGGATGCCCCCCTTTCGTTCGACGCGGATCCCGAAAGGGAGATCCAGGGAAATGAATCGACCGACCGACCGGCGGGCCAGAACCAGAACCGCTTCGATATGCCGATAACCGATGCCGTTTCGCAACGGGGCGGCGCCTTCCAGGAGGCATTTGATAATGCGTCCCTGGATGGCTTCATGCAACACAAGAAAGTCCGCAACGGGAAGCGCGACCTCCTCGCTGCCCGGGTCAATTCCAAAGCGGCGGATGATCTGCCGGACGACGCCCCGGAGATAATCATCCTCCCGGCGGATGATCCCGGCGGTTTGACAGAGCCCCTCGATCAGCCGCGGATTGCAGTGCGCCGCCAACCCCGGAATGAGCTCGTTCCGGATCCGGTTGCGGAGAAAAAGGGGGCTCTCGTTTGAGCTGTCCGACCGGTACGTGAGCCCTTCGCGCCTTAGAAATGCGAGAATGTCGGCTCTTCCCACATCCAGAAGGGGGCGGATGATCCGGCCGTCCAGCACCGGCAGGATTCCCCGGAGACCCTCCGGCCCGCTTCCCCGGAGCAGGTGTAGCAGGACGGTCTCCGCCTGATCGTCGCGATGGTGTCCGACCGCAATTTTCACGGCCCCGCATTTTTCGGCCGTCTCCTGGAGAAAGCGATAGCGCTCCTCCCGGCCGATCTCCTCCAGCGACCGCCGCTTCCCCTCTTTGAGCGCACGGATATCCGTCTTTTTGCAGATGCAGGCGATCCCCATCCCGTCGCTGAGACGGCGGACAAACGCCTCCTCCTCATCCGCCTCCTCTTCCCGTAGGCCGTGATTGAGGTGAGCCGTCGTCAAACGCAGCCGGAATTCGTCCGTCAGAAGCGCAAGGGCGCGAAGGAGGGCCACGGAATCGGGCCCGCCGGAAACCGCCACGACGAGATGATCTCCCTGCTCCAGCATGGAGTGGGTTTCAATCGTTTTCCTGATTTGATTCAGCATAGCCGGCACGAATGCCTTAACAGAGCAATGTCTTTAAACCCGACAAGGTCTCACAGGTCAGATCGGGGGCAAGGGCAAGCAGTTTGTCCCTCCCGGTGATGCCGTTGAGAAATGCGCAGCTCAGCGCCCCGGCGTTGCGGCCGAGAAGGATATCATTCACGCCGTCGCCGATCACCACGGTACGTTCCGGCGTTCCTCCCCACTTCGCCATGACATGCTGCAGCAGCCGCGGATCTGGCTTCCTGAAGGGGGTGCTGTCCTGGCCGATGATCTCCAGAAAACGGTCGGCGATCCCGAGGGTCTTCACAATCTGCAGGGTGCATCCCAGCAATTTATTGGTCACAATCGCCTTTTTTTTCCCTTCGAAATAATCGAGGACATCCGGAACATCCGGATAAAGCGTGGTCCGGTCCAGCAGATGTTCCGTATAGTATGCTGAAAACAGATCCATTGCGCGGTCGTAATGTTCGAGGGCATCCGGTCCGACGGCCCTTTTCATGAGTATCTTGACCCCGTCGCCGATGAATCCGCGGACTGTTTCCAGGGTCAGGGTCGGCAGCCCGACTGTTTTCAGGGCATGGTTTACCGCAGCGGCCAGATCGTCGCCCGAGCGGATCAGGGTTCCATCCAGATCGAATACCAGAAGATCAACCTCGTGCATGCAGCCTCTCTTTTTTTTCATTCAAATATACCTGTTTCTCCAGCGCTCCGGCAACGTGGCGGACCGTCTGGCGATAGACCCCGGCATAGATCTCCGGCGGGAGAAAATAGGCCGGGTGGTTGGCGTAAATCTCGGCCACCAGCTCCTTCACGGTTTCGTCCACGGAACGTGTCCGCCGGTAAACCTCTTCGATCAGCGCCCTTTTCCGGCCCGCCGCATCGATACTTCCGGAAATGTAGGTTGCTGCCTCCGGCCCCGTGACATAGCCGTAATGATCGGCGCAGAGAATGTCGACCGCGAGAGGTTCCAGTTTTTGCAGGCTCTGCTGATACTGCGTAAAATTTGAATTGCCCGACGGAATGATCGCCTGCTCGTAAGGGATGCCGGCCCCATCCGAGGGAAAGAGGGCCCGAATCTCCGGACAATAGGCCGACAGGGAACAGGATGAGTGTCCGGGCGTTTCGAGGACCCGGACGGTCATGCCGCCGAGATCGATTTCATCCCCTTCGAAAACCGCTTCGCCTGCGACGTCGTCGCGCCACTCCAGATCCCGTCCCTCCAGGCACCCGGTGACGCCCATCCTCTCCGCAACCAGGCGGCTGAAGGCGTTGATCGTATCGATTCCCTTCGGCATCCGCAGGATTTCCCAACCCCTTTTCGATGCAAAAATCTCGAGCGCGGGATAACGGCGTCGGAAGAAGGGAACCAGTCCGACATGATCAAAATGGGCATGGAGGATCAGGAGCTTCCCTATTCTTCCCTCATCGATGCCGAACGCATGGAGCTGGCTTAAGACCATCGGCGCCAGATAGCTCATCCCCCCGCTGAGTATCAGCGAAGAGGAATCCCCCTCCAGCAGATATACGCCCGATTCCTCCCGACCGAGATACCAGAGACGGTCATGGACCCTTCCCGCGCTGCGGCGTCTCATCCCGCCCTCCGCTTACTTTCCGTAAACCACGATATTCGCGGCAGCCTTCAACCCCTTTACGATCCCGTCGAAGGCACTTTTCCGCTTCTCACCTTCGAGATAGGTGTTGATCCTTTGCTTCGTATCCGTATCCAGCTTCACAACCTGCGAAGCCTGATGATCGAGGACCTGAATGATGTGAAAACCGAAATCCGTTTCCACCACAGGACCGATTGCGTTCTTCTCCTGGGAGAAGGCGGCATCCTCAAATGGTTTGACCATCTGGCCGCGGGCAAAGGTTCCG
>JAPLJY010000262.1 GCA_026388345.1 Deltaproteobacteria bacterium
CGACAAGCCCGGCTTGACGATCGGGGAGATGATGACGGCGGCGCTCCGGGGGGAGGTCCGGGCCCTCTACGTCATGGGGGAAAACCCGATGATGAGCGATCCCGACACCTCGCATATCGAACAGGCGCTCTCCAGTCTCGATTTTCTGGTGGTCCAGGACATCTTCCTTTCCGAGACCGCGGAAAAGGCGGATGTCGTGCTGCCGGCGGCATCGTTTGCCGAGCGGGACGGCACGTACACCAACACGGAGAGGCGGGTCCAGCTCTCGCGGAAGGCCGTACCCCCCCCCGGTCTGGCCCGGCCGGACTGGAAGGTCATCTGCGAGGTGAGCCGCCTTTCCGGTTACCCCATGAATTACGGCTCCACGGCCGATATCATGAAGGAGATCAATCTGCTGACGCCTTCTTACGCGGGAATCACTTATCCCCGGCTCGAAACCTCCCACGGTCTGCAATGGCCCTGCCTGAGCGAAGAGCATCCGGGCACGGCTTACCTGCACCGGGACCGGTTTTCCAAAGGCAGGGGGACGTTTCTCCCCTGCGACTTCCGGCCGGTCGCCGAGACGCCCGATGAGGAATATGACTTCATGCTGACGACCGGGCGCATCTATTTCCATTACCACACCGGCACCATGACACGGCGGACCAGCCTGCTCAGCAGGGAGGCGCCTGCCGCGCTGGTCGAGATCCATCCCGAGGACGCGAAGCATCTGGGCATCCGGAACAACGACATGGTCGAAATCACATCGCGGCGGGGTTCCGTAAAGGCCAGGGCCGAGGTCACGACATGCGTGCCGAAGAAGGTCGTCTTTTCCACGTTCCACTTCCATGAATCCCCGATCAATGTGCTGACCAATCCGGCATTGGATCCAACGGCTAAGATCCCCGAATACAAGGGATGCGCCGTGAAAGTGAGGAGATGCATATGAAAAAACTGGCCAAGAGCGAGCTTACGAACCTCCTGAAACACTGGGCCGGGGAATACCGCGTCCTGGCGCCGACCCTGGGAATCAACGGAGACTGCCTGTTCGATACCTTTGATGAAGATTCCTTCACTCTCGATTACAAAAAGACCCCGTTTCTTCCCAAGTCCGCACTCTTCCCCCAGAGCGAGGTGATCTTTGCGGTGGAAAAAGGTGAATACCGTGAGGTCCTCGCCGCCAGGAAGACCCTGCTGTTCGGGATTCGTTCCTGCGACATGATGGGGCTCCTCCAGTCTGCGAGTTTCATGACCCGGGACCGGTGCGATGCCTATTCCGCAGCGAAGCGGGATGCGGCCACAACCGTGGTCATGGCCTGCCCGGGTCCGCAGAACGAGACCTGCTTCTGCACCACGATGGAAAGCGGCCCCGTTGCCCGAAAGGGTTTCGATCTGCAATTCTTTGACGCCGGTGAGTTTTTCATCGTCGAGATAGGAAGCGCGAAAGGCGAAGCGGCACTATCTTTGTTTCCGCTTGCCGATCTGGATGACGATCTTGCCGGCGAGAAGGTCGAAGCCTTCCGGCAGAGGTCCGTCGGGGAAATCTCCCGGGTGGATTCCTTGCCTACGGCCATGAACCGGCTGAAGGACCGCACCGCCGACGAGGGGGTGTGGGAGCGCTTCGGACTTAAATGCATCCAGTGCGGCGGTTGTACGTTCGTCTGTCCCACATGCACCTGTTTCAACGTCTGTGATCATCCGTCCGGTCCCGGGCAGGGGGTTCGCGAAAGGTC
>JAPLJY010000064.1 GCA_026388345.1 Deltaproteobacteria bacterium
GCGGTGAGGCTCGGCGAAAAGGTCAAGAAGACGCAGAAACCGGTGACGGTCGGCCACATGAACGCCCACGACCGCCGCGTCATCCACATGGCCATGCAGAACGACGAAACCCTGACGACGAAGAGCCGCGGCGAGGGCGAATACCGGAAAATCGTGATCCTGCCGGCCCGGCGCGGCCCGGACCGGGCCGACGACTGACGGCAGGCGCACATCATCCATTGTGCGCAAAGCAGGGACCGGGCGCGGGCGGATCATCCCGACAGGGGAGAGGCCCTGATCCCATGACCTTCAGGGACACCATTGCAGCCATCGCCACCCCTCCCGGCATCGGGGGGGTCGGCCTGATCCGCGTCAGCGGACCGGCGGCAGAGGGGATCGCCCGGCGGCTTTTCCGCCCCTCGCTCCCCGGACATTTTCTCTCCCACCACCTCTACCACGGCGAGATCGTCTCCCCGGCGACGGGCGTCGTCCTCGACGAGGTCCTCGTCGCCTTTCTGAAGGAACCCCGATCCTACACCGGCGAAGACACGCTGGAGATCAACTGTCACGGCGGACCGCTCATCCTTCGGACCGTCCTCGAAGAGGTTCTGCGGGCCGGGTCACGCCCGGCCGGACGGGGAGAATTCACGAAGCGCGCCTTCCTGAACGACCGTCTCGACCTGACCCAGGCGGAGGCCGTCCTGGATATCATCACCGCACAGACCCGACCCGGGCTCGCCGCCGCCGTCGGACACCTGAAGGGAAAACTCTCCGGCCGGGTCGAAGAGATACGGAGTGAGATCATCGACCTTCTCGCCGGGATCGAGGCCGCCATCGATTTTTCCGAGGAGGATGGCGTCGGGGAGACGCCCGGAATCTCCCATTTCCAGATCCGGCACATCATCGACCGAATCGCATCCCTAACCGCGACATACCATCAGGGACGGATCTACCGGGAGGGGATCGGCGTCGTCATCGCCGGCCGGCCGAACGTGGGCAAATCCTCTCTGTTAAACCGCCTCCTCGGCGAAAAGCGGGCGATCGTCACCTCCATTCCGGGAACGACCAGGGACTTCATTGAAGAGACCGTCGATCTCGGGGGGATCCCCGTCCGTCTGACCGACACCGCCGGGCTCCGTCCCCCGGAGAACGCCATCGAAAAGGAGGGGATCGACCTCGTCTGGCAGCGGATCGAAACGGCCGACGCCGTCCTTGTCCTTCTCGACGGGAGCGCGGAACTGACGGCGGACGACCGGAAGCTCCTCGCAAAAATGACCACAAAACAGCTGCTTGCGGTCCTGAACAAATCCGACCTGCCCCCGCGCCTCGAAGAGGAATCGCTGAAGGGGCTCCTTCGCGAGGGGACGCCCCCGGCCATCCGAATCTCCGCGAAATACGGCGACGGGATCGACCGCCTCACCGCGGCGCTCCGCGACCTGATCCTCGCGACACCGGCAGAGGAGTCGTCGGAGGTGATGATCGCGCATCTCCATCATAAAATCGCCCTCGAAAAGGCAGCTGCAGGACTTGTCCGTGCCCGCGACGGCCTGACAGGCGGCCTCCCCACGGAGTTCATCGCCCTGGAAGTCCGCGAGGCCCTGGACGCCCTTGGGGAGATCACCGGCCGGACAACGCCGGAGGAGGTCCTCGACCGGATCTTCGCAAACTTCTGCATCGGGAAGTAGAAGAGGGAACCATGCCGGAATACCAGCACCAGGAACCGGGCACGGAGGTCCGGTTCATCGCCGGACACTACACCATCGTTGAAGAACAGCGGATGGCCTACTGCGGTCGGGAACTCCTCGTCGTCGTGGGGATCGCCGTCGTCGAGAGTACCTGTTGCGGCACCCAGGGCTGCCGGTTCCTGAACGTCCCCGGCTATGTTGTCGCCTGGAAACATCGCCGGACGGAAAACGGCGTCCCCGTGAGCGAGGTCGAATCCGTCGAAAACCAACAGGGGCAAGCCGATATCCGGCAGTTCCTCGAACCCCGTTTCCCCCACTCCCAGATCCTCTTCCCGGCGTAATCGCCAAAACCGCTGATCCGCATCTGGATACATGACGAATGATACCGCCGCCGGCCGTCACGCAAGAAACGCTTTACAGAACCGTCCGTTTTCGGGTATATCTCAGTTATGTCCAACGTGAAAGGGATTCGCGATAGGACGCCGCCGGATCGTGCATGGGTTCATACCCGTTCCGGTGAAACGGAGTCAAGCCCACGGACTCACCGGAATAGCGGTCTGTTTTCGCCCGCCGGTGACGCCGGCGATCAATCCTCATGGAGGTCGGTATCGATGCACAGGACATCCTTTATCACGTTTAGTCTGATCCTGCTTCTGCTCCTTCCGCTGCCCGGCCTCTGTGCCGAAAAATGCGTGCAGGCGGAGGGCGAGGCGGTCATCATCGGCAGCGACATCCCCTCCGCGAAGACGGAGGCGGTCGCCCGGGCGAAATGGGCCGCCATCGAACAGACGGTCGGCACGGAGGTCAAGGCGGGGAGCATCGTCCAGGACTTCACCCTCGTCGATGAGATCATCAAGACCCAGGTGGGCGGCGTCGTGAAGAGCTACAAGGTCCTCTCCCAGGACAACCGCGCCGATACGGTCTTCGTCCGGATCGACGCCTGCGTCGAACCGCAGAAGGCCCAGGAGGCGGTCTCCGCCCTCTCCCTGAACAACGCCGTCGCCGTCTTCATTCCGGCGAAAAAACCCTCGGCAAAGGAGGCCGACATATACGAGGAGACGAACATCCTCTCCGAGACGCTGATCGGGAAACTGACAGACCAGGGCTACCGCGTCGTGGACGTCGCGCCGACCCGCGCGGCCGACGCCGCGGAGATCGAAAAGGCCGTAAAGAGCGGCAGCACGCTTACCGTCCGCAGCCTGATGTACAAGTTCCTCTCCAACGTGATCATCATCGGCAAGATCGACTATGCCGTCTCCACGAAGAAGGGAGAGTCGATCGGCTACGGCCTCTCCATGCCCTTCAACAACGTGACCGTCCGGATCACCTACCGGATCGTCGCCCGAAACAGCAAAACGGGGAACACGGAGATCCTGACGGCCGGCAGCGATCAGGCCCAGGGGATCGCAGGCAGTGTGGAGGACGCCGCAGCCAAGGGGATGGAGAGCCTCGCTGCGAAGCTCTCGCCCGTCATCCTCGACAAGATCGCCTCCTTCATTAAGGGAAGCGTCAAGAAGGTCGCCGTCCGGGTCAACGGGGTGAGCGACCTCGACGCAAACCAGGAGATCAAGGGGATGCTGCAGCAGATCGTCTGGGTGACGGAGGTTGAAGAGAAACGAATGGGCGAGTTCGTCGTCGGCTATCCGGAGAACTCCCTCTACCTGGCAAACAGCCTCCGCCAGAAGGGACGCTTCAAAATCGTGGACTTCACCCCCTACGCGCTGACGCTGGAATGGAAACCATGACAGGCTGTTGAAAAACACCATGGCTGCGGTGAAAGAAACATTGGAAGATTCTCCGTAGCAAGCTGCGGAGAATCTTCGATCCTTAAGAGGAACAAACCATATCGTTTTTGCTTGCATTCCCCGCGGCAAGCCGCGGAGAATACGCTAGCGGGCGGATTCAAGGGAGACTCGATAGGAGAATAAGAGATGTGTATGATAAAAAATGCCGGGCAGGTAAAACGGGCGGCGAGAGGGGTGCTCTTGCTTCTTATCACGGGGATGCTCGCGGGCTGCGCGACGCAGATCCGCCTGAACATGCTGCTCCCCGCCGATTATCATGAGGCCTCCCTCACAAAGACCGTTGCGGTCCTGCCGTTCGGCGGACCGGACGGAGCGGCCGCCACGGCCGAGTTCGAGGCGGTTTTGGGCGGCATCAACATCGACGACAAGCGGTATTTCACCGTCGTGGACCGATCGTCCATCGATAAGACGATCTCCGAGCTGAAACTCGGGCAGAGCGGGTTGGTGGATGCGGGAACGGCTGCCAAGATCGGGGACCTGGTCGGAGCCAAGGGGATCTACACAGGAATCGTAACCCAGTCCGCGTGGAACGACAGCCATTACCGGGAGACGCGACAGGAGTGCACGCAACGGGAGATCAAGCGCGACGATAAAGGCAGGACCTATGAGGGGAATTGCATCCGCTGGCGGAACCATGAGGTGTCCTGCATCAAGCGGGTGGCCGGTTTCGCCTGTTCGCCGAAGCTGATCGAGGTCCGTACAGGCCGTGTT
>JAPLJY010000274.1 GCA_026388345.1 Deltaproteobacteria bacterium
GTCTTGGCCCGGTAGGCGGCGATGGCGGCCGTCAGGGCCTCCGGATAGCTCCCCTTGTAGACGGCCTTGACCTCATAGTCGCCCTGACCGGCGTTGAATTTGGCGACGAGGTCGTTGACCCTATCACCCAGAAACCCTGTATGGGCGTGCCACCACTGGATCTCCGTCTTTGCCGGGGCCGACGCGGGCAGGATCAAAACACAAAGGACCACCATGCCGCACAACAGAAGACACGTTTTTCGGTTCATTACGCCACCTCCTTATTGTTTTTATAAGAAAAACCTGCCGGATGTTTCTTGAAAAAAGTTGAAAAACCGCTTTCCTGCTTTTCTATCATCTCCGGGCATTTCCGGGCAATCAGCGATACGGATTGCCCGCGATCTTCGTTGCGGATTATGCATCATCTTTCCGCGGAACAAAAGATTTATTTGCTTTTTACGAAGTCGTCAGGGTTGAATTTGCGCGCCGGATGTGATAGCGGAATGCCCCGAAAGGAGATGCCATGAACCGAAGCTTCCTGCCCGCATTCAAGACGAAAGAGGAACTGGCCGCCATCCAACTGGCCGGCCTGAAATGGACCGTCCGCCACGCCTGGGAGGGGTCGCCCTTCTACCGCAAGAGGCTGTCGGAGGCCGGCGTCACACCGGATCGGATCCAAAGCCTGGTCGATCTCAAGCGCCTCCCCTTCGTCACCGCCCAGGATCTCCGGGAGCACTACCCCTGGCCGCTCCTCTCCGTCCCGATGACGCAGATCGTCCGTCTCCACGCCTCAACGGGAACGACGGGAAAACGAAAGGTCCTCGTCTACACGGCCAGGGACATCGACGACTGGGCCGACATGTTCGCCCGCTGCTACGAAACGGCAGAGCTTTCCCGCGAGGACCGGGTCCAGATCTGCGTCGGCTACGGCGTCTGGACCGCGGGTGTGGGATTTCAGCTCGGCTGCGAGCGGTTTGGGGCGCTCGCGATCCCGGCCGGCCCGGGAAACATCGATCTACAGATTCAGTTCCTCGTCGATTTCCAGACGACCGTGCTGTGCTGCACCGCCTCGATGGCGCTGCTGCTGGCCGAGGAGATCGCCAAGCGCGGCCTGCGCGATCAAATCCATGTGAAGAAGGTGATCTTCGGCGCCGAGCGGTCGAGCGACGCGATGCGCGCAAAGGTGAAAACCCTGACCGGGGCCGACCACGTCTTCGACATCCCCGGCCTCACGGAGGTCTACGGCCCCGGCACCGGTCTCGACTGCACCTTTCACACGGGAATCCATTACTGGGCGGACTACTACATCCTGGAGCTCCTCGACCCGGACACGCTGGAACCGGTTTCCGAGGGCGAGGTGGGCGAGATGGTCTACACGACGCTCCGGAAGGAGGGCGCCCCGCTCATCCGCTACCGCTCCCGCGACCTGACGCGGGCGATCCCCGGAGAGTGCCCCTGCGGCTCGCCTCTCCCCCGCCACGACCGGATCGTCGGCCGCTCCGACGACATGTTCATCGTCCGCGGGGTCAACATCTATCCCAGCCACATCGACGAGATCCTCTCCCGCGAGAAGGGGATCGGGAGTGAATTCCAGATCCACCTCGACCACCACGGGGACGGCAAGGACTACATGGTGCTCAAGGTAGAGCGGGAGGATGCGGGAAGGCCGGAGGCCGACGCCGCACTCGCCGCGAAGATCGAGCGCGCGGTCCGGAAGGAGACGCTCGTCAGCGGCAAGGTGGAGATCGTGGACTACCAGAGTCTCCCCCGGACGGAACGCAAGGCGAAGCGCGTCTTCGACCACCGGGGTTGAACGGCAGCGGAATGGATCGAGGAGAAAAATGCTTGCATTTTTTCTCCGGATCGGATAGGAACCACCCCGGAAGGTGTTTTTATGGGAAACATGAACCGCACGTCGAACCTCTGGTGGTGGCGCAGCTCACATAAAGGGAGCGGGGTGCAGGTCTAAGGCGGATCGGTGTTTCACAAAAAAATCAAGGCCATGGGCGCACAACCCATGGCCTTTTTTTATTTGACCGGGAGCGCAACCCGCAAGCCCCGCCCTGTGGGCAGGGAGCTTCAAATTCCGTCACGGGAACGCAAAACCTCAAGGAGCGAATCAAGGGCAAGGAAATGATCAATCATTCGGAACAGAGAATCCTGATGGGAAACGAGGCGATCAGCCGCGGCCTCGTCGAGGAGGGTTGCACGCTGGCGGCCGCCTACCCGGGGACGCCGGCCTCGGAGATCCTCTCTGCGGTCGTCGCCTTCGCGAAGGAGACGGGTGCTGCGCTCCACGCGGAGTGGTCGGTCAACGAGAAGGTCGCCTGCGAGACGGCGCTCGCCAACAGCATGGCGGGGCGGCGCTCGGCGGTGGCGATGAAGCAGGTGGGGCTGAACGTCGCGGCCGACCCCTTCACCCGCGCAACCTACCTCGGCGTTAAGGGGGGATTCATCCTGATCGCCGCCGACGACCCGGGACCCCACAGCTCCCAGACGGAGCAGGACAGCCGCCTCTTCGCCCATTTCGCCAAGGCGCCGGTCTTCGACCCCTCCTCGCCCCGGGAGGCGCGGGAGATGGTGGCCGAGGCCTTCGCGCTCTCAGAGAAGTATGAGATTCCGGTTATGCTGCGGCCGACGACCCGCGTCTGCCACGCGCGCCAGAATGTTGCCTGCTGCCCGCCGCAGTCCCGGGAGCAGAAGGCCTGTTTTGAAAAGAACCCCGGCCGGTGGGTGGCCACGCCGCAGTTCCTCACCGAACTCCACCGTCTCTTGAACGAAAAGCTCGACCGGATCGCTAAGGAGGCGGCCTTCTCCCCCGTCCTGACCCCCGGCGACGGCGCAAGGCCGCGGATCTGCATCGTCGCCTCCGGCGTCGCCCATGCCCACGCCTCCGAGCTCCTCGATACGCTGGGGCCGGAGGGAAGAATCGACCTCTACCAGGTTCGCCTCGCCTACCCGCTCCACCAACCGTTCATCGAGGAGATCCGGAAACGCTATGACAAGATCCTCGTCCTCGAGGAGACGGACGCGGTGATCGAGATGCAGCTTGGCGACAGCCTGGTCTGCGGCCGGGGTTCCGGCGACGTTCCCCGGCAGGGGGAGCTCTCGCCCGACATCATCGAAGAGATCCTCCGGAAATTCCTCGATCTCCCCGTGGCTCCGGTTGTTTCGGCCGCCAAGAAGGGGATCCGCCCGTCGCTCTGCGCGGGTTGCGGCCACCGGGCGGCCTTCTATGCGATCCGTGACACGTTTCCCGCTGGTATATTTCCCAGTGACATCGGCTGCTATACGCTGGGGATGAACTTCGGCGCCGTGGACACCTGCCACTGCATGGGTGCCTGCATCGGCCAGGGGGCGGGTTTCTACCACGCCTATGCCGCGGGCGGGGCTGATTTCCCGACGATCGTCGTCACGATCGGGGACTCCACCTTCTTCCATGCGGGGATTCCGGGGCTGATCAACGCCGTCTTCCAGGGGGCGCGTTTCATCCTGGTCATCCTCGACAACGCGACGACCGCGATGACCGGCCACCAGCCGACCCCCCAACTTGGCGTCCGGGCGGACGGAAGCGAAGGGCGAAAGGTCTTCATTCCCGACCTCGTCCGGGCCTGCGGCGTCCGGCACCTCCGCGAGATCGACCCCTACGATATCGAGGCCTTCACCACCGCGCTCAAAGAGGCGGACGCCTTCATCCGTTCTCCGGAGGGGGACATCGCCGTCCTCATCGCCAAACATCCCTGCATCGTGAACAGGGCGGCACGCCAGGCACAGGCGGTATTGACGATGAGCATCACGGACGACTGCGTCGGTTGCCGGGCCTGCATCGACACCTTCGAATGCCCGGCCATCTTGTTTGATGAAGAGGAAAACAGGGCAGGGATCGATCAAAACCGCTGCATCGGCTGCGGGGTCTGCGTGCACGTCTGCCCCGCGGGCGCGATCCGGGCGGAAGGGGAAAAGCCATGAAACAGCAGATCGTCGTCAGCGGCATCGGCGGCCAGGGGGTCCTCTTCGTGACGCGCATCCTCGCCGAGGCCGCCATCGAAAAGGGGCTGGAGGTTCTCACCTCGGAGACGCACGGGATGGCGATGCGCGGCGGGACGGTGATCTCCCACATCAAGGTCGGCCCCTTCACGAGCCCGCTGATCCGGACGGGACAGGCCGACATCGGCCTCTTCCTCCACGCGGGAAACCTGGAGGTCCACCGGGGGTTCCTGAAACCTGGAGGAGCGATCTACATGAATGAGGCCAATGGTGGGGACAAAGAGGCGATCGACGCGACGCGCATCGCCCGGGAACACGGGTCGCTCGTCATCGCGAACCTGGTGCTGCTGGGGTTTGCCGTCCGTCAGGGAAAGTTTTTCTGCGATGCGGCCACCGTCGAGGCGGTCCTGATGCGGATCTCACCGGAAAAGCAGCTCGAAACGAACCTGACAGGCTTCCGCCTGGGGGTTGCATGACGGGAGATGCCTCTTGCCGGGCCGCGGATCTTTTTCCGACCATGTGCATCCTCGCTCCGCTGCCGGAAAACGAACTCGCGCCTGAAGGCGCTCAAACATGTTTTCCGGCGGTCGCTTCGCTGTGGTGGCATGGTGCCCGGAAAAATCTCCAATGCGGTCCTTGCAAAGGGTACCTCCCTTTATGGGGTGGGGTTTTAGAATAAGAAGTTAAAGGAGGCGAAAGATGAAAATCGATGCTCTGTTCAAGACAATCCTGACGATTCTGTGTCTGGCCATTCCGGTCGCACTTGTGCCGGCGCCGGTGAATGCCGCGCCCGTCACGCTCACCTACGCGAACTTCCCGCCGGCCTCGACCTTCCCCTGCGTCCAGATGGAGCGGTGGGTCAAGGAGATCGAGAAACGGACGAACGGCCAGGTGAAGATCAACACCTTCCCCGGCGGGACGCTGCTTCCGGCCAAGAACATCTTCGACGGCGTCATCGCCGGGACGGCCGACATCGGGAACTTCGCGATGAGCTACCAACCGGGGCGGTTTCCCGTCTCGGAGGCGGTGGATCTGCCGCTCGGCTTCCCGAACGCCCGCGTGGCGAGCCTCGTCCTCACCGACCTGATCGACAAGTACAAACCGAAGGAGTTCGAGAAGGTGAAGATCCTGACGCTGTTCACCTGCCCGCCGGCGGATTTCATGACGAGCAAACCCGTCCGGACGCTGAAGGACCTGAAGGGAATGGAACTCCGCGTCTCCGGGACCGGCGCC
>JAPLJY010000232.1 GCA_026388345.1 Deltaproteobacteria bacterium
TTACCGATCCGCAGAATCTCGGTTCCATTATCCGGACCGCCCACTGCTGCGGGGCGAACGGCGTCATCATTCCGGAAAACCGCGCCGCTTCCGTAACGGCCTCCGTTGCAAAGGCTTCCGCGGGGGCGGTTCAGTACCTGCCCACGGCGATGGTGGTCAATCTGGTCCGTACCATCGAATATCTGAAAGAGAGGGGCTTCTGGATCTATGGCGCCGACGCAGAGGCGCAGATGGATATCCAGGCGCCGGACTATCAGGGGAATATCGCCCTGGTCATGGGAAGCGAGGGCCGAGGGATCCGACCGTTGATCCTGAAAAAGTGCGATTTTCTGATCTCCATTCCGATGCGGGGGCAGGTGGCTTCTCTGAATGTTTCGGTTGCGGCCGGGGTAATCCTTTTTGGGATTCTCAGAAAATGGGGGAAATAGTCATGCCGATCTTCTTGTGGCAGGCGGAAACAAAAAAGGGCGAGTCGAAAAAAGGCGAGATTGACAGCGCCGACGAAGCGGCGGCCCGGAGCCTCCTTCGCAGGCAGGGATACAAATCCATCAACGTCAAAAAAAAGCCCAAGGATCTCTTTGCAAACATCCCCTTTCTCCAGCAGTCGGTCTCGGAGAAGGACGTGGTGGTTTTTGCCCGGATCTTCGCCACCATGATCAATGCGGGCCTCCCCCTGATCCAGTGTCTGGACCTCCTCGGGAAACAGGAGCAGAACAAGACCTTCTCCAAGGTAATCGAGAGCATCAAGGGGGATATTGAAGGGGGCTCAACGCTGACCGACGCCCTCAGGAAATATCCGAAAATCTTCGATGACCTTTTCGTCAATCTCGTGGCGGCCGGGGAGAGCGGCGGCATCCTGGACGTGATTCTCCAGCGTCTTTCCGGCTACATGGAAAAGGCCATGAAACTCAAGAGCAAGGTCAAGGGGGCGATGACCTATCCGATCAGCGTTCTGGTCATCTCGATCGGCGTCGTGGCCGTCCTCCTGCTGAAGGTCATCCCGGTTTTCCAGAAGATGTTCGAAGGGATGGGCGGGAAGCTGCCCGGACCGACGCAGTTTCTGGTGGATGCCAGCCAGTTCGCGCAGGATTACTTCCTCTACATGGGGGCCTTTGTGGTGGCGCTCTTCTTCGGGTTCAAAAGGTTTTACGCGACCGAAAAAGGGACCCTCATTGTCGACGCCCTGATTTTGAAATCCCCGGTTTTTGGTCCGCTGATGAAGAAAGTGGCCGTATCCAAGTTTTCAAGAACCCTCTCCACCATGATGTCGAGCGGCGTTCCGATCATGGAAGGGCTCGGCATCGTCAGCAAGACAGCGGGAAACAAGATCATCGAGATCGCCCTCATGAAAACGAGGCAAAGCATCAGCGAGGGGAAAACGATCGCCGAACCTCTGATGGAAACGGACATCTTTCCTCCCATGGTGGTGCAGATGATCGCCGTAGGCGAAGCCACCGGCGCCCTAGACACCATGTTAACCAAAATCGCCGATTTCTATGACGATGAGGTGGATGCGGCGGTCGGCGCCCTGACGGCGCTGCTGGAGCCCTTCATGATGGTGTTTCTGGGAGGGGTGGTCGGTGGGATGATCATCGCCATGTACCTGCCCATATTCCAGATGGCCGCGGCCGCGGGATAGAACGGGGGACACGATCTTCAGGGACGGGCGGGAAATGCTGCGGTCCGCGGGTTTGTGCGGGAAAGGAATAAAAAAATGGTCGGGATGGCGCGATTTGAACGCGCGACTCCTGCGTCCCGAACGCAGTGCCCTACCAAGCTGGGCCACATCCCGACACCCGCCATCCATAACCAATTTGAAATGAATTGTCCATCCTTTTTTTAAGCTTATGGGAAAAAGCGCGAAATCTTCGTTTCCCCGCAGCGGATGTGCCCGTAACAAGTTGCGGTGTCGCGACCGGGAGCGCAACCCGCAAGCCCCGCCGTATAGGCGGGGATAAGGGGCACAATAAAAAACAGCCAGCTTCCTTGCCGGGAAGCCCCGCCCTGTGGGCGGGTAGCTTTACTTCCGGGGTTCCCTGAAAGAAGATCCTGTTTGTGTTTTCGGGATCGACATGGTAGGAATAAAGCAGGACTCATTTTCGGGGGAAAATCGTGATCATCTACGATCTTAAATGTCGGGACGGCCATAAATTCGAGGGATGGTTCAAGGACAGGGGGGCCTTCGAAGTGCAGACGGCGAAAAAACTCATCGCCTGTCCCGTATGCGGAAATACCGAAGCGGCGTTGATCCCCTCTTCGGTGGCGATCATGTGGCGTGACAACCGTTCTGCCGTGGTAAAGCCGGAGGCCGGACCGTCGCCGCAGAAGGTCCTCAGGGAATTTCATGAATATATCCAGAAGAACTTCGATAACGTGGGTGATAAGTTCGCGGAGGTTGCCCTCCGGATTCATCATGGAGAGGAAGACAGGAGAAACATCAGG
>JAPLJY010000309.1 GCA_026388345.1 Deltaproteobacteria bacterium
AATGATCTTTCCCTCCGTTCCCGGGGCCTTTTCCAAGATAGTATTGCGGATCAGGTCGCGAAAATGCTCCAGCACCGTCCGGAGCGGATTTCCTCTCTCTCTGCGCAGAACGACAAAACCCGCGGCATCTTTCACGAACCCTCTCACCAGAATTCCCCGGAAACGGAGATAGGTTTCGTAATCGAATCCTCCGGGATTATGGAAATTCCGCGGGATCCTCAGCCTGGTATGGAAGCGGATGAAATCCCCGTAGTGGAAAGAATAGGGCTCGCGAATATTCAGGAGCACACGTCCCGAAACGGGAACATATTTACCGTCCCGGATGATCCGGGAGGCGGAGACGACCAGTTCCGTTTTCTCAGGTGATACTTGAGGGTTCTCGCAGATCACCCCTTCGACACTAACCATTTCACTTCTGATAAAGTTCAGAATATGATTTTCCCCGACATAAGGCTGACGGTACAGATTCATGTCGAGGATGCCGAGGAGAAAAATGGAAAGGAGAAGGAATGAATGGATCAGCGTATGTTTTTTGAATGTTAGAATCAGGAAAATCAGAATCAGGACAATGACCAGAGAGACCTGAACGGGTAGATCTGGAATCCGGTAAAGGCTTCCGAAGGAGATGCCCGCCATGAGTGCCGCCGCCAGAGGTAGAAACGGTCTGGTCATCGCTGAACCGCCTATACGTGAGATCAGGTTTCTTGAGAAGTTCGGAAAAGGAGGTGACGGAAGAGGAATTATCGGAATCATAGAAATAAACCGACTTTCTGTCAACAGAATATCCCTTGCCGAATATCCCCTGCGGATATGGAAACTCTATCCTTGAGGAGGAGTTACCGATAGGCGATGCCTGAGGCTGAAATGTAATGAATTGGATCGCCGCCCGTGAACGATGTTGACTTTTTCCCAGACTGAAAGTAGCCTGTCGGTGAGTTCTCTTTCCATATTTTATTCAAACGCAAACAGGTCGTGAGTCCATATGACCAAAAATAGGATGCTTTCTGAAAACACGACACCCCGTCTCCGCTGGCTGATGCTGTCGAGGGTCGCCATCGTTACCTTCCTTCTCGGGATCGCCACCTTCGTCGATGTCAAGGGGATGGAGACCATTTCGACGATATCGGCGTCCACACTTTTCAAGACGATTCTTCTGACGTATATCCTTTCCATTGTTTATCTTTTTCTGCTGAAGTATGTCCGAAATCTTTTATGGAACATCTATATCCAGAGTCTCTGTGACGTTATTCTGATCACGGGAATGGTGTATGCGACCGGCGGTATCCACAGTATCTATTCCGTTTTTTATCCCCTGGTCATCATCTATTCCGTCCTCTTTCTGGGAAGGCGGGGCGGTCTCGTCATCGCATCTGCAGCCGGTATTTTTTACGGACTTTTCGTCGACCTGGAATTCTATGGGGTGATCTATCCCGTCTTTTCGACCCCCGTCCAGGATTACTTCCCGAACGCCGCATATGTTTTCATGAGGATCATAATCCACATCCTCTCATTTTATTTCATCGCCTTCCTTACGAGTTTCGTCGTCGAACAGGAGAAAAAGACGCGGACCCTCCTCGCGGAGAAACAGAACGCCTTCGCTCAACTCGATCTGCTGCACCGGAGCATCATCGAATCGGTGGATACGGGCATCCTGACCGTTAACCTGGGTGGACAGATCAAATCCTTCAACCGGGCCGCCGCCGAGATCACCGGCTTTTTGTTTCGAGAAGTCGAAAACCGGATCATCTCTGACGTTTTTCCGAATTTTCCACCCCTGCCGAAAGAGAAAAACCCCGACGGGTACCGACAGACAGCGAGAATCCGATTTGAAACAACGTTTAATTCCGGTGACGGGCGAAGCCTGAGCCTCGGCGGCTCCCTGTCGCCCCTCCGCGATCCCCGGGGCTTAACAATCGGAAACATCATCGTTTTCCAGGACCTGACGGAAATCAACGAAATGAGGGAATCTCTGGAAAAGAGCCGGAGGCTTGCCTTTATCGGCGAGATGGCCGCCGGCCTTGCGCATGAAATCCGAAACCCACTCGCCTCCATGAGCGGTTCGATTCAGATGCTGAGTCAGGATCTTTCCCATAGCGAAACCCATCGGAAACTGATGCAGATCATCCTCCGGGGAAAGGATCAGTTGGAGAGTTTTCTGAAGGATTTTCTCCTGATGGCAAGACCGGCCCCGGGGGTTCGGGAAGAGATCGATCTCAGGGATATGATCATGGATATCCTCGATTCTCTTCACTTTGTTCCGGACTGGCATGAACCCGTCCAGATTGACCTCCACCTGAAGGATGATCCGTTATCCATTCACGCCAACCGAACGGAGAGCAGACAGGTTCTCTGGAATGTGATTCTAAACGCCATACAGGCCATGCCGGATGGGGGTGCGTTGACGGTTGAAGCGCATGGCCGCCGCAATGATGAAAGAGACGGTGTGGAAATCCGAATTCACGACACGGGCTGTGGTATTAAAAAAAATCGGCTTCAAAAGATTTTTGAACCTTTCTATACGACGCGTGATACGGGAACGGGGCTGGGGCTGGCGGTAGTCAGCCGGATTCTGGAAGAATACAATGGGAAAATCGATATTCAAAGTGAAGAGGGGAAGGGAACGGCCTGCACGATATGGCTTCCCTGCCGGATTTTCCCTGCTGACGGGAACCGGATCATTTCGTAGTAGAGGTGGAGAAGAACAATGGCCAAGATCCTTGTAGTGGACGATGATCAGGGGATGCGGGAATTTCTGGAGATCATGCTGACCCGTGAGGGATACCTTGTCAGCACCGCCGGCGATGCGGGAAAGGCCCTCGGACGATGTCGGAAGGAAAAATTCGATCTGATCATCACGGACCTCAAGATGCCGAAGATGGATGGGATCGGCTTTCTCAAGGAGGTCAAGGAACTTGCTCCGGAAACGATGGTCATCCTGATTACAGCCTATGCGTCCGGAGAAACGGCGGTCACCGCCATGAAGGAGGGGGCCTATGACTACATCGAAAAGGATTTCGCGATCGAGGACCTTAAGCGGATCGTTCGGAACGCCCTGGCCGCTAAAGGGGTAAAACAGGACGACGCCCTATTTCTGAAGGAGGTGGGAGAAGCCTTGGGCTTCGGGAAAATGGTCGGGAACAGTCGGGAGATGGTCAAGGTCTATGCGACGATCAAAAAGGTCGCGGACACGCCCGCAAATGTCCTGATCCTCGGCGAGAGCGGCACGGGCAAGGAGCTCGTGGCCCAGGCGATACATGAGAACAGTTCCCGCCGGAATATGCCCTTTGTGGTCATCAATTGCGGGGGCATCCCTGAGAACCTCCTGGAAAGCGAGCTCTTTGGTTATATCAAGGGATCCTTTACCGGCGCCTATTCGGACAAGGCAGGGCTTTTCGAGATCGCCCACGGGGGAACCGTATTTTTGGACGAAATTACACAGCTTCCAAGATTGCTTCAGGTCAAGCTTCTAAGGGTTGTCCAGGAAAAGACCTTCCGCCGAATCGGAGGCGCCGACGACATCCATGTCGATGTCCGCATTATTTCCGCAACAAATCAAAATCTCGCGGAGACCGTTAAAACAGGCTCCTTCAGAGAGGATCTCTATTATCGGTTGAATGTCATTCCACTTCATCTGCCTCCTCTCAGGGAGCGGAAGGAGGATATTCCGGTTCTGACAAAACACTTCATCGAAAAGTATTCGCATGAATTTGGCAAGGAGATCAAGACGATATCCGCTTATGCACTGGAACTGCTGATGCAGTACCCGTTTCCTGGGAATATCCGGGAGTTGGAGAACATCATCGAACGGAGCATCGCCCTGGAGACCTCGAACATCATCCTTCCGGAAAACCTAATCATGACAAAAGACATGGGCGATAAAGGATACTTTCCCATTTATGAGATGTCTGACATTGGCCTTGATCTCAATGATGAACTTGCAAAATTTGAGAAGCGGCTGATCGAACAAGCACTGGAAAAGGCCGGGGGTTCCAAGACCCGAGCGGCTGAGCTTCTCAAAATCAGCTACGATTCCCTTCATTACCGCAGTGAAAAATTGGGGATACGGCCTTGATCGAATCAATTTTCCCTTGACAATGGCACTTCTCCTGTTTTATAGGTCAAAATACAAGGAGAGTAGACGATGTCCGGTGTAATGGGATTGAGAAATTTTCGGCGGGGCGGCTTTACCGGCTTTTTTGGCTTCTTTATCGGGGTCTGCCCGCCGCGTCTGTAACCCTTTCATGGGTCATACGCCGTGGACAGACCTGATCGTCGCCCACGGTTTTTTGTTTTTCAGCAAGCCGTGGATGTTTTCACGGTTTTTTTATTTTAAGGAGGGGAATATGCGAAGCGCGAAAAGAGTCATCATTTTAAGCAGCCTGGCCCTTGTTCTGCTCTGGCCGGGAACGGGAATTTCCAAAAATATCAAGGTCGGCGCCGCCATCAACTTGACCGGCCCGGCATCCACCTGGGGGCAGTTCCATGCCAAAGGGCAGCAGGACTATTTCCGATATGTGAACGAAGTCAAGGGAGGCGTTGCCGGACGCAAGATCGAGATGATCCTGGTGGATACCGGCTACAAAGTACCGGAGGCGGTGGCAGCCGTCAGAAAATTTGCCGTGCAGGATCAGGTCGACATGATCGCCACCTGGGGGGCCGGTGAAGGACTGGCCGCCAAGCCGATCATCCAGAAATACCAGATCCCGACAATCAACTACTCAACAAGCTGGGAGATCCTCGAGCCGCCGATGGAATACATGTACCTTCCCTTCGGGAGTTACCGCCTGGATTGTGAGGCGGTTCTTGACTACATCCTCGCCATCCACAAAGGCAAGGAGCCGCCGAAGGTTGGACTGCTGACCTACAACAACGCATATGGCCGCTCCATCCACAAACCGACCCGGGAATACGCCGAGAAACAGAACATCAACATTGTGGCCATCGAGGAATTCCCCCCCCAGACCGTCGATCTGACAACGGAGCTGCTCCGTCTGCAGAAAAGCGGCGCGGAGTATCTCTTCATCCAGATGCTTCCGGCCACCATCATCACTGCCTTCAGGAGCGCGGATCGGATAGGTTATGATCCGCCGTTCTTCGGAACCTGGACGTCGACCGACCCTGATTTCTTCCGGATGGGGCAAGGGCTGACCCGGAACCGTCTCCGGATTCAGTTTCCGGGAGGTCTCCCCGTGGACAATATTTCGGGCATGAAGGTGATGCAAGAGCTGTGGAAACGCTATAAGACCGTTGATAAATTCGACGCCTCTTACTGGGAGGGGGTCGCTGTGGCCATGATCATGGAGCGGGCCATGTCCCGTGCAGCCGAAAAATCAAAAGAGATCAACCCTGAGACGATCAATCGGGCCATGGAATCCTTCCGGCAGGAGGACTTCGGCGGTCTGATCCCCGCTGTGACCTACACCGCGACGGATCACGGCGCCTCTTTCCGGGGCCGGATGGTCCAAGTGAAGGAGGACGGCTCCTTTACCCCGCTGACCAACTTCTACATTCCCGGGAAAGAGAAGATCAAACTCCAAAAATAGGGCCACATCAACGGCGGACGGGGTAATTCAGTGACAAGAAGCGATGGAAACACACGATGAAGGCGTTCCGGGGGCGGCCGTCCATTTACAACCAAAGAGATGCGGACACCAGGCGTGCGGATTTGGAGATCCGAGGGGTTTCCCTGCGTTTCGGCGGGGTAATGGCCCTTGGCGACATCCATCTCGCCGTCCGGACGGGTGAACTGTTCGCGATTATCGGTCCCAACGGCGCCGGAAAGACCAGCCTGCTCAATTGCATCACGGGATTCTACCGTCCGCAGCAGGGAAGTATTCTGTTCAACGGCGTGGATATCACCCATTTGCCTCCGCACGAACTTGTCCGGGTCGGGATTGGGCGCACGTTTCAGAATATCGAGCTCTTTCCGGGAATGACGGTTCTGTCCAACCTCTTTCTTGCCCGCCACACGCACTGTCGTTACGGTCTTGGTCCGGCCTGTCTCTTTCTGCCGTCGGTCCGTCGGGAAGAGATGCGCCATCGGCGAATCCTGGAAGAGATCATTGACTTTCTGGAAATCCAGTCGGTCCGTAACAAGCCGGTCGGCGCTCTGCCCTATGGGATGATGAAGCGGGTGGAACTGGGACGCGCCCTAGCCCTCGAACCGGCCCTCCTCGTATTGGACGAACCTTTTGCAGGCATGAATCTCGAAGAGAAGGAGGACATGGTCCGTTTTCTGCTCCAGATGAACCGGGACTGGGGACAGACGATGATCCTCGTCGAACATGACATGTCGATCGTCATGAGCATTGCCCGGCGGATCGCCGTGCTGAATTTCGGTGAAAAGCTGACGGAAGGCACGCCGGATGAAATCATCCGTCATCCGGAAGTGATCAAGGCCTATCTCGGGGATGAGGATACGGTGTGAGAGGGAAGGGGTTTCCTTTGGAAAGTGACGAGCACATCATATCCTTTGCGGGAACGCTGCCGCAGCTCCTCGCGTCGCAAGCGGCGCGTTTCGGCGACACCCATGCAGCGATCCGGGAAAAAGCCTACGGTATCTGGAAGACCCATACCTGGGATGATTATCTTCGATATGTAAAACATGCCGGTCTGGGGCTTATCGCCCTCGGCTTCCGGCGAGGGGAGACGGCCGGACTCATTACCGGCAACCAGCCGGAATGGCTTTTTTCAGAACTGGGAACACAGGCCGTCGGCGGGATCACCTTGAACCTCTTCACATCGGCCGTCGCCGACGAGTTGTCCACATCCCTGAAACGAATCCGGGCGTCTTTCGTCTTTGCCCAGGACCAGGAACAGGTCGATAAGATGATCGCCGTCCGCGACAGGCTCGGCCATGTCCGGAACGTGATCTACATCGATCCGACGGGCATGGGTTCCTATCGGGATGATCCTTGGATCATTTCCTTCTGGGATCTGCTCATCAAGGGCGAAACGCTGGATCATGAGCAACCCGATCTTTTTGAGCTTGAATTGAGGCGGGGGAGACCCGAGGAAACGGCACTGATGATCCAGACCTCCGGGACGACGGGCCTGCCGAAGATGGCCAGACTGGCGCACCGTAATTTGACGGCAATGGGGGAGAGCTGGGTCCGGGCGATCAATATCCGGCCCGGGGAGAACTGGATTTCCATGTCTCCTCCCGCCTGGATTGTCGATCAGATGTGGGGCCTCGGCGTGGCGCTTCTCGGCGGGATGACGATGAACTTTCCGGAAATGCCGGAGACGGTACAGGAGGATTTCCGGGAAATCGGCCCCGCGCGGATCATCACCGCCTCCCGATTCTGGGAGGATCTGGCTTCCCGGATCAGGGTCCGGATGGCGGATGCCGGATGGATCAAGCGGCGGCTGTTCGCGGAGGCCGAACGCGTGGGCCGTTTGGTGGTCTCCCGTCAGATCCGGAAGGAGCCGGTGCCTTTG
>JAPLJY010000084.1 GCA_026388345.1 Deltaproteobacteria bacterium
CGGTCCGCTGGCGCACGGCCAGGGTCAGGTGCGCCCGGTAACCGGCCGCCAGACCGATCAAAAGGGCTGTCAGGATGGCGATCGCCAGTGTTATTGAGTGGAACTGGAGGAGGGGTTTTTCCACGGACGCGGTCCAGCCCTCCGCGGGCAGGGCGGCCAGTTTCCAGAATCCGTCGGGGATGTCGACCTGAACGAAAACGGGGTTTTCCGCCAGTACGGTTTTCTTCCCGGACAGGAGACGGCCGGAACGATCCAGCAGCGCGATCTGCAGACCCTGCGGCGGGGAATCCAGACCCGCCTCGGTGAGGATGGGGGGGAGGTCCAGGACGACGGAGACCAGGCCCCAGAGGCTGTCCCCGGTGTAAAGGGGCTGTCTTGCGACGAGTCCCAGTCCCTTGGGGCGAAGCGCATAAGGGCCGCTGATCACGATCCGGTGCGAGCGGACGGCGCGCTGGACGTCCGCGCGGATCTGCGGGCGGGCGTCGTGGAGAAGATCCTGCCCGGTCAGACTCTCGTTGCTTCCCGTCGGGTATATGAACTGGGTGATCCCGCCGGGGGCGATGGAGAGGCTGCGAATGCCGCTGGTCCCGCTGCTGAGCCCTGTCCCAAAGGCGGCGAATTCCGCCGGGGCGATCCCCTTGTTGGCGCGGATGTATTCCTCCGCGAAGGTCTTGAGCGCCTTCAGGATGGCCAGACGGCCGTTGATTTCCGTGCCGAGGGCTCGGCCCTGGACCGTTAGGATTTCGGTGACCTGGGCGCGTTTTTCAGCGATCAGCCTCTCCTGGAACCATAACCCGGTCCACCAACAGGCCGGCAGCAGCAGGGCCAGCGCGAGCAGGGCGGCGATCACGGATCGGCGGCGGGGTCTGTTCTGCAACGGTGATGTAGTCATGGGCCTCAACGTCACGACGGAAGGTGTTTGAAAAATCCCTCCGATCGGTTCTGTCTGTCGACAGCCTTAAGGTTGCCGGTTTTGCCTCTCCTGAATCGAAATCCGGCAACCGGCCATGTTTTCCGGTAAAATAGCCGGTCGTTTTCCTCCTGTCAAGGGTTAATCGGGTCTGGTTCACCCCAAGCTGGCGGGGATGTGGACTTATCGGAAGGGATGTGCTATTGAATCCGTGCTTTTTTCTTTATGGAATCCGGGGGGCGAAGATGAGCGTCATCAGGAAAGACCTTTTTGAAACCGTCGAAAGAATGCCCGCCTTCCCGCAAAGCGTCCATCGGATCATTGAGTTGACGACCGACATCAATTCCGATCCCAAGGTCCTTGTGGAGGTCATCCAGCACGACCCGATATTGGTCATGAAGATTCTCCGGCTGGTAAACTCTCCCTATTTCGGCCTTGCCCAGAAGATCACCTCCATCAACCACGCGGTCGTCTACATTGGAATCAACACGGTCAAGAATCTGGCCTTGAGCACGGCAACCCTCGGTATGCTCCCGCGCACGAATTCGGCCGGGTTCGCAATGGATGCATTTCTGCTGCATTCATTGTCCACCGCCATCATCGCAAGGATTCTGGCAAAGAAGCTAAACGTTATCGAACGCGATGTCTTCGATTTTTTTCTATCCGGTCTTTTGCACGATTTCGGCAAGATCCTTTTTGCCCACTTTATGCCCCAGGAGTTTAAGAAGGCGTTGCTCATGGCCAAAGACAACGGGATACGTCTTTATGAAGCGGAAAGGGAAATTTTAACGGCCGATCATACGCAAATCGGCTCCCTGCTTGGCGAAAAGTGGCATCTTCCACCCCGCATTGTCGCCTGTCTCAAGAACCACCACAATCATGATGGGGAACCATCATTGATTACCGATGCGGTCATCGCCGCCGATCAGATCAGCAAGGATCTGAAAATCGGATATAGCGGCGAAAACATCATTGAAATCATTCCAGACAGGATTTCGGAGCGTTTCGGCGCCGACATGAAGGGCATCATCGATTCCCTGGGCGACATTCATGCAGAGATTGAAAAGGCATTGATATTCATTCAATAATGAATCATCCGGAGGGTCGGTTTTGAAGATACGTTTCTGGGGAGTCCGCGGTTCGATTCCTTCGCCGGGACCGAGAACGGTGAGATATGGCGGCAATACCACGTGCATTGAAGTGGAAACCGACGACGGGCAGACGATCATCCTCGACGCCGGCACCGGCATATATTCCCTTTCGCAGGGCCTGCTGAAAAAAATGCCGTTGTGCTGCTCCATATTCATCACCCATACCCACTGGGACCATATTCAGGGTCTTCCCTTTTTTATTCCTTTTTTTATACCCGCAAACAGTGTCCGGATTTACGGCGGCTTTGATCCGGTCCTGCAGCGGGATATCAGGGATGTGCTGAGCCGCCAGATGGAGTATTGCTACTTTCCCGTTCGTGAGGCGGAACTGAAAGCGGACATACAATACGGTTCTCTCTGCGAAAGGCAAACCGTGGAAATCGGATCGGCGAAGGTAACAAACATCCTCATGAATCATACGGTGCTCAATTTCGGCTACCGGATCGATTGTAACGGGAAAAGTCTCTTCTTCACCGGAGACAATGAGAGATTGTACAATATTTACCATTCCGGGGACGATTGCTATTCCGAGTATGATAATTTCATCTCCATCAAAAACGCAATGCTTGCCGATTTTATCAGGGGGGTCGATATCCTGATCGCCGACTCCGCATACACAGAGCAGGAATATCCGGCAAAAAGGGGATGGGGGCACGGCACGTTCGACATGTGCGTCGATATGGCAAGGAAAGCGGGTGTCAAGGCCCTCTATCTTACGCACCATGAGCCGCTCCGCAGTGACGACGAACTGGATTACATCGAAAGGCATCTTCGGGAAAAGTATTCAGGTGCAAACGAAGCGCTTGCCTTATCGATCGCGTACGAGGGTCTTGAGATTTCATTGTGATCGGATCAAGAAGGAGAAAACGATGACGACTATCAAAATCAGCGGAATGACCTGCCGGCACTGCGTCATGGCCGTGACCAAGGCGCTCGGCGGCATCGACGGAATCAGGGATGTGCAGGTGGACCTGGAGAAGGGCGAGGCGGCCTTCACGGAGGAGAAGCCGATTGATCGGGCGCTGATCCGGGAGCGGATCGTAAAAGCGGGGTTCGACGTTGCCGACTGACCGGACCCTCAAAACGACCGTTACCGTGGGCGGGATGAGCTGCGCCGCCTGCGTCCGCCGCGTGGAGAACGCCCTCCGGGAGGTCCCGGGGGTGACGGACGTCGCGGTGAACCTCGCGACCGCACGGGCGACCGTCTCCCACAATCCCGGCTGGGCCGGCGTCGAGGCGCTCCGGCAGGTGATCGCCGATCAGGGGTACGACTTCCTGGGGATCCCCGACGACGCCCGCGAGGACCCGATCGGCGCGGCGCGCGAGCGGGAGATCCGGGACCTTAGGACACGCTTTGCCGTCGGGATCGTCCTTTCCGGCATCATCTTCCTCGGCTCGATGCAGCACTGGTTCCCGTTTCTGATGGGGATACCCCGGCAGCCGCTCCTGATCGGCCTCTTTTTCCTGACGACGCCGGTCGTCTTCTGGGTGGGGAGCCGGTTCTTCATCGGGGCGCTCAAGGCGGCCCGCCAGAAGACGACGGACATGAACACGCTGGTCGCCGTCGGGGCGCTTGCGGCCTGGCTCTACTCATCGCTGGCCACCTTCTTCCCGCGGTTTTTCGCCGGGGCGGAGATCATGCCCCACGTCTATTACGACGGGGCGGCCTTCATCGTGACCCTGATCATCCTCGGCCGGCTCCTGGAGGCGCGGGCGAAGGGGAAGACCTCCCAGGCGATTCAGCGCCTGATAGGGCTCAAACCCAAAACGGCCCGCGTCGTCCGCGACGGCGCCGAGACGGATATCCCGATTGAGGGGGTCATCAAGGGCGACCTCGTCGTCGTCCGGCCCGGGGAGAAGATCCCCACGGACGGCGTGGTGGTCTCCGGGAATTCCAGCGTCGACGAGTCGATGCTGACCGGGGAGAGCATGCCGGTCGCCAAGGAGGCGGGGACGGAGGTCTTCGCCGCGACGCTCAACCGGACCGGGAGCTTCACGTTCCGGGCGACCCGGATCGGCGCCGAGACGGCGCTCGCCCGGATCATCCGCCTCGTCGAGGAGGCGCAGGGGTCCAAGGCCCCGATCCAGCGACTCGCGGACAAGGTCGCCTCCATCTTTGTCCCCGTCGTCTTCGGAATCGGCCTGCTCACCTTCGCGGTCTGGCAGTTCCTCGTTCCCGACCCCGTCTTCAGCCGCGCCCTGCTCAATTTCGTCTCCGTCCTCGTCATCGCCTGCCCCTGCGCGCTGGGGCTTGCGACCCCCACGGCGGTCATGGTCGGGACGGGGCTCGGGGCGGAAAACGGCATCCTGATCAAGGGGGGGGAGAGCCTGGAGAACGCCTATCGCCTGCGGACGGTCGTCTTCGACAAGACCGGGACGCTGACCCGCGGCGAGCCGGAGGTGACGGACATGGTTCCCGCCCCCGGAATCGCGCCGGCGGAGGTTTTGCAGGCCGCCCTCGACATCGAGGCCGTCTCCGAACACCCCCTCGCCCGGGCGGTCCTGGAGCGGGCAAAGGCGGACGGCATGCATGCTGCGGAGGTTACCGGGTTTGAGGCCGTCTCCGGCCTTGGGGCGAAGGCCGTCCGGAACGGGAAGGCCCTGCTCCTCGGCAACCGCCGTTTTCTGGAAGGGGAGGGGATCGCGATCGGAGGCGCGCCGGATGATGAAACGGGTTTGACCGGCGGGCAGAGCTCTCCCGTGCTGTCGGACCGGCGTGCTTTGCCGGAGGGGGAGGGAATCGCGGGTGGCGGCATGGAAGCTGAGGCTGCGAGGCTCTCCGGCGAGGGGAAGACCTCCGTCTTCGTGGCGGAGGGCGGCCGGATTCTGGGCCTGCTGGGATTTGCCGATCAACCCAAACCCTCCGCGGCAGCGGCGGTCGCCGCCTTGAAGGGAATGGGACTCAAGATCGCGATGATCACGGGAGACAACGCCGGGACGGCCAAGGCGATGGGCAGGATTCTCGGCATCGACCGGATCCTCTCGGAGGTGCTCCCGGGCGACAAGGCCGCGGAAATCCGGCGCCTCCGGGAGGCGGGCGAGGTCGTGGCGATGGTGGGGGACGGGATCAACGACGCCCCGGCGCTCGCGGCCGCCGACATCGGGATCGCGATCGGCGCGGGGACGGACGTGGCGATCGAGGCCTCCGACATCACGCTCATGCGGGATGACCTCCTCGCCGTGCCGCGGGCGATCCGCCTCTCCTTCGAGACGATGCGGACGATCCGCCAGAACCTCTTCTGGGCGTTCATCTACAACATCATCGGGATCCCGATCGCCGCGGGCGTTCTCTACCCCCTCTGGGGGATCCTCCTCAATCCGGAATTCGCCGCGGCCGCGATGGCGATGAGTTCCGTCTCGGTTGTCGGCAATTCCCTCCGCCTGCGCCGCCGCTGGAAAAAACTTTTTTGATCAGGCCTCTTTTTCGAACTTGTCCTTCTCCGCCCCGCAGACGGGGCAAACCCATCCTGCCGGGAGCTCTTCGAAGCGGGTTCCCGCCTTGACGTTCCCCTCCGGGTCGCCCTTTTCCGGGTCATAGATGTAGCCGCAGACCGTGCAGGTGTAGCGCGCCGCCTGTGCAACGGGGGCCGCCGCGGGCCTCTGCGGCGCCTGCTCCTGGTAGGTGGGGGCGTTCTTCGGGGCCCTGCCCCCCTTGACCGCGTGGTAATAGGCGTAGGTCATCGGCTCCGCGGCACCGAGGACGTCGCATTCGACGACCCGGCCGAGAAAGATCGTATGGGTCCCGCAGTCCAGCTCTCCCACGACCTCCGCCTCGATGAAGGCGACGGCATGGTCGGTGACGACCGGGACGCCGGTTTTCCCGATCCGGGTCCCGATGCCCTCGAACTTGTTGATGTCGCGGCCGCACTTGAAGCCGAACTGGCCGATCATCGTCATCGGTGTCTCCTCCTCCAGGATGGAGACGGAAAACCGCCGGCTGGCCGCGATGTGTTCGTGGGTGAAGTTCTGCTTGTTGATGCTGACCGCGACGGTGGGCGGCTCCGAGGTAACCTGGAAAACGGTGTTGGCGATCTGGCCGTTGAACCGCCCCTCCTTCCCGGAGGTGATCACATAGAGGCCGTAACTGAGTTTGTAAAACGCGGATTTGTTCATCGTCTGTTCTCCTTCATTGAAGTGGATGTGATAACGCCTACCGGATCTCCGGTGTTGCCGAGAGGTCGAAGGGGTTCGTCCTCATGGCGAAGGAGAAGAGGTAGGGGTAGTTTTCGCGCAGGTGCTGCATATAGTCGAGCCATTCCGCCGTCAAGAGACCATAAACGCGCTTCATGTCCGTGGCGATGTGGAGACGGTCCGCCTCCATTAGTTCCCGCACGTCCGACCGGGAGGCGAGCTCCTCCGTCAGGTGGAATACGGCCATCAGCAGGCTGGTGAAGGTGTCGTGTTCGAGGAGATTCGGATTCTCCAGGAGACGCAGCAGGAATTCACGCTGGACGAGCAGCGTTTCCCGCATCGCGGCGAGGTCCCCGCAGTGCTCGTCGATCCTGTATTCGTAGCCGCGGATGCGTCGTTTTGCATCCCCGAACTGTTCCTTTGTCCAGTGTCCGGTCACGATCAGCTCCCGGCGGATCCGCTCCGCACCGGGGTCGCAGGCGGCCAGCTCGCCGAGCAGGCGGGTTCCCACCTCGCTGAAGAAGGCCCCGATGACCATGTTGAGCTTCTCCATGAGGGCGCGTTTCTCCCGGAGGTTCAGCACCTGGTGGATGATCAGCGTGACCAGGAGAACCTCGATGAAGACGAAGGCGATATCGCTGATGAGATATAAGAAGATTTGGCGGGCGTCCCGGAAGATCGCGTAGTGGATCAGGTAGAAGATGGCCGACAGCGCGATCAGGATGATGCCCAACCGGATCTGCCAGTGGGATTTCTTCATCGTTTTCGTCTCCTTAGGAATATGGAATATAGGGACACTTCCCCTATTTTTTCCGGAAAATAGGGGAAGTGTCCCTATATTCCCCGTTCGCCGAAGATCCCCCGGCCGATCCGGACGATCGTCGCCCCCTCCTCGACGGCGACGCCGTAATCCCCGGTCATCCCCATCGAAAGCTCCCGCATCTCCACGCGGGGGATCCGCTCGGCCTCGACCCGATCCCGGAGTTCCCGGAGCGCCCGGAAACAGGGCCGCGCCTCTTCCGGATCGTCGAACCAGGGGGGCATGGTCATGAGCCCCCGGATCGAAAGGTTCGGGAGCGGGGCGACCGCGCGGACAAGTTTGACGGCATCCGCGATCGGGACGCCGCTTTTCGTCTCCTCCCCGGCGACGCTGATCTCGATGAGCACTTTCATCACGAGACCGGCCTCCCGGGCACGCCGGTCGATCTCGGCGGCAAGCTCCAGCCGGTCCACCGAGTGGATCATGTCGAAGAGGCGGACGGCGTACTTTGCCTTGTTCGTCTGGAGCCGGCCGATCAGATGCCACTCGCACGCCTTCCCCATCGTTTCGAGCTTCCGCTTCGCCTCCTGGACATAGTTTTCGCCGATGATGTCCACGTGGGCCCGCACGGCCGCGGCAATCCGGTCATCGTCGACCGTCTTCGTCACCGCCATCAGGCGCACGTCCGAAGGAGAGCGGCCCGACCGTCCGGCCGCCTCCGCAACGACCTCCCGGACCCGCCGGATGTTATCCGCAACGTCCATGATCCAAGCCCTCTTATCGGGAAAAAGCAATCGCAGCGACGCGTTTCAGCGCGCAAACGACCTCGCACAAGGGGAGGCCCACGACGTTCGTGCAGGAGCCGCGGATCTCCCGGATGAAGCAGCCGCCCATCCCCTGGACGGCGTAAGCGCCCGCCTTGTCGTAAGGCTCCCCCGTGCCCGTGTACCAGGCCATCTCGTCGTCGGCGATTTCCCGGAAAAGGACGGACGATCCCACGACCTCGCGGATACGGACCTCGCGGTCCTGCCGGACAATGCTGAAGCCCGTGAAGACTTCGTGCTCCCGGCCGCTCAGTTTTCCGAGCATCTTCGTCGCCTCCGCAGGCGATCCCGGTTTCCCGAGGACCTCCCCCGCGACGACCACGATCGTGTCGGCGCCGAGGACCCAGGCGTCCGGGTGAAAACGGGCGACGGAGAGCGCCTTTTCCTCGGAGAGACGCAGGACGTGTTCCCGGGGCGTCTCCTCCGGCCGGAAGGTCTCGTCAATGTTGCCTGGCATGATGTCGAAATTAAGGCCCATGAGCTTCAGGAGCTCGCCGCGGCGGGGTGATGCGGAGGCCAGGATGAACCTTCCCGAAGTCGTGATTCCCATGCAAATTTCCCCCGGTTTCCCCATTCGTCTTTCCCTTGTCTTATAGAGGAACGACCTTGCGGTGTCAAGCACGCGGGGTAGTGGGTGCTCGGGGGCGGCGGGCCGGCGTCCGGGGAGAAGAGAAAATTTCCGCTGGACTTTTCACCGACTTGCGCCTAAGAAAAGGGCCGGAATCCGCGGGGAGGGCGTCAATGATGAACGGGAAAAAAATCCTCGGCGTACTGGCCGGTCTCATGCTGGTCTTCGTGCTTACCTGGCCGCTCGCGGCAGCGGAAAAGTCGTTCGACCTGACCATCCCGGGCTGCACCGCCTGAGGCCCCTTCGCGAGGATAAGTTCTATCCTCAAGGGCATGGACGGGATCATCAGCTTCGCGAGTCCGGCGGAAAACCGGATCCGGATCATCTTCGACGACCGGAAGACGGATCCGGAGAAGGTCACGCAGGCGCTTGTCCAGGGCGGCGTGGCCATTCCCGGGAAATCAACGCCCGCGACGGAAAAGCCGTTTTCCTATCAATGACGCAGCCAATCAAGTTACAGATATTCCTTTAAACCCTTCCTTTCGAAAATCTCCACGACCTTCCGGACATCCTGCGACCGGCCCCGGCGGCCGATTCAAAGTTTGAATCTTGAATTCAATTGCCAGATTGTCGGATTTCTGGTAGATTTCGATCCGGCTTCCGATTATCCGCCCGAATTATCCCGGTGCTAAGGAGATGTCCGATCATGAACGCTCTGCGTTGCTACCTGCAAGAAGTTGAGAAGACCTTCTCCTCGGGTAACGCGACCGAGCATACCTACCGACCTTTCCTGAAGAGCGTCATCGAATCCCTTGCCGACGGCATCATCGCAACCAACGAACCAAGGCGCGAAGCCTGCGGCGCACCGGACTTCATTATCACACGGAACAGCCTTCCTGTCGGCTACATCGAAACCAAGGATATCGGCAAACCGCTTTCCGTCATTGAGAACGATGAACAGTTGAAACGCTACCGGTCACGTCTGGGAAATCTGATCCTGACCGATTACCTGGAGTTTCGCTGGTACGTCGGGGGTGAACACCGTCTGACGGCCCGCCTCGTTTCGGAGAGATTGAAGGGTGGCTTGAAGGTCAGTGGGGAAGGGGAAAAGCAGGTAGAGTCCCTCATTAAGGCTTTTCTTCAGGAAAGGGTCGCGCTAGTCAAAAGTCCAAAGGATCTTGCTGTGCGGATGGCAGCGCTGGCGCAGCATATCCGGGATACGATCCTGCGCGCCCTGGCAGATGAAGAGGGCGCAGGAACGCTCCACGCGCAGATGGAGGGATTCCGGAAGGTTCTGCTGCCCGAGATGACGGCAGAGCAGTTCGCCGATATGTATGCCCAGACGATCTGCTACGGCCTTTTTGCCGCCCGTTGTAACGTCCGCATGGGGAATGGAAGGCATTTCGTTCGCGAACAGGCCGCCTTCGATCTTCCCAAAACCAATCCGTTCCTCCGAAAAATGTTCAATCACATCGCCGGGCCGGATCTCGACGACCGCATCGCCTGGATCGTGGACGATCTCTCGAATCTGCTCGATCATACCGATATGGAGGGGATTCTCCGAGATTTTGGCAAACGGACGCGTCAGGAAGACCCGATCATCCACTTCTATGAGACCTTCCTGAAATCCTACGACGCGAAGATGCGAGAAGCGCGAGGCGTCTACTATACCCCCGAGCCGGTCGTCTCCTACATCGTCCGCAGTGTGGACAACCTGCTGAAGAAGGATTTTCACATTCCGGATGGTCTGGCCGACGCAGGCATGATCACCCTGAAAAATGACAAAACAGATGAATCAAAAGAGTTCCACCGGGTCCTGATCCTCGATCCTGCAACCGGTACGGGGACCTTCCTCCACAGCGTCATCGATCTGATCCACGACCATATCCTGAAAGCAGGGCAAACGGGCGGCTGGAGCGGGGAAAAGGGCTATGTTGCGCAGCATCTTCTCCCCCGGATCTTCGGGTTCGAGCTCCTCATGGCGCCCTATGCCGTGGCCCACATGAAGCTCGGTCTTCAGCTTTCGAAAATCGGTTATGATTTCAGCGCCGACGAACGTCTTCGCGTCTATCTGACAAACACGCTGGACGATGTGTTCAGCCTGAAATCCCTTTCACCGTTTGCCGAGTGGATCGCCAGAGAGGCCAATGCGGCGGGGGAGGTAAAGCAGGCGGCTCCGGTGATGGTTATCCTCGGCAATCCTCCCTACTCAGGACATTCGGCCAATAAAGGGCTATGGATCAACGATCTGCTCAAAGGTTTCGACCGGCGGACTGGCCGGAAGACGGACAGCTATTTCGAAGTGGATGGTAAATCACTCGGCGAGCGGAATCCCAAATGGCTCAACGATGATTACGTCAAGTTCATCCGCTTTGCGCAATGGCGGATCGAGAAGACCGGCTACGGCGTCCTGGCCTTCGTGACCAACCACGGTTACCTGGACAACCCCACATTCCGGGGAATGCGCCAGAGCCTCATGCGGACCTTCGACGAGATCTATCTTCTTGATCTGCACGGCAACAGCAAGAAGAAGGAGCGCTCTCCGGACGGAACGAAGGACGTAAATGTCTTCGATATCCAGCAAGGAGTCGCCGTCGGCATTTTTGTCAAGAGGCTGAGCGAGGAACAGAAGGTGCCCGCCGTGGTCCGTCATGCCGATCTCTGGGGGCGCAGGGAGGTTTATGAAGATAGCCCGGAAGGGGAAAAACTTTCTGGTGGCAAGTACCACTGGCTCTGGGAAAACGAACTCGCGACCACCGCATGGCGGACGCTGACGCCCCAATCGCCGTTTTACCTTTTTGTGCCGCAGGATGCGGACCTCCGTACCGAGTACGAAAGGGGTTGGAAAATCACGGAGATCATGCCGGTCAATGTCCTTGGTTTTCAAACACATCGCGACCATTTTGCTATCGATTTTGAAAGGGAGGTACTCCGCAGCCGCATGGCACAGATGAGGGACGAGGCCGTTTCTGACGACGACCTGCGCGTCCGCTACGATCTGCGTGACAACCGGGACTGGAGGTTGTCTGACGCGCGCAGTCGGTTGCGCGGCATGGATGACTGGGAAAGTCACATCGTCAAATGCGCTTATCGCCCCTTCGATCCCCGCTTTTGCTATTTCAACGAAGCGGCAACAGATTATCCAAGACGCGAACTGCGAGACCATGTGGCGGGGAAAAGGACCCTCTGTTTCAATACGGTCCGTCAGACAAAGATGGCCACTTGGCAACACATTATCCTTTCCGATGCCCCGGCGCCTGCCGTCTATGTGGAAATCAAGGATGGGTCCACGTTGTTTCCGCTTTATCTCTATCCGGTCGATGACGATAGCGGAGGCCTCTTCGCTGCTAAGACCTCAACCCCGGTGGAGAAGGGAAAGGAGGAAGACGAAAAACCGACCACACTTCGCCCCAATCTATCACCGGCGTTCATCGAAGATTGCATCCACCGTCTTGGTATGGCCTTTATCTCCGACGGCAAGGGCGACCGGCTTCAAACCTTCGGCCCGGAAGATGTCTTTGACTACCTGTACGCCATCTTCCATTCGCCTGCGTACCGGGAGCGATACGCCGAGCTCCTCAAGATCGACTTTCCCCGTCTTCCACTGACCTCCGATATCGAGCTGTTCCGGTCTCTCTGTGAAATAGGCGGGCGACTGGTGGCGCTGCATCTCATGGAGACGCCGATTCATCTCATGACCTCCTATCCGATTGCCGGGAATAACACCGTCGAGGTGGTCCGTTACAGCGCCCCCGGGGAAGGATCGGAGATGGGCCGGGTCTGTATCAACAAGACGCAGTATTTCGAAGGGGTTCCGCCGGAGGTCTGGGCATTCCAGATCGGTGGCTATCAGGTCTGTCAGAAGTGGCTCAAGGACCGCAAAGGGCGGTTGCTCACCTATGATGACATTACGCATTATCAGCGGATCGTTGCAGTTCTGGCGGAGACCATTCGCCTGATGGCGGCCGTTGACGAAGCCATCGCCGCTAACGGCGGCTGGCCGATCGGATAAGCAAAATGGCAGTGCACAAACCGAATCTCTATATCATTGCCGGCCCCAATGGCGCCGGGAAAACGACCTTTGCCCGCGAATTCCTGCCCCACTATGTTGGCTGCCTGGAGTTCGTCAACGCCGATCTCATTGCTTACGGACTCTCTCCGTTTGCACCTGAGCGGGCCGCGATCCGGGCCGGAAGGATCGTTTTGGAGCAGATTCATACTCTTGGCCGAAATCAACGGGACTTCGGATTCGAGTCCACGCTGTCCGGAAAAACGCAAATCAGGTTGCTGCGCGATTTTAAGAAGAATGGCTATAACATTCACATTTTCTATCTGTGGATTCGCAGTGTGGAGCTTGCGATGGAGCGGATTGCCGATCGTGTGAGGAAAGGGGGACATTCCATTCCGGAGGAG
>JAPLJY010000315.1 GCA_026388345.1 Deltaproteobacteria bacterium
CCGCCTGGGAAAGAGGGAGGAACTCCTCCGGCACCTCTTCAAGATCTGGGTCTTCACGGTCCGCACGGACATCTACTCCGCCGCGGGCGCGGGCTGCCTGTCGTTAGCCGCCATGCTCCTCCAGGGACTGCCGGTGAACCCCCTCCACATCCTGACCGCCTCCCTCTACGTTTACGCCATGCACCTCCTCAACCGCTTCATCAACCGCAAGGCAAGCAGCATCAGCTCCTTCCGCGAGGAGTCCTATCTCCTCCATGAAAAGATCTACGTCACGCTGGCCGTTTTCTCGATGATTCTCGCGCTCGGCGCCTCTTTCATCGCCGGACCGGCATCCTTCATCCTGCTGTTCATCATTTCGCTCTCCGGCGTTCTCTACAATACGCCGATCCTGCCTTCGGGCTGGAGGTTTCAGAGTCTGAAGGACCTCCCCGGATCGAAGAACATTGCCACGGCCATCGCCTGGGCGGCCGTCACGGCGCTGCTGCCCTGGATCGAGACCGGTCTGACGCTTACGCCCGGGGTCGCGACGGCCTTCTTCTTCATTGCCGGTATCGTCTTCATCCGTTCGGCGCTCTCGGATATCCTCGATATCCAGAGCGACCGGCTGATCGGCCGGGAGACCCTCCCCGTGCTGATCGGCGGGGAGAAAACCCTCGTCCTTCTCCAGGGAATCTCCGGTCTTCTGTTTGTGCTGCTCTTTGCGGCCTATCCGGCCGGGTGGGCGACATCACTCAGTTTCTTTCTTTTAAGCTGTGTATTTTATATATGGATTTGTTTCAAACTTTATGATAGAAGGTCCGGGTTTTCCGGGGTGGTTCTGGAAGGCCTCCTGGAGAGCGGCTACATCATTGCCGGAGTCAGCGCCCTTCTGTGGCTTTTGGCAACCGGGGCCATGACCGCCTGAACCCGAGGTGTCGTGATGTTGAAAACATGGAAAACGGTCCTCCCCATCGTCCTGCTCCTGGGCATCCTGGGCTGTGGGGGGCTCCGCTATTCGGAGGTTTCGCCGGAGGCGCGGGATTTTCATCCCCGGCGGATCGCGGTACTGCCCGCCGATACCAAGGCCTTTGCGGGGGCCAAGGGCGACATTGATCGTCTTTTTGCCGAGGTCCTGAGCGAGCGGGAGTGGTTCGCCGAGGTGGTCGGAGGGGAGGCCATCGGCCGTCGTCTGGAATCGGATGAGGCGTTCAGGCAGGTCGTCACGGACTACCTGGCCAAGCTCGCGAACGTCAGTTTCTCCGATCCGGCGTTGAGCGGAAGGTTCGGTGAGTTGACCGGCGCCGAGGCTTTTTTCCTTGTCCGCGTCGACTACTGGAACTATACGACGGAGAACGACAAGAAGATCGCCAAGGTCAGCCTCAGTATCACGTTGATCGAGGCGAAGACGGGGAAAACCATCTGGACGGCGGTCCATCACAGGATCAGCGACTACGTGATCATGAAACCGGACCTTCCCGATGTGGCAAGGGATCTCATCCGCGAGATGATCGGCTACATGCCGCACTGACGGGTGAGCCGCAACCGGCCGGAATGGGAGAAAAAAGAATGAAAGAAGAGGTGCAGAAGGTCATCGACCGGATCAGGCCCAATCTCCAGGCGGACGGCGGGGATGTGGAATTGATCGACGTGGGAGACGACGGCGTGGTCAAGGTGAGGCTGGTCGGGGCCTGTCATGGCTGCCCGATGGCCCAGATGACCCTGAAGAACGGGATCGAAAAAGTCCTGAAACAGGAGATTCCCGCCGTAAAATCGGTGGTTTCCGTTTAAAAGACCGGACCGGCAAGGTCGGTCCATATAAAAAATGAAAGAAGGAGAAGAATATGGCGTATATCATTACCGATGAATGCATTGCTTGCGGTTCCTGCGAGGATGAATGTCCGGTGGAGGCGATCAGCGAGGGGGAAGACAAGTATGTCATCGATCCCAAACTGTGTACGGATTGCGGCGCCTGCGCGGAACAGTGCCCGGTCGAGGCGATCACGCCCGGGGAAGAGAAGTAACTCCGTATCGGGTTTTTACTGCGAAGAGGGGGAAACGCCAAGTCGTCGAAAGGCTGGGGCTTTCCCCTCTGTTGTTTCAGGATCATCTGAGCCCGCAAAAGGGGTGTGACACGGGCGGGAACCCTCCTTTCGCGGGGAATCCCATTTTAAGTTCCCCGCGAAACCCGGCTTGATCAGGCCGCGGGAAAGGTGGAAGGATGAGACGATTCATCACGTTCGAGGGTATCGAGGGATGCGGCAAGACCACCCAGATCCGGCTTGCAGAGGCCTGGCTCCGGGAGCGCGGCATCCCCGTTGTCGCCACCGCCGAACCCGGGGGGACGCCGCTCGGCAGGAAGATCCGGGAAATGCTGCTCAACCGGGGCTCCTGCGCCATCGGCGCCGAGGCGGAACTCCTCCTGTTTGCGGCCGCGCGCGCCCAGCACGTGCGGGAGACCATCCTTCCCGCGCTGGAGGAGGGGCAGTGGGTCCTCTGCGACCGCTTTTCGGATGCGACCGCGGCCTACCAGGGTTTCGGCCGGGGTCTTGACGCCGGGTTCATCCGGACCCTGAACGCGTTTTCCGCCCTGACCGTGACGCCGGAGCGGACGATCCTGTTCGACCTCCCCGTGGAGACCGGTCTGGCGCGGGCGGAAAAACGGGCGGCCGGCATCCGCCCGGATGCGGCGGAGGACCGCTTCGAACGGGAGGAGAGGGCCTTTCACGGGCGGGTCAGGGAAGGATATCTGAACCTTGCCGCGGAAGAACCGGAACGCTTCCGGATCATCGACGGCGCGGCAAATATCGAGACGGTCCGGCGCGAGGTCTGCCGTCACCTGACGGCCCTGCTGTAAAATCTCCCTCCGGAAGGAAGGACGCCATGAGGTTCAAAGAACTCTACGGCCACGAAAAGCCGATCTCCATCCTGAAGAGCGCGATGGCCAGGGACCGCATCGCCCATGCCTATCTCTTCTACGGGATGGAGGGGATCGGGAAGAGGGCCATGGCGTCCGTCTTCGCCGGGGCGCTGAACTGCGGCGGGGAAGACCCGCCCTGCGACGCCTGCGCCTCCTGCCGGAAGGCGGCGCACCATAACCACCCCAACATCATCGCGGTCCGGGCGGAGGGACAGTTCATCAAGATCGCGGCCATCAAGGAACTCCAGGCGCGGATGGCTTTCCGACCCGGGGAGGGGAAACGGGTCTTGATCATCGAGGAGGCGGACCGAATGAATGCGGTCGCGGCCAACGCCCTCCTCAAAACCCTGGAAGAACCGTCCGCGGAGAATGTTCTCCTGCTCACCACAGCCCGGTCCCATGCCCTTCCCATGACAATCCTCTCCCGCTGCCAGCATCTGCGCTTCGCGCCGCTGCCGCGGGAGGAGGTGGCCCGTTTCCTCCGGGAAAAGGAGGGGTTGGATGCCGCCGCCGCGGCGGTCCTCGCCGCCTCGTCCGGCGGCAGCATCGGCAGGGCGCTCGAGATGAACCGGGAAGACTATCTCACACTGCGGAACGTCATCCTGGAACTCCTCGCGCAGGATGATCCGGCCGATCTGCTTAAAAGGCTCGCCTTTGCCGGCCGCTTCGGAACGGAGCGGGGGGAGATCCTGGAACGCCTCCGGATCCTCCGGGGCGGTTACCGGGACGGCCTGGTCCTCCGGGAGACGGGAGAAAAAGAAAGGCTGATGTTCCAGGACCGGGCCGGGGTGATCGAAGCGATCGCGGGGCGGCTGTCGGGGCGCGACCTTCTGCACAACATCACCGCAGTGGAGGCGGCGATGAGCGCCATCGCGCAGAACGCCAATAAGTCGTTGACTTTGGAGGCCATGCTGATTAAGCTCGCCTGAGGAAAAATAACCGCCCGGGGGTGACTCGGCTTGAAAAATGTTGTCGGCGTCAAATTCAAAAAAGAAGGGAAGATCTACACCTTCCATGCGGAAGAGCTCCCTTTGAAGCGGGACGATCTCGTCGTGGTCAGCACGGACAACGGTCCTGCGATCGGCACCGCGGTGACGGAGGTCAGGGCCGTTCCGGTTGAGCAACTGCCCGCCCATCTGAAAAATGTGCTGCGCATCGCGACGGAGGAGGATTTCCGGACGCGGGAAAACAATCAGACCCTGGAGCAGGAGGCCATGCAATTCTGCGCCCGGAGGATCGCGGAACGGCAGCTTCCCATGAAGATGATCGATGTGGAATGTCTCTTCGACAAGAGCAAGATGCTCTTTTCCTTCGCAGCGGAAAACCGGGTGGACTTCCGGGATCTGGTGAAGGACCTCGTGCAGCGGTTCCGGACCCGCATTGAGCTCCGGCAGATCGGCGCCAGGCAGGAGGCCCGCGTGATCAAGGGGCTCGGGATTTGCGGACGGGAGGTGTGCTGTGCGACCCTCCTGCACACCCTGGACCGGGTTTCGGTGAAGATGGCCAAAGAACAGAACATGTCCCTGAACCCCGAAAAAATCTCCGGCCTCTGCGGGAGGCTGATGTGCTGCCTGGGCTTCGAATATGCAGCATACGCGGATCTGAAGAAGGACATGCCCAAGTGCGGAAAGATGGTCCAGACCCCGGAAGGGAGAGGAAAGGTGATCCGCCAGAGCGCCCTCCAGGGCGAGGTTGTCGTCATCCTCGAAAACGGGAAGGAGGCGACCTTCAAGGCGAAGGACGTCCAGCGCACAACCGACGGCCGCTGACAGCCTGTTGAAAAAGTCGCTGATCCAGGCTGTTCAAAAACGTCTGGACATGTGGGGACACCATGCAGCAAGGTGTCCCCAAACCCGAGTGATCGGAACGTCTTCCCGGAACCAGAGGTGAATCATGAAAGACGCTTTTTATATCACGACACCAATCTACTATGTGAACGCCTCGCCCCACATCGGGCATGCCTACACGACCATCGTCGCCGACGTCCTGGCGCGCTACCACCGCCTCCGCGGCTGCCGGACCTTCTTTCTGACCGGAACGGACGAACACGGCGACAAGATCGCCGAGGCGGCGAAGAAGGCGGGCGTCACCCCGCAGGAATACGCCGACCGGATCAGCGCCCAGTTCGGTCCGGCGGATCCTCCGGAAGGTTTATGACGCGGGGGACATCTACTTCGGCCAGTACGAGGGGTATTACTGCGTTGGCTGCGAGCGCTTCTACATGGACAAGGAGCTTGTCGACGGCAAGTGTCCCCAGCACGAAACGGTTCCCGAACACCGCAAGGAGAGCAACTACTTCTTCCGGATGGGCAAGTACCAGAAATGGCTCATCGGGTACATCGAGGAGCATCCGGACTTCATCCGGCCGGAGCGCTACCGGAACGAGGCCCTCGCCTTCCTCCGCGACCCGCTGGAGGACCTCTGCATCTCCCGGCCGAAGAGCCGCCTCACCTGGGGGATCACGCTGCCGTTCGACGAAAACTACGTAACCTACGTCTGGTTCGACGCGCTGATCAACTACATCACGGGGATCGACTATCCCGACGGCGAGAATTTCCGCAACTTCTGGCCGGTCGCGGAGCACCTGATCGCCAAGGACATCCTGAAACCCCACGGGATCTACTGGCCGACGATGCTCAAGGCCGCAGGAATCGAACCCTACGCGCACCTCAACGTCCATGGCTACTGGAACGTCGACCAGAGCAAGATGTCCAAGAGCCTGGGCAACGTCGTCAAGCCCCTCGACCTGAAGGACAAGTACGGCCTCGACCCTTTCCGTTATTTTCTGCTCAGGGACATGGTCTTCGGCCTCGATTCCAGTTTCAGCGAGGAGGCCTTCGTCCAGCGGATCAATTCGGATCTCGCCAATGACCTGGGAAACCTCGTCAGCCGGACTTTGCAGATGGCCGTGAAATACGGAAACGGGAAGGTCCCGGCGCCCGCGCCTGCCGCCGATGAAGACCGTACCCTCCGGGAGACGGCCGCACGAACGGTGACCGAGGTGGAGGCGTGCTTCGAGAACCTTGGCCTTCACAAGGCGCTCATCGCCGTCTGGGAGTTCATCAACGTCACGAACAAATACATCGTCGAGCGGGAGCCCTGGGTCCTGGCCAAGGATCCGGCGAACCACGCCCGTCTGGAAACCATCCTCTACAATCTGCTGGAGGCCCTGCGGATTACGGCCGTGCTGATCACCCCCTTCATGCCGGGTTCGGCCGCGAAGATCCTTGGGCAGCTGGGCGTTGCCGACCCCGCCGGTCAGAATTTCGAGGGGATCCGGAATTGGGGCGGTCTCCGGGCGGGGGGCGAACTGAAGCGGGGGGAATCCCTTTTCCCCCGGGTGGAAATCAAGACGGAGGCGGCCAAGCCGGAACCCGTCAAGGCGGAGGTTCCGCCGATCAAACCGGAGATTTCTTACGAGGATTTCGAGAAGGTGGACCTCCGGGCGGCGAAGGTCCTCGCTGCCGAGCGGGTCCCCAAATCGAGCAAGCTCCTGAAACTGACGGTCGAGATCGACGGGGAGAGAACCATCGTGGCCGGGATGGGGAAGGATTACACGCCCGAGGAGATCGTCGGGAAGACCATCGTCGTCGTCGCCAACCTGAAGCCGGCGAAGCTGATGGGGGTCGAGTCCCGCGGGATGCTCCTCGCCACGGACACCGAAGACGGCCTCACCCTGCTTGGGTTCGACCGGCCACCGAAGACCGGCGCGAAGGTCCACTAACAATTATGGATTCCTTCGTCAGCATTTTCTGAGCGCCCCGGCTTTCGTTTCGGCAATCAAACAAAAAGGCAGTTTTACTTGACCTATTCCAGTACCTATGCGGGAAAGCCGGTGAAGCGGTCACCGTTTCCGGAAGAGATGCTTTAGAGGAGTGCAGAATGAAGAAAGACGCGCCGGTGGCCGCTGTGAGAATAGCGGCTCCGGTTGCGTCTGAAGTGAAAAGGGGAATTACTTTTTTATTTCGGCAGAGACGGTGTGCAGCATTCAACCCGTAATGTTCATGTTAAATCGTAAAAAATCTGCAGGTTAGCGGATAAGTTGTCCACCTACAATGTCACACATGGTTGTATCCCCGAGAATCATTGATAATCGTTTGTACCATTGAATACGCTGGCCATAGGATCATCTTGTGTCCAGAACTTGGCGGATCGCCTGAGACATTGCATCGATAGTCAGAGGTTTAAGGATCACTTTCCGGATGCCTGCTTTATCCAGGACAGCCTGCTCCATGGTGTCGATTCCACCCGTGCAGAGGATAATGGGGATGTCCGGCCGGATCTGCATTAAAGCGCGGGCGAGTTCTACCCCGTCCATATGCGGCATGGCTTTATCCGTGATGACCAAGTCATAATCTATCTTATTGTTCTTGAAATCAGCGAGGGCCTCTGACGGATCGTTGTAAGCCTGGACGATGTACCCCAAATTCTCAAGCTGAATTCGAAAGATATATGTTAAGGCCTTTTCATCATCCACAAAAATGATCTTTTCTGTCCCTCTGTAAAAGACTTTCCTTTGTTCATCGACATACGCTACAGGTTTTTTAATCATAGGGATATAGATATTGAACGTTGTTCCCTTATCGAGGGCGCTGTCGACTGTTACGGCCCCGTCATAGCTGCGGACGATTCCATAGACAACGGCCAAACCGAGGCCAGTGCCTTCCCCGATCTTTTTCGTGGTAAAGAAGGGATCGAAGATTCGATCGATGATCGCCTGCTCGATGCCATGGCCTGTATCGCTTACGGTCAACACCTGGTATTCGACGCCCTGCTTGAGGTCAGTGTGGGGTGTGGTCTCCTCAGCCCCGAATACGATTTTCGATAGGGAGACTTCAATAATGCCTCCCTTTTCTCTCATGGCGTGATAGGCATTTGTGCAAAGGTTTAAGATGATCTGATGGATTTGGGTCGGATCTGCCTGGATAACGCCTGTCTCAGCGTCGATATGTTGGTGGATATCGATGGTTGGCGGCAAAGACGCCCGGAGCAGTTTCAGGGACTCTTTGATGATGGGGCCAATCTCCAGGGGTCGCTTCATTTGTTCAGTCTGGCGGCTGAAGGCCATGATCTGGGCCACCAGGTCCTTCGCTCGGGTGCTAGCGCGGAGGACCTCCTGAAGATATCCGATTGCGGGGTGGTCCGGTGGAAGATGGCGCATAAGGGTCAATTCCGTATAGCCCATGATACCCCCCAGGATATTGTTGAAATCATGGGCTATACCGCCAGCAAGTGTCCCGATGGCCTCCATCTTCTGGGCTTGGAGGAGCTGGTTTTGAAGCATTGCCTTTTCTTTCTTCGCCCGCTTGCGCTCGGTGATGTCACGGCACGAAACAATTCTCACGTCATGGCCCCGGTATTTTATCTGTTGCGATTCTGTCTCCCCCTCAAAAGTCGTGCCATCCTTCCGGACACCGGTCACCTCGATCGGTCCTGTTTCCTGCTGTTCCATCCGCTGATGGATGTGCGCCTGCGATTCGGGTGTCAGCAGTAAGTCCGGGCCATTCCTGCCAATAAGCTCCTCCGGCTGCTCATACCCAAAGAGCCGCACAAACGCCATATTGACGTCCAGGATCATTCCCCGGTCATGGATCATGATCCCCTCAAGCGTCGCGTCTGACAGGCTGCGGAAACGATCTTCACTCTCTCGCAGCGCCAACTCCGTCTGCTTGCGTTCACTAATGTCGCGTACTAAGCTCACCCAACCGATACGCGCACCCTGCTTGTCTGTGAGGTCGATAACACAATGTTCGGTTGGGAAGACTGTTCCATCTTTTCTTTTCATCTCGAATTCCGGCAAATAGCAGAAACCGTGTTCCTCTATGGTTGAGTAAAGATACTTCTGAAACTCAGTTCGCTTGACCTCACTGACGTGCAAAAAGTTTGTGTTACGGTCCAATATTTCTTCACGAGGATAACCAAACACCTCTGTCGTAGCTCGGTTGCATTCAATAATTTTGGGAGGAATGTTGGCATTCAGAATAAAGATCGCATCAAGTTGGTTGCGGAAGACTTTCTCAAACAACTCCTTGGATTCTCTCAGTGCCTCCTCTGCCCCCTTGCGCTCGGTGATGTCACGGGTCACAATGAGAATCTTGACCGGCTTGCCATCCTTGTCGCGCAAAAAGGAAAGGTTAACTTCCACCCAGACTGTGGAGCCATCCTTCCTGTATTCTTCCAACTCTAGAATGCGCGTCCTGCCTGGATCAGCCGTTCCACTGGCCTCCAGTTGCATTTCTCCTTCAAAGACGCTAAGACAGAGCCGCATGGATTCAGGGGTCAAGACCTGCTCAAGGGTCTGCTCCATGGCCTCCTCAGCGGTAAATCCACGGAGACGCATGCTCGCCGGACTGACATAAGTAAAGTGCAGATTCATATCCAAGATTGATATCAGGTCCGCCGTGCTTTCCGCGATCAAACGGTATTTTTCTTCGCTCTCCCGCACCGCCTCCTCGGCCTGTTTGCGTGCCGTAATGTCGCGTATTACGACATGCATCATTGGGTAGTCGGCAATCTGGATTAGGGTGCATGACAGCTCTGTCAGAATAGGGGTACGGGTGAGGTCATGTTTTTGGTGACTCCATTCGAATTTTGCTGAACCTTTTTCAAGTATAGCGGTTCGAATTTTTTTACCCATCTCTGATGATGGTGTTCCATTGAGCTGAAGTGCAGGTGCAAAATCAGAAGGTCTGTGTCCAATGACTTCAGATTTTCCCTGCAAACAAAATAATTCAACAAAAGCATCGTTACAATCGATTACCTTCCCTTCATGGTCTATTAGAATCTGGGCATCCAAGGATTTCTCAAATAGTGTCTTGAATCTTTCCTCGCTCCCTCGTAATGCCTCTTCCGCCCGCTTTCGCTCGGTGATGTCCCTGCTGGTGACCATTATTCCAAGAAGCTCCCCCGCCGCACCAAAGAAGGAATGGCCGAACGAATGAAGCCAGATATAGTGTCCATCTGAATGCCGGACACGGTACTCTACTTCACTGACTGTTTTCGTGCGGACTCCTTCCATGTATTCAGCCGCCACCCGATCCTGATCTTCGGGATGAATGCTGTCGAATGCACTCCTACCAATGACTTCATACTGGATTTCACCGAATACTTTCTTGTAGGAAGGACTGGCGTATCTGACGATACCTTGAGCATCTACCTCGCTCACAATATCGCTCATATTCTCGGCGATGCGCCGATATCTCCCCTCGCTCTCCCGCAGAGTCTCTTCCACCCGTTTGCGCACTGATTCAGATTTCTCCAGCTCCTCAATCCTCTGCTTTAGAGAAGCCAGTTCTTGTATCAGTGTCTGCTTTGTCTTGGATTGATCTTTCATTGGGCTATCCCCTGTTTGTTAAGATGATCTGCTGTGAGGATAGAAAGATAACGAGCAACGGGAGTTGCCTGATCGAAAATCCTCAGTAAACACCCTATAAATCTTCAATAGATATTGAATACCATTCGAAAGGTTGGGTGTCCATAAAAATTACGCTGCGCTTGAGTACAGGAAGGCACGAATGCCCATGATCACCGGAAAAATCACCCTCCCGAAACTGCGCATTACAACCCATAAGGAGAAAGGGGGGCTTGTTTTCAGGCATCCGACCATGGCGGCATGATCAGGAAACCCTCTTTCCTGGCTGCGTCACGGAGCCTGCGATCCAGGCAGACAAAGGTGTGTCCGCGGGGCTGCTTCCCCGCCCAAGTGAGGGCGGCGGCCAGTTGCAGGGCATCGGCAGCACACAGGGGGTGGCTCAGGAGGAGCCGTCCTGCCATGTCCCGCATTGCCTCGCCCGGCCGGACCTCTGTCCAGGCTTCGGCCAGCACGGCCAGCAGACGGATGGCCTGGTCCTCTTGCGATGTGGTCAGGATCGCCTCCCGACGCAGACGGGCGACGGCAGAGCGGCACTCGGCGACCGTGCCCCACCAAGCGACCATTCCTCCGTCCAGACGGGCAATCTCCAGCATTCGCGGCGTCTCCGGTTCTTCAAGAAACAGGGGAATGACGGCCGAGGCGTCCCAGAATTTCATCGGCCTTCCTCCCGCTCCTGAAGCAGGGCCATGCGTGCGACAGACTGCTTGTCTTTCATCCGGGGTTCCTCCCAGAAGAAATCCGGAATCTTGCCGGTGCCGATCCGAACGAGCCCGGCCCTTTCGAGATTCCGCAGTTCATCCGGCGTCTCTGTCTCCCCGGGCTGCAGCGGTATGAGTTTGGCGATCGGCTTGCCCCGGTCGGTGACGATGATTTCCTCGCCTGCTTTCACGCCGGCCAGATACTCACTGAGAGACGCCTTTAATGCCGATACAGCTGCTGTTTTCATTTTCATGACCTCCATGGTTATACGTTCATGACCATAGTAGTCACTTTTGTCGATGGATTCAAGTTTTTTCTTAAACGCCCCTCATAATCGCATATGTGAGGCTCCCCACGGCAACCCGCGGGGTATCTCAGACCGCGAGGAACGAAGCAAGATTGGGGGAGCTTACCCCAAAATATTCAATCACTTGACAATTGTTCATGGAAATGAAAAAGGGGAACTTTTCGTCCCCCCTTTCTCTTTTTATAACAGGACATCGTCAGGGTTTACGCCAGGCCGTCCGGGGGTTTTAAAGGGACATCCACGGGCGCCACGAAGCGGTTCACGGCCTCCAGGGTGTTGCCCACGTTGAGCTTCCGGAAGAGCAGGGTGAACTGCGCCTCCAGCTCGCCGCCCAGGGCCGCACGGACCGCTTGCGGGAGATCCCACATCTCCCGTTTGAAGGGGCCGATCCCCTTCTTCCTTGTCTTGTAGAAGAACTGCTCCTCCGTATCCCCCTCCTTCCGCTCGGAAGCCGCCTCCCGGCTCAGGTAGTCATAGATCCGCGCATGGAGGGCGGGCGGAAAGTTCGGGCTGTCATAGACGATATTCTGGAATCCTGTGGCGAGATGGATCTCCGCCGTGCCGGTCGCGGGGAACCGGTCGAAGGCCTCATTGGGAAGTGTTGAGGCGCCGTGTTGCACCGCACCGGCCATGCCGTACTCGGCCCGCGCCGCCCTTGATAGCTTCTCCAGCGTGTCAAAATCGAGCTTGACCTTGGCGACGCTCCCGTCGGCCAGCGGAATCCCGCCGTGGGTCGTCCCCGTCTGGACGCTGATCTTGCTGATTCCCTTCAATGCCGTTCCGCTTTTGCGGAGGGTTTCAAGATATCCCTCCATGAAGGCCTGCAGCTCCTCCACCGTGCTGTTTTTGCCCCCGACCTCGCCGATCTCGCCGCCCACGGATACCGTAATCCCCGCCGGCTCCAGATCCCTGATCAGGGTCGTCAGTTCGGCGGCCAGGCTGAAGTTGAGCCGCTGCTGCTTTTTCACCGTCGCTTCCGTGAGATCTACAAGGGTTGAGGTATCGATGTCGATGTTGTAGAAACCGGCGTCAATCGCCTCCCAGATCAGGTCCTTGACGGCCTTGACCTCCCCCGCCGGATCCTTTGCGTACTTCTTGGCGCCCACCTGGAAGTGGTCGCCCTGGATGAAGAGGGGTCCCCGGTATCCCGTCTTGACGGCCGCCGCCGTTACGGCACAGGTGTACTCCTCCGGCCGCTGGCGGGTGTAATCGATCTCCGACCGGGCGATCTCGAAGATCACCGCCCCGGTTCCCGCCGCCATGGCGGCCCGGAAGACCGCCTGGGCGGTGTCGTAGGTGAGGGCGCGGATGTTGATCGCCGGCACCGTAAAACCGGAGACGTCTCCCCGTCCCATCGCCTCGTAGAGCCCCTGGATCGAGGCGGAATGGATGCCCGCGCCCGCCGCCGCCGCGGCCCGGCGGATCAGCCAGCGGGCGGCTGCCCGCGTCTCCTCTCCGGGGGCAAAAACCGCAGTCCGGATCAGATCGTCGATCCGCTCCTCCCGGAGACGTTTCTCATTGAGAATCCGGACGTCGCCCCCCGAAAGGGTCAGCACCCCCTCCATCGCCTTTTTCAGCAAATCCGTATTATCGAAGATCATAGACTCACCTCACTTATGCATGGGAAAGGCCCCTCGTTCACGGGCCGTACCTGATTCTTTATGATGATCCCGCCGCCAGAAATTCCATGGCCTTTCCCACCTCGAACCGGCTTCCGATGTAGATCGGAGAGCGCTGTTCCAGGTCGTCCACCCGGATGGAGAGGATCTCCTCCCTGCCGTCCGTGGCAACCCCCCCTGCCTGCTCGAGGATGAAGGCCATCGGTTGAAGCTCGAACAGGAGCCTGAGCTTCCCGTGGGGGCTCTTCTTCAGGGCGGGATAGGTGAAGAGCCCTCCCCGCTTGATCAGGATCTGGTTGATATCCGGTACGAACCCGCCGCTGTAGCGGAGCTTGTAACCCTCCGCTTCGAGATATTCCAGAAATTTCAGATGGTTTGCCGTGCAATCCTTCCGGAGACCCCCGGGGCTGTAGATGGAGCCGCGCTCCTTGATGGTGATATTTTCCTCGGAGAGGACGTACTCCCCCTCCCGGTTCAGGACGAACTCGTGGGCCCCTTTGCCTGCGGAGTAGACCATCGTGATGAGCGGCCCGTAGGTGATGTAGAGGGCCGCCACCATTGTATCCCTTCCCCGCGAAAAGACCGACTCTTTGTGGATGCCGATGATCGTTCCGATGGCGAGGTTGGTGTCGACCAGCGAAGAACCGTCCAGCGGATCCGCCGTGACGAAGTATCTCTCCCGGCCCTTGCCGAGCAGGACGACGGCGTCCTGCTCCTCCGAGGCGTATTCCCGGACGAAGCCAGAAAACTGGAGCTGGTTCTTCAGGATCTCGTCGGAGCTCCGGTCGAGCGAGAGCTGTTCCTCCCCGTAAAGGTTCTTGAAACCGGCCAGCTTCCGGTTCGATTCATGGATCTTGGCGGAAATGTATTTTCCCGTCACCGCAATCTGCCAGATGAGCCGGCGGAGTTCTTCCTCCACGCCGGCCATCCACATCTGGCGCCGCAGATCGACGACAAACCTGGTGTGATCCGATATCCCCTCGCCCATTGTTCGTTTCCTCCGTGAATTGAAGAGAAATGCCGCCTGATCGAGCTGTTGCAAGAGTATTTTGTCTTAAGAGCCCGGGAAATGATCCGCGCCGGCGTTTTTTCCCGCCCGGCGCGTTTTTGCCGGACTATAAATAAAAAATTATCGGTAAGAATGCAATCTCTTTTTACCATTCCGGCAGGGAAAAGAGAACCCGCGGTCGGCTCGGTTATTGACATCCGGCGGCATTCATTATAGACAAAAGACATTCTTCGCGATCCCTTTGAGCCGCCCCCGATCCGACCGGGACGGATCCCGACCGGGGAGCGAAGGCCCTTCGGATCGGAAAGGAAACGATGGATTCATTTCTGAAAATCGCGCACCGGGGATATTCGTCCAGATATCCGGAAAATACGATTCTGGCGTTTGAGAAGGCCGTCGCAGCCGGAGCGGACATGATCGAGCTGGATGTGCACCTCTCGCAGGACGGGCGGCTTGTCGTCATCCATGACGAGAGGATCGATCGCACGGCGGATGGAACGGGGGCCGTGGCCGGCCTCTCGCTGGCGGAGCTGAAACGTTACAATTACAGCAACCGGATGGCGGAGCTCGGTTTTGTCGAAATCCCGACGCTCGATGAGGTGATCGCTTGGGCCGGAGACCGGGTGATGCTCAATATCGAGATCAAGAACTGCCCCGTCCGGAACGAGGGGATCGAGCAAAAACTGGCCGATCTGCTTCAGGAGACGCATTTTATGGACCGCGCCGTCGTCTCCTCCTTCGACCATTACGCACTCGCCGAGATGAAGCGGATTGCCGGTTCCGTTCGGACGGGCATGCTCTACGATTCGGTCTGGATCCGCTTCGCGGATGAAGTTCGGGCGCTCGGCGTTTTTTCCGTCCACCCCGGCGCGGATGCCGTCGAAGCGGGACAGCTACGGTGGGCAAAATCCTGCGGCATTCAGGTCTATCCGTGGGTCGTAAAGGACCGGGAAACCCTGAAGGCGTACCGTGCTTCGGGTTATGTGGACGGCGCGATGGTGAACGACCTCGCCCTGTTTTCTGGACATTGAATCCGCCCGCGAGCATATTCCCCGCGGCTTGCCAAAGGGGTAAGCGAGCAAAAACGATATGGTTTGTTCATCTTAAGGATCGAAGATTCTCCGCGGCTTGCTGAGGAGATCTTCAATTCCGGCGCCGGCCACGAAATCCGTGGGCATCCTCCTCACTTGATTTACAGAATAGGGCAAGATGTCCTCATTCATCGCCAAAACTGATTCCCATGTCGCGGGCGGTGAGGATCGAGTCGGAATCCAGCGGCACCGATTTCATATTTTTGACAGCCTCCTCCAGCGTCACGGCCACCATGTCGGGCGGCCGCAGGGCCACCATCACGTTGCGCCGGCCCTCTGCGATGAAGCGAACGGCCGCGGCGCCGAAGCGCAAAGCCACAAGACGGTCGAACGTGGTGGGAGAGCCGCCGCGCTGCAGGTGTCCCAACACCAGGGAGCGCGTGTCCTTACCGGTCCGCTGATGGATTTCCCGGGCTACCCAGTCGCCGATGCCGCCCAGCAGTACCTCCTGGCGCCCTTCCTCGCCCCCGCCCTTGTGGACCATCTCACCGCCTTCGGCCTTGGCCCCCTCTGCAACGACGACAATGCCGTGATGTTTCCCGTGCAGTTCGTTGTCCATGATCTTTTCACAGATGCTTTCGATCTTGAAGGGAATCTCAGGGATCAGGATCGCGTCCGCCGACCCGGAGATGCCGCTGTTGAGCGCGATCCAGCCCGCATAACGCCCCATCACCTCGACCACCATCACCCGCTCGTGGGCGCTGGCGGTGGAGTGCAGTTTATCGATCGCCTCCGTCGATGTGGAAACCGCCGTGTCGAAGCCGAAGGTGATGACCGTGCTGGCGAGGTCGTTGTCGATCGTCTTGGGCACGCCCACCACCGGCATTCCCATTCCGGCGAAGCGATTGGCGATGCGCAGGGAGCCATCGCCGCCGATGGCGATCAGAACGTCCATACCCAGGCGCTTGAAATTGCTGAGGATCCGTGCGGAGACATCCCGAACCTCGATCTCGCCGACGGCGTTCTTGACTGCCATCGCGAATGGATCCCCCTTGTTCGTTGTGCCGAGGATTGTGCCGCCCAGCGAAACGATGCCTGCCACCTTCTCCGGGGTCAACCGGGTGATCTCATCGGTATTCAGCAATCCGTTATAACCGGTATGAATGCCGTAGACCTCCCAGCCGCGGCGGTAGGAGGCCATCGTCACGGCATAGATGACGGCGTTGAGTCCGGGTGCATCCCCGCCGCCGGTGTTGACTGCGATCTTCAACCGTTCATTCATTGCAGCCTCCTTATTTTCGTTGCCGAGATTTGAAGAAACCCGATGTCCCCGAAGAAAGCCGTTCAACGCAAGGTTTTCTTCGAAGGCGTTAAAAACTGTTCTGATCCGGGCTGATTATAGCCGGCAGGTACCCGTGCGTCAAGAAATATGACTGAGGCTGAAATGGTCCGGCGGATCGACTGCGTGTTTCTCAACAGCTTGCTAAAGCAGGGTTTCCAGGTCGGCGATGCTCTGGAAAACATAATCGGGGCGGAAGGGGGATGCCTCCAGGGTCTTTTGGTCGGTGACGCCGGTCATGACGAGGGCCGCCTTCATTCCCGACTCCAGGGCCATGCGGATGTCCGTTTCCAGCCGGTCGCCGATCAGGATGCACTCCGAGGCTGACAGCCCCATCACCTCCAGGGCCACCTGCACGGTGATGGGCGAGGGCTTGCCCACGATCACCTCCACCTTTTTGAGGGTCGTCGCCTCCAGGGCGGCGATGACCCCGGCGCAGTCGGGTAGCTCCCCGCCTTCCACGGGGCAGGTCCGGTCGGGGTTGGTGGCGATGAAGTGGGCCCCTTTTTTGATCGCCTGGAAGGCGATGTTGAACTTCCGGTAGTCGAAGGTCCGATCGAAGGCGGCCACCACATATTCAATCTCACACGGGTCCTCGGTCAGGCGGAAACCGGCCCGGGCCATCTCGGCCACGAAAGGCAATTCACCCATGACGAAGACCTTTGCATCCGGCGCAACCCTCTGCAGATAACGGATCAGCACAAAGGTCGAGTTGACCACCTCCGCAGGCGTTGTGGGGATGCCCAGGCGCGTCAGTTTGGCCGCGTAGTCCTCACGGGTGTAAAGGGGCTTGTTGGAGAGAAAGACCACCTTCCGACCCGCTTCCCGAAGCAGGCGGATCATCCGCTCGGCGCCGGGGATCAGGCGCTCCCCCAAGTAGACCGTCCCGTCCAGATCGAAGATGAATCCCTTGAACATTTAGCCGAAGACTCCTCCCATCTTGGAGCCGGCCATGCGGTTGATGATGAAGAGGCACGCGGCGCCGAGGATGATCAGTATGACACCGAGGGCGGCCGCCTCGTTGACGGACCCGCCGATATAGAAGTTGAAGATGCCCACCGTCATCATCTCATGGCCGGGTATGACCAGAAGCAGCGTGGCCGAAGCCTCCTGAAGGGCCAGGATAAAGGAGTAGAGGGAGCCGACCAGGACCCCCTTCCAGATGAGGGGGAGCGTGACGTCCTTGAAGGTCCTGGGCTTGGTGGCCCCGACGCTTTCGGCTGCCTCCTCAAAGGAGCGGTGGACGATCAGGAGCGAGGCAAAGGTTCCCCGCACCGTGTAGGGAAGACGCCGGACCGCCAGAACGAGGGGGATGATGATCCAAATGCCGATGAGCGCCGTGGCCATGAACGGAAAGGGGTCCCGGAAGGCACGCATGTAGGCGATGCCGATGCCGGTTCCCGGCAGGGCCAGAATCAGCGTGGTCAGCGAGTCCAAAACCCCCCGTCCCGGAAGTTTGGTCCGGGCCATCACCCAGGCGACGGGCACCCCCACGGCGATGCAGATCACGACTGATATCCCCGAAAAGAGCAGGGAGTTGATGATGAACTTGGGGGTCTCGAAAGCCACCCGTTCGAAATACTGGAGCGTGTACTTCACTGGGAAGGGGGTCAGCGCCCAGCCCTTGCCCAGGGAATCCAAAGCCAGCCCTAGATAGGGGATGAAGGCCAGGATCAGGATGAAGGACAGGAAAGAGACCGCACCCACCTGTGCCAAGGGAGAGAGTTTCCTCCGCTCGATCACCGAATATGAGAGGGAACTGTAATCCTTGATTGACACGTACTTCTTGGCGATGATCAGAAACAGGATGGCCAGGATCACCATAATGGCGGAAATGACGATTCCCATCTTGAAGAGCCGCCGGTCCACGAACTGGACGATGTTCAGGTAGGCCTGGGAGGCCAGCAGGTCCGAGATGCCCACCACCAGTGGCGTGGCAAAATCAGCGAAGGTCCAGATAAAGACCAGAAGCGCCCCGGAAACATAACCGGGAGTCGTCAGCGGGAAGGTGATGTCCCAGAACTTGCGGAGTCCCCGGGATCCGACGCTCTCGGCCGCCTCATCCAGGGAGGGCGAGATCTTCCCCATGGCATCGACGATGGAGAGGGTCATCAGGGGGAAGAGGTGTAGCGTCTCGACCAGGAGCACCCCGTGGAGGCCGTACATGAAGTTGATGGGCTGAGTGAAGCCGAAATAGTCCTGGAGGATGATGTTGACGGTTCCGGCACGGCCCAAGATGAAGACGAAACCCATGACGCCGACCAGGGGAGGCATGATCATCGGGATGATCGTCAGGTAGGAGAAGAGCCCCCGGCCGGGAAAATCATATCGTAGCAATAAAAAAGCGATGGCGATGCCGATGATCGAGGTCGTGATCACGGTGGCCACGCCCAGGATCAGGGAGTTCATCAGGGTTTTCAGGTAATAGGCGTCGGTGAAGAAATCCTGGAAATTGGCGATGGTGAAGATCCCGGTCTCGGTTGTGAAACTGTCGTAGAAGAGCCGGATCAGGGGGTAGATCAAAAAGATGATGAAAAAGGCCCAGATGAGGCCGTAGCTCAAAAAGCCGCTGAGTTTCACCTCCGACCAGACGCCGGGTTTGGGCAGGGCAACGGGGGTTTCTGTGTTCACTTGGTCGATCCTCTCTTCCTAAGCGGGAATCCCCAGGGTGATCTGGATGGGGAAACAGACATGCACCTTTTCGCCGATGGGGAAGGGCTGCTGGTTCCAGGGGTTCTGCACGTCGACCTTGAAGATGGTCTCCGGGTCCAGTTCGATGTCGTAGCGGATGGCGTTACCGATGTAAGAGGCAAAGTTGACCGTCCCGGTGATCCGGTTCATGTCGTCGCCCATCGTCGTATCGTCGGAGTTGCAGAGAGTGGAGACCTCGGGGCGCACGGTGACCTTGCAAGCCTCCCCGGTCTTGAACCGGGCCTCAAAGACACATTTGAGCAGACCGAAACGGGTCTCGACGGCCATCCAGCCTTTCGTTTCCTGAATCTCTTTTACCTGACCGGCAATCAGGTTGTTGATGCCGATGAAATCGGCCACAAAGGGGTTTTCCGGTCTTTGGTAGAGGTCCCGGGGAGAGCCGAGCTGCTGAATCTTCCCGTGATCGAGGACCGCGATGCGGTCCGAGAGGGTCAGAGCCTCTTCCTGATCGTGGGTCACATAGATGGCGGTGATGGCCAGATCCTTCTGGAGCTTCCGGATTTCGGCGCGCACCTGTTGGCGGATCTTGGCGTCCAGGTTGGAGAGGGGCTCGTCGAGCAGAAGCACATCGGGGTTGAGGACCAGGGCGCGCGCCAGGGCCACGCGCTGCTGCTGACCGCCCGAGAGCTGGCCCGGATACCGCTTTTCGAGGCCCGTCAGGTTGACCAGCGACAGCGAGTGGTTCACCTGCTTGGCAATCTCCCCAGGGGTTGTTTTCTTGATCTTGAGGCCGTAGGCCACATTGTCGAAGATGGTCATGTGCGGCCAGAGGGCATAGTTCTGAAAGACCATGCCGATGTTCCGCTCATAGGGAGGCATCGCCGATACCTCCCTATCCCCGAAATAGACCTCCCCGTGATCGGGCTTGTGAAAGCCGCCGATGAGACGGAGGATCGTCGTCTTGCCGCAACCCGATGGCCCCAGGAGCGTAAAAAGCTCGCCGTCCTGGATATCCAGGGACACGTGGCTCACCGCCTCCAGGGTTCCGAACCTTTTCACCATGTCTTTCAATTGGATATTCATCGTTTGACCTTTATCCATCCGACCTTTTGGTTATTCCCGCCGGTTATTCCTGCGAATACGGGAATCCGTGAATACCTGCCTCATGCGCCTGTCATGCAGTCCTTGCCGCAACCTCCGTCCATCCCGGAGGGCCATCTGGCTCTCCGGGATGGACGGCAGCATGAGGTTTAAAGAAAAACGGACTATTTTTTGATGAGTTCCTTGTGCTTCTCGGCGATCTCTTTCCGGAAGTAGGCGTTAACCTCCTCGTTCCGTTTCTTCTCACCGGCGATCTTGGGGTCGTAGACATTGCCGACCTGAATGTCATAGAAGGAGCGGATTCCCGCCGTGAACTCCACCGCCTTCTCGGCGGCTGAGCCGGGCGCGCCCTTCACCTTGTACTTGGAAGTGATGGGGTAGAGGCCGCGCTCCATGAAGATCCTCTGCCCTTCCTCGGTCAGCAGGAACTCGATGAAGGCATGGGCCGCCTTGGGATGGGGGGCGCCCTTGAGCACCGCCATCGGTTCGGGGGTCACGTAGGCGTTCTTGGGGTAAACGAACATTATGTCATAGCCGCCGAGGACCTCGGCGAAGGCCATGTAACTGGGGACCGCCATGCCGACGGCGAACTCGCCCTTGGACACCACGCTCGGCACGTCACGGGAGCGGGCGGTGAAGATTCCCGTGTTGGCCGCCAGTCTGCTCAACCAGTCCCATCCCTTGTCCCAGCCGTACATGGCCAGGATCACTTCGTAGCTTGCATGGCTCGAACTGGACCGGTCGGGTGTGCACTGGGCAATCTGGCCCTTGAGTTTGGGATTGAGCAGATCCTCCCAGTCCTTGAGCTCGACGCCGAGCCGTTTGAGCAGTTTCGGCTGGTAGATCAGGCCGTAGGGTTCGAGCGTCGTCCCGACCCAGAATCCTTTGGGATCCTTCAGGGGAAGCCCGACGGGCTTGCCGATGGTGGCCGGGATTTCATCCCACATTGCCTTGGGGATGGTCACCTTGTCCAGCAGACCCTGCTCGGCCAGCAGGTCAAACAGCGTTCCCTCGCCGCCCCAGAAGACGTCCGCCTGGGGCTTTCCCTTCCATTCGACGATCTGACCGTAGGCGACCGGCGTGCCCTGTGGCATGGCGCTGGTCTTGAGATCCACGTTATACTTCTTCTTCACGAAGGTCGCGAAGGCCTTCAGGGCCGGATCGTGGACGTCCTTGGAGACCGGGGTGATGAGATAAAACTCATTTTCGATCGCCTGGGCGAAGCTGATCCCTGACCAACAGAAGAAACCCATGACCGTTAGGGCAATGACCACTGCAAAACGTTTCATGATACCTACCTCCTTATTTATGGTTGCTGTCTTGAACATCTTGAACATCACTTTCCCCTCTTAGGTTGAGGGGTTCTCATAGAAATTCAGATATTTCACTCATGAAATCTTTTTACTGTCCGGTTGTCGCCAGTGCGACATAACCCCAAAAAGAAAAAAATGTCAAGCTAAACCGGTCCGGACGATGTGATGTCCGTCGTCTTCCTCGGCGCTTCAAAATTCGCGACGCGGCTCTTCGACAATGATCTCCAAATAATCTTAATTTTGACATGATATGCGAAAG
>JAPLJY010000029.1 GCA_026388345.1 Deltaproteobacteria bacterium
GGAAGCCCGTCGCGGGAAAGGCCACGTAGAGCTGGACGGCCTGGTCGTCCGTCGCGGCCTTCCGGACGTCGCCGCCCCGCGGCAGGCGCACGGCCTTCCACCGCCAGTTCAGAAAGGGATACTCCTTCAGATCGACATGGAACTCCCGTTTGATCCCGAATGAGGATTTTCGGTCGCTGGCGAGGCGGACGATGAAATCCTCTCCTGACTTTTCCAGACGGAGATTCACCGTCCCCGCCTTCCGGTCGAGAGCCCAGCCCGGAGGAACCCCCCTGACGAGGTCGGAGGAGGCGAAGTGCGCCGCCGGGATCGTTTCGTTTTCCGCGGCCGACGCCCCCGTCACGGGACACAAAATCAGCAAAACAAAAAAGAACAGGGACGTCACGATCGTGCGTCCCGTCCATGGGTGTATGATCATGGTTTCCTATTCTTTGACCGTATTGAGAGCCCCGATCTTTTCCCCCCGGTACCGGCTCATGATCTCCGTCCGGGTTAGAACCGCCTCCACCCGCGGGACATGGGCCTCGATGTTCTCCCGGCCCCCCTCCTCCTCGCGGTCGATCAGGGCAATGACCCGGTCGATGACCAGGCCCGCCCCCTTGGCCCGAACGATGGCGGCAATTGTGGAACCGCCGGTGGTGATCACGTCATCGAGGATCGCGACCCTGTCTCCCCGCCGCACATTTCCCTCGATGCCGCTCATCATGCCATGATCCTTGACATCCTTCCGGACGATGAAGGATCGGATCGGTTTTCCCCTCTGGAAGGAGATGACCGACAGCGCGTTGGCGATCGGGTCCGCCCCGAGGGTCAGGCCGCCGGCCGCCGTCACATCCGAATCGGCGAGCATCGCGAACACGATCTCCCCGATGAGGTTCATCCCCTCCGGGTCGAGCGTCGTGGGTTTGCAGTTGTAATAGTAGTTGCTCTTCCGCCCGGAGACGAGCGTGAAGGGCGGGTTGTCGCTGTATTTGAACGTTTTATCGAGGATGATCTTGATCAGCTTTTCTTTCGCCTTTAGAATATCCATTTCCCCATCCATGATGTCTGTAACTGCCGGTACCCTATCATATTTTTTCAGGCTTTGCCAGTGGAAAATGCACCTGCATTCATTCGGAGCCTGTTGAAAAAGATTCGCTTGAAGGCTGTTCAAAAATGCCCAGACGCAAGGCCCCCGAAATCCTGAGCCGCAAGGCGTTGTTCCGGGGACACGTTCCGATCCCTTTGGGCTTCCGGAACATGTCCCCGACGCCTCCGGCGAAGGATGAGGGAAACGCAGCAGATGGGCGTTTTGGAAGCCCCTCCCTAAGGGCGGGGCTTCCCGGCAAGGAAACCTCCTGTTTCTGATTGCGCCCCTGATCCCCGCCCACAAGGCGGGGATCAGGGGATGCGCTCCCGGTCAACGGCCTGTCCGGAGACGGTCGCCCGCCGCGCATATCTGCATAAGTTCTGTAACGGCGGGGTCGGCGACGGCAATGGTCAGGCCCGAGGCCTGCGCCGCGGCCAGCAGATACGCCTGAAGCCACGCCTGCTCCGGCAGCCCCTTCCCGACATCGGTGAGATCGAGAAGCGTTCGGAAGCCGAGGCTTTGCGCGCATCGGGAAATCATTCCGAGCGCCGCCCGGAGCGCCTCCGGATTCTGCGCCCGGGGCGTGCAATCGATGACGATCTCCTCCTTCGCGAATCCACAGCCCCTTGCGGCGGCAACGGCCTTGCGGATCGCTTCCCGTTTGCCGTCCGCCGGGAAAGGAATGACCGGGATGGCCCCGTATTTCGCGACCACCGGCAGGAGCATCGCCGCATCCGACCCAGTGCCAGTGACGCGGACCAGGAGCCGGCCGGGATAGAAGCGGAGCGCCTGCCCGACCGTTTCGACCCGTTCCGCATCGATCAGGAAAGAAGAGCGTGTCGTTGGGGCGAGTGTTTCCAGAATCTTCCGGGTGGTCTCCGCCTCGTCGAGGCCGACGGCGCCGACCTTCAGCAGCAGAATCTGCGCCCCTTCCTTTTCCTGCGCCCGCGCCGTCTGCCGGGCCGGTCCAAGGTCCCCGTTCAAGAGCCCCTGGCGCACGGCCTCGTTCTTGGCCGCATTCAACCGCGAGCCTGCGATCGCGAGGGATCTTCCCTCTTCGAGGACCACGGCGTTCCGGGCCGAGCTTGCGGCGGCCGCAACGTGGCGCGCCGGGGCAACCGGGTTCACGGCGGTCAGGGCATCCCGGAGCGCCCGGATATGGGCCGGCGTCGTCCCGCAGCAGCCGCCCATGAGGTTCACGCCGGCGGCCGCAAGCGGTCTCCCGAAACCGGCGAAACCGGCGGCGTTCAGATCAAAGACCGTGGCGTCCCCAACCAGCGTCGGCAGTCCCGCGTTCGGTTTGGCGACGAGAGGAACGGTTGCATGGGGCTTCATTGCGGAAATCAGACCGAGCATCCCCTCAGGCCCGGCGGAGCAGTTGCAGCCGACGGCATCGGCCCCCAGGCTCTGGAGGGTGACGAGCGCCGACACGGGATCGGTGCCGTTGAGCGTCCGACCGTGTTTTTCATAGGTCATGGTCACCATGCAGAAGAGGTCGCAGACCTCGCGGACCGCAATCAGGGCGGCCCGCGCCTCCTGGATGTCCATCATCGTCTCGATGACAAAGAGATCAACGCCCCCTTCCAGGAGCCCCTGCGCCTGCTCCCGGAAGAGCGCGACGGAATCTTCGAAGGGGACATCGCCGAAAGGCTCGACGAAATGGCCGGTGGGGCCGATGTCCCCGGCAACAAGCCCCTGGCCTGCGGCCCGGACCGCGATTGCGGCGAGCGACCGGTTCGTCTCCCGGATGTTCGTCAGGCCGTACTGGCCCATCTTGAGCCGGTTCGCCCCGAAGGTCGACGTGTAGACGATGTCCGCCCCGGCCTCCCGGTAGGCCGTGTGGATCTCAGAAACCGCCTCCGGATGGGCAACGCACCAGGCCTCCGGACAGACACCCGCCGGCAGCCCCCGCTTGTGGAGTTCCGTCCCCATCGCGCCGTCCAGAATCAGGACCTTTTTCCGCAATAGGCTGAGGATACGGCTTTTTGGATTCATGATCTCCTCCCCATTCTTGTCAACATCATCCGCCTTCTCTCTCCCAGAGCTTTCTTAACACAGACGACCCCGTTTGTATAGCCGGAGCGGCGAGGTGATTTTTCTTGTCCCGTTTTGCGCTTCCTGATACATTTCAGGCAAGGCGTCTTCGGCAACCGGGCTGTCCCGGGCCGGACGGCGCTACAAACCCATTTGCAGGAGGTCCGTCATGGAAGCAAGGCTTTTCGATCTGAAACAACTGGCCCGGTTCGACGCCGCGCCGCAGAAGGTTTCCGTTTACACCACCGACAAATCCCTGGGCGCCCTATGGTGCCTTGAACCGGGGCAGGAGGTTTTTCTCCACCGCCACCCCAACGCCGACGACGTCTGGATCTGTCTTGAAGGGGACGCCGGACTCTATTTCGCAGGCGGAGGGCAGGAGATTCCGATCCGGAAAGGGATGGCCGTCCTCGCCCGGACGGGGGAGACCCACGGGATGAGAAACACGGGCAAGGAACGTTTCATCTTCATCGGCATCGCCGCACCGGTCCCGGTGGAGGTGGAAAAATTGTAACGGCCGAAGCGACATCACGGTGCTGTTTGTGAACCTGCAGGCGGTGATCCGTTTCCCGCAAGAAGCGCATCTCCGTCTGCTTTTATGCCGGCAGCGTCCGGACCCTTCCGGCCACAAGATCCCCCATCTCCGCGGTGCCGACGACGACGGCGCCCTCCTGGCGGATGTCCTGCGTCCGGAAACCCTCCTTCAGGACCATGCGGACGGCCTTCTCGACGAGGGCCGCCTCTTCCGGCATCTCCAGGGAGTACCGGAGCATCATCGCCGCCGACAGGATCGTGGCAAGGGGGTTGGCAACGCCCTTCCCGGCGATGTCGGGGGCGGATCCGTGGCTCGGCTCGTACATCGCGGTCTTCTCCCCCAGACTCGCGGAGGGAAGCATCCCCAGCGATCCGGTCAGCATCGACGCCTCGTCGCTCAGGATGTCGCCGAACATGTTCGTCGTCACGATCACGTCGAACTGGCCGGGGTTCCGGATGAGCTGCATCGCGCAGTTGTCCACGTACATGTGCTGGAGTTCGACATCCGGATAGTCCCGGCCGACCTCCGCGACAACCTCCCGCCAGAGCTCCGTCACTTCGAGGACATTGGCCTTGTCCACGGAGAGGAGTTTTTTACGGCGCCCGCGCGCCAGGTCGAACCCCACCTTCGCGATCCGCCGGATCTCCATCTCGGTATAGACCATCGTGTTGACCCCGATCCGTTGGCCGTTCTCGATCCGGACGCCGCGGGGCTTGCCGAAGTAGGCATCCCCCAGCAACTCCCGGACGATCAGCAGATCGATCCCCCGGACAACGTCGGGCTTGAGCGGCGAAGCGTCAAGCAGATCCTCGAAAACGACGACCGGACGAAGGTTCGCATAGAGGCCGAGGCCCGACCGCAGGCCGAGGAGACCCCGCTCCGGCCGGACGCTGTAATCGAGAGGTTCCCATTTCGGACCGCCCACGGCGCCCAGCAAAACAGCGTCGCTCGCAAGCGCCAGATCCATCACCTGGCCGGGAAGAGGGGTGCCGAAACGGTCGTAGGCCGCTCCGCCGACAAAACCTTCCTCCATCGCGAAACGGACGCCGGCACGGTCGGCCACGACGCCGAGCACCTTGACCGCCTCCCGGACGATCTCGGGCCCGATCCCGTCCCCGGGGAGGACCGCAATGCGGTATCCTTTCATTTCGATCTCCCTTTCGCGAGGTGCGCCATCAGTCCGCCGGCGTTCATCAGTTCCCGCATGAAAGGGTGCATTTTCTTGAAGGGGAAGGTTGAACTGTCACTTGTCTTCGCCCACTCTTCATCGCCGTCCACCACCAGGGAATCACCGTCGGCAACCCTGTCCCACAGATCGGGAGATTCAAAGATCGGCAAGCCCATATTGAATGAATTCCGATAGAAGATCCTTGCAAAACTCTTGGCGATCACGCAGGAGATTCCGACCGCCTTGATGGCTATGGGGGCATGTTCGCGGGAGGAGCCGCAACCGAAATTTTTCCCGGCCACGATGACGTCGCCTTTCTTAATTTTACTGACGAAATCGGGATCGGCGTCCTCCATGCAGTTGCCGCCTAGAATATTGGGGTCCGAGGTGGTCAAATAACGCGCCGGGATGATCAGATCCGTATCCATATCATCTCCGAATTTCCATATTTTACCTGTAAATTTCATATCTTCACACCTTTCTGTGCTGAAATGCGATTTTCATCAAACGGAACCTTTCCCGTCGTTACAACTCCTCCGGGCTCCCGATTCGTCCCAGGACCGCCGACGCCGCCGCGATGGCGGGGCTGGCGAGGTAAATTTCACTGTTGCGATGCCCCATGCGGCCCACGAAGTTTCGATTGGTGGTCGATACGGTTTTTTCGCCATCGGCAAGAATGCCCATGTACCCACCCAGGCAGGGCCCGCAGGTCGGTGTGCTCACAACCGCATTTGCTTCGAGAAAGATGCCTACCAGCCCTTCCTTCACCGCCGCCTTGAACATCTCCTGCGTGGCGGGAATGACAATCAGCCGCATGTGGGGCGCGACCTTTCTCCCTTTTAATATTTCCGCAGCGATCCTGAGGTCCTCGATCCTCCCGTTGGTGCACGAACCGATGACCGACTGGTCCAGGCGGATGTCGCCGACCTGGCTGATTCCCCGCGTGTTGGATGGAAGGGGAGGAAATGCAACCTGGGGCTCGATCCGGCTGACATCGATATCCAACACGGAATGATAGACGGCATCCGGCGCCGAATCGAGAAGTTCATAGCTTCTCTTGGCCCTCGTTTTGACATACTCTTCCGTGATTTCGTCGGGGATGAAGATGCCGTTCTTGGCGCCGGCTTCGATGACCATGTTCGCCATCGTGAAACGATCGGCCATGGTCAGATCCCGGATGGTCTCTCCGGTAAACTCCATGGCACGATACAAAGCCCCGTCGACGCCGATTTTACCGATGATGTAGAGGATGAGATCCTTTCCGGAAACCCATTTCTTCATCTTCCCGTGTAAAACGATCTTCATGCTTTCCGGGACAAGCATCCAGGTTTCACCGGTCATGAATGTGGCCGCCAGATCCGTGCTCCCGACACCGGCGCCGAAAGCGCCCAGCGCGCCGTAGGTGCAGCTGTGGCTGTCGGCGCCGATCACCAGATCCCCCGGCAGAACGACGCCCTGCTCCGGAAGTAGCGCGTGCTCGATCCCCGCGACACCGACCTCGTAATAATGGGTGATCTCCTGTTCCCGCGCAAATTCCTTCATGACCCGGCACTGTTCGGCAGACGCGATGTCTTTATTGGGTGCAAAATGATCCGGTACGAGGACCACCTTTTCACGATCATACACCTTTGTCCCGCCGGCCTTCCTGAACTCCGCAATGGCGATCGGCGCCGTAATGTCGTTGCCGAGGGCGATATCGACCCTGGCGTTGATCAGCATCCCGGGGCTTACCTCAGCGAGATCGGTATGCCGGGCGAGAATCTTTTCCGTGATGGTCATTCCCATGTTCAAACTCTCCTTCCGTGATTAAAAAGATTGTAGTTCCAAGCGACATCCTGTTCATACCGGAGATGCCCCGTTTATGCAACCTTGACCTTCTTGATATCCTTGCTCAACCACTCCAGGCGGTTCAGGGCGTTGATGTAGGCCTTGGCCGAAGCGACCAGGATGTCGGGATGCGCGCCCCTCCCTACGGCGGAACGGCCGTTGAACTTGAGCTGCACCGTCGCCTCCCCCTGGGCGTCCGTCCCTCCCGTGACCGCATTGACCGTATACTTCAGGAGGGGATAGTCCGTCCGCGTGATCTTCCGGATCGCCGCAAAGGTCGCGTCCACCGGCCCCACGCCGAAACCGGCCTCCTGCACCATCTTCCCGTCCACCTCCATCTGCATCGTCGCCGTCGGCACCGCGGCGTTGCCGCTCACGACGTTGAGATAGAGGAACCGGTACCGCTCCTCGCCCCGGGAGGCCTCCTCATAGAGGATCGCCTCCAGGTCCTCGTCAAAAACCTCCTTCTTGACGTCGGCCAGTTCCTTGAAGCGGACGAAGATCCGGTTGATCTCCTCCTCGGTGAGGCCGTAGCCCAACGCCCGGAGGCGGTCGGCGATCGCGTGGCGTCCCGAGTGCTTGCCGAGGACGATGTGGGTATCGGAAATCCCGACCGACTGGGGGGTCATGATCTCATAGGTGCTCTTCTCCTTGATCAGGCCGTCCTGGTGGATGCCCGATTCGTGGGCGAAGGCATTGGCACCGACGATCGCCTTGTTCGGCTGGACGTGGATACCCGTAATCTGCGTGAGGAGACGCGAGGTCTGGTGAATATACTCGGTTTTGATCCCCGTCCAGAGGCCGAACAGGTCCTTCCGGGTCTTGACGGCCATCACCACCTCTTCCATCGCGCTGTTCCCCGCCCGCTCGCCGATCCCGTTGATTGTGCACTCCACCTGGCGCGCCCCGTTCATGAGGGCGGCCAGCGCGTTTGCCGTGGCAAGGCCGAGGTCATTGTGGCAGTGGACCGAGACGACCGCCTGCCGGATGTTCTTCACCCTGGCAAACAGGGTGGCGATCAGGTCGCCGAACTCCCCCGGAATGGCGTAACCCACCGTATCCGGAATGTTCACCGTCGTCGCCCCCGCGGCGATGACCGCTTCGACCATCTCGCAGAGGTAGTCGCGGTCGCTCCGGGTTGCATCCATCGGGGAAAACTCCACGTCCTGTGTGTAGCCGCAGGCATGGGCCACGGCGGCGCAGGCCTCCTTGAGGACTTCGGCGCGCGTCTTTTTGAGCTGGTATTTCAGATGGATGTCCGATGACGAGATGAAGGTGTGGATCCGGGGAAAAGCCGCGTCGGCAACGGCCTCCCAGGCGCGGTCGATGTCGGCGAAATTCGCCCTCGCGAGCCCCGCGATCCGGCAGCCCCGGATCTCCCGGGCAATCTGCCGGACGGAGGCAAAATCGCCGTCCGATGCAACCGGGAAACCGGCCTCGATGATGTCCACGCCCATCTTTTCAAGCTGGCGGGCGATCCGCAGTTTCTCGTCCGGGTTCATGCTCGCCCCCGGCGACTGCTCGCCGTCCCGGAGCGTCGTGTCGAAGATGAAAACCCTGTTTTCCGCCGCCTTGCCTTCCGTTGTCTCCATGATGAACTCCTTTTCGCACAAAATAAAAAGGCCATGGGTTTTGAAGCCCATGGCCTTTAGGTTTCGTCTGTGATCTTTTTTACGGTCTTCCTAAAAACGACGGGCGGCGGTGCCTATGCAAAAGGCAAAGAAGAGCGAGGCCCAAAAGGATGGGCAGAATAATCATAATGCTGATGTTCGCTCTTTCCGCAGCCGCTGTCATTTGAAGACTACCTGTCATCGTTTTACCGGAACCTTCTCAGGGTCCGGGATAATACACTGAAGGCGACGTCTAAACCAAAGCTTCATTCGTGTCAAGCCTTTTCATGAGAAACAAGAAAAAACTTCACGGGTTCCTCTTGGAAACATTGGGATCTGCAATTCTATATCGCGCTCTCCCCTCTTCGTAGAGGTCGCCGCCGTACATATCGTTGATCACGGTCACCGGAAAATTCCGGACCTCGATTCGCCGCAGGGCTTCCGCTCCCAGATCTTCATAGGCGATCACCTCCGCCTTTCGGATGCAACTGGAAATGAGGGCGCCTGCGCCGCCGATGGCGCCAAAATAGACGGCTTTATATTTTTTCATCGCTTCCTTCACTTCCCCGGAACGCATCCCCTTGCCGATCATCCCTTTGAGCCCCTCGGCGATCAGTCTGGGAGAGTAGGCGTCCATCCGGTAACTGGATGTCGGGCCGGCGGATCCGATCGTCTTTCCCGGTTTTGCGGGGGTCGGTCCCATGAAATAAATCACCTGGCCTTTCAAATCCACGGGAAGCGGCTTTCCCGCCTGCAGCGCTTCGATCATCCGTTTATGGGCCGCATCCCGTCCGACATACATCACCCCCGTCAGAAGCAGCTCGTCGCCGGCATGCAGCGTTTCCAGGACATCATCGGACAGAGGGAGTTCTACATTCCTTGCAATCTTTGAGATATTTTTCATAGGCATGGGTTCCTCCGAAATCCTTCCATCCTTTAGAGAACAGCTTCTCTGTGTCTGACACTGTGACATTGAAGATTCACCGCCACCGGAAGACTGGCGATGTGCGTGGGAAAGACCTCGACATGAACGGCCAGGGCGGTGATCCTGCCCCCGTAGCCCATCGCCCCGATCCCCAGACCATTGACGCGCTTTAATATCTCGTTTTCAAGTTCAGCAACCTCGGAATCCGCATGGGGCTCTCCCACTTTGCGAAGCAGGGACTGTTTGGCCAGCAGCATGCATTTTTCCGCCGTACCCCCGATGCCGACACCAACGATGATCGGAGGACAGGGGTTGGCGCCAGCATCGGCGACACATTTCACGACAAAATCAATGGCCCCCTGACGGCCTTTGGCCGGCGTCAGCATGGCCAGGCCGCTCATGTTCTCACTGCCAAACCCTTTCGAGAGTGCCGCAATTTTCAGACGGTTGCCGGGAACAATGGTGGTATGGATTACAGCCGGCGTGTTGTCTTTGGTGTTCGTTCTAACAGAAAACGGCCTGTCCACAACGGATTTGCGCAAGTATCCATCGCCATACGCACGGCGTGTTCCCTCCTGAACGGCCTCGTAAAGATCGCCCCCGACAATATGCACCTCCTGGCCCAGCTCCAGAAAAACGACAGCCATGCCCGTGTCCTGGCACAGAGGGATTTCACTGCGCGCAGCGGTGTCCGCATTTTCCAGCAATTTGCAGAGCACACCGCGAGCCACGGCAGACTCTTCCCTGTCCCCGGCCGCTTTCAGCGCGGCGACCACATCCTCGGAGAGGTGGTAACAGGCATCCTGCAGAAGCCGGGAAATGGTTTCCGTGACCGTCTTCGCCTCAATTTCTCTCATAATTCAACCTTTAATTTGTGCCATGAATCATGGCTTTAACTTTATCTACCGCCTCGGCCGCGTTGTCCGCATATCCGTCCGCACCGATCTCGTCCGCAAATTTCTGACCGATGGGGGCGCCCCCAACCAGTACCTTGACAGAGCTTCGTTTTCCGCTTTTTTTGAGCGCCGCAATCGTCTCCTTCATCATGGGCATCGTCGTAGTCAGGAGCGCGGACATTGCCAAAAATTCAGGATTGTGAACGCCTACGGCCTCGACAAATTTTTCGGGGGCGATATCGACGCCCAGATCAATGACTTTACACCCGGCCCCTTCCATCATAATTCCGACCAGATTCTTCCCGATATCGTGCAGATCGCCTTTTACCGTGCCGATCACAACCGTGGCCAGGGATTTGACCTCCGCCCCAACCATGAGAGGTTTAAGTTTCTGAAGGCCCGCCTTCATGGCACGCGCGGCGATCAGCATTTCCGGAACATAAATTTCGCAGTTCTTGAAACGTTCGCCGACCACCCCCATCGCGGCAATCAAACCCAGCCGAATGATTTCGCCCGGAATGATTCCCGCTGCGATTGCCGCATCGATCCCGACAAGTGTCTGTTCCGCGTTGCCGGAGACAACAGCATCCTTCACTTCATCCAGTGCATTCACTTTGCATCTCCTTGGTCAATGATTCCTTGTGTTCATTTCATGCAAAGCCAAGAACCCTTCCCGGCGAAACGAACCCAAATACGAGTTTTGTCCGGGAACTTAAAAGCGGCCGTAACGCTCCGCCGCCTCCACCATCGCCTTGCAATTCGCCGGCAGGGAGTCCGGATTCACAGCGCAGCCGGACCCGAGAATGAACCGGGTATTTCTTCCGACCGATTCGATCAGTTTCCGGGAAGCATCTATCACTTCCCGCGGGGTCCCTCTGAGCAGTTCAGTGGCCGGATCGAGATTCCCCCGCACCAGCGTTTTGGCTTGGCGCATTTCGGCTGAATTCAGGGTTTCGGCTACATTCACCTGCCAGTCGAGATCGATGATCGTCGTCCCGGTTTCAACGGCATAGGGTTTCATGATGGGTACGGTGTTGGCGCATATATGGAGTATGGTGCTTTCCGCCCCGTATTCCAGAAGCGCACCGATCAGCCTTTTTTGCTGTGATAGCACGAATTGCCGGTAAAAGGTCGGCGAAATGAAAGAGGGCGAACACATGGCCTCGCCGATGAAGATGCCGTGGGCACCGGCATCCAAAAGAGCTTTGCCATATCGAATGCCCATCTCCGTCGTAAAATCCAGCAACTCTCTGACGAAATCCGGCCGGTCGAAAAAATCAAACATGAGAGTTTCAACCCCGCGGATTTGGCCGGCGGAGTTGAGTGGGCCCATGATGCTGGGGACGATGTAAGCTTCCTTGCCGATTTCGGCCGCACAGAGGCGGGTGGATTGAATGACCAGTGACATGGGGCTTGTCTTGAGCGGTTCCGGCATGGTCAGCAGATCGACATCGGGCGTCTTCAAAAAGACTTCTTTTACAAACGGAACATTATCTTCCGGATACTCCACGCGGCTGCCGACGGCTTCGCCCTCCACCATCACGGCGATGGACGGCTGAACCCCGTCGTATCCGCATTCCCGGTACGCATGAATCAGGCACCGGGCGTTGATATCGGGATCCGAGGAAAAATCCCGGATCTTATATCCGGCCGCATGGGATGACCCATAGTGCACCAGCGGGAAGACCGGCACACGGTCGGGTTTTTCCCCGCGTAAAACCGTTCGCATTCTTTCCAAGCCGTTCATGCCGTTGCTGGCCTCATAAAGTTAAGTGCCCGGACCATTTCCGACGCCCTCGCTCCCCTATCCCATTCGATTTGGAAGCCAAAGACACAAATCCGGCCAAATGATGAAAATGATGAGGCAAACGATCTCCACAAATACGAAAGGCAAGGCGGCCATCGTGATATCCTGGAGTGTAATATAGTCCGGCGACACCCCTTTGATGACGAAGAGGTTCAACCCGATGGGCGGCGTGATCACCGCCATCTCACAGGTGATCCCGACGATGATGCCATACCAGAGCGCACTGTGACCAAGCTCCAGCATCATGGGCAGCAAAAGCGGCGTGCTGATCAGGATCACGGAAACGATGTCCATGAACATCCCCATGACAATCAGGATGACCATCGCTAAAGTTATGATGGCCCATGGCTGCAGATGGGCGTCTTGAACCAGGGAGATGATCATTTGCGGCGCCTGCAGACGGGTCAACAGGTAACCGAAAAGCATGGCCGAGGCAAAAATGATCAGAATCATTCCCGTGGTAAGCATGGTCCGCTGCAGAATTTCCTTGACGACTTTCCAGCCCAGCTTTCCCCGCATGATGATGATCAGGAAACTGCCGACACAACCTATGGCCGCTGATTCGGTGGGGGTGCAGACCCCGAAATAAATCGTTCCCAGGACCAGCGTAATCAGGGTCATGGCCGGCCAGATTTTTTCCAGGCTCTTAAAACGCTGCTTCCAGGTAATCACCTCGGTAGGTATGGGGGCGTAATCGGGTTTGAAGAGGCAGAAGACAAAGATATAGATGATCATCAACAGCGCCAGCACCAGACCAGGTACGACCCCCCCCAGGAAGAGCTTTCCGACCGATTCGTCGGCCACCTCCCCGTAAACGATAAAGGCAATGCTGGGGGGGATCAGCAACGACAGCGCCCCGGCCGCGGTCACCGGTCCGACGGCAAGGGTTTTGTGGTATCCCCTTTTCAGCATTTCCGGGATCGCGAAGCTTCCGATCGCGGCCGCACCGGCGATGCTGACGCCGCAAAGGGCGCCGAAAACGGCACTGGCGACCACGCTGGCCATCGCCATCCCCCCTCGCACCTTGTTCAGCCAGGAGTTGGCGGCCGTATACAATTCGGACCCGATGCCCGTTACAAAAACGGCTTCCCCCATCAGGATGAAAAGCGGCACGGCAACCAGGGTGAAGCTGTTAAGTCGATCATAAAGAACCCCGGAAACGGCGCCAAGACCGCTTGGCCCCTGAAGCATCAGGATCCCCGCGATACTGGTAGTGGCAAGTGCTGCGAAGATCGGCTGTCCGGAACCCATGAGGATAAAAAACAGTGCGAAGACGATTGTGATGATCAGGGTAGTTTCCATGGGTCTATTGTCCTTTCCGGATCTTGGTCAAATCCTTCAGCCGGAGAATGTTTTCACGAATCCTGACGACATATTGCAGAAACAGAATCGTCATTCCCACCGGGATAATGCTATAGGAGATCCAGAGCGGAAATTCGATCAGGGACGCGCTTCGATAATGACCCGTGAATGCAATGACGGCGCTGAGGGCTCCTTTCCAGATGATCACACTGCAAACGCCCATGGTGAGCAGGGACGTCACAATATCGAGTGAAATTCTGATCCGTGCCGGCAGGCGGTCCGTCAAAACGGTCATGGAAACATGCGCATTTTTATGCAGAACCCAGCCCGCGCACATGAAGGTAATGAAAATCATGATGTATTCGCTGATTTCCACGCTGAACACGCTCGGCTTGTTCAGGATGTATCTCCAGATCACCTCGCGGGCGATCAGGATCATGAGGGCAACGGTTCCGATCTCCGACAGGATATTGGCATAACGGGAGAAACCGGTGAAGACCGCCATGACCTGGTTCATCTTACATTTCATCATTTGACTCCTTTTCCGAACGGTTCCCGCCCCGGCGAACGTCTCTTGGATTCAGAACCGACGCGAATGGGATTTGGACAATATGTGAAGCTCCCCGCCCACAGGGCGGAGCTTCCCGGTAAGGAATCTGTTCATTTTTTATTGCGCCCCTTATCCCCGCCTACAAGGCGGGGCTTGCGGGTTGCGCTCCCGGTCACAACACATGGTTGCCACCGCGATGCGCACGACGGCAACCATACACGGAACTCTGCATGACACCGCGCCCGGCGTTATTGGTGGGTTTTGGCGTATTCGACGAACTCCTTGCCGTTGGGAATCGTGGATTCCCACTCCGTGATGACCGGAGCCACCACCTTCTTGAAGGCATTGAGTTGCGCCGCATCGGGGATGTGGACCGTGATTCCTTTCCCTTTGTACAGGCCGATCACATCCCTCTCGTAGTCGAGAATCATCTTCAGTTGTTCCTGATCCCGCTCCTTGGCGCTTTTCTGGACGATATCCTGGATATCTTTAGGTAGTTTGTCCCACGACTTTTTGTTCATCATGAAAACGTTGTTGCAGAAATACATATTGGTCACCGTCAAATGACTCACCACCTCGTGGAGTTTTCGCCCGGCGCCGGTAACCAGGGGGCGGGTAGTGGCATCTACGGTCTTGCGCTGGAGCGCCAGGTAGAGTTCCCCCGATCCCATCGTCGTTGGGGCTCCGCCCATGGCTTGAATGATTTTGCTGGGCGTGCCCCCGGATGCCGCCCATATCTTTCCCTTGAATTGATCGGGAGCGGTTACCGCCTCTTTGGAGTAGATCTGATAGCCACCGGCGGTCGCACCGCCGAGCAGAACCACATTGCGTTGAAGCAGCGCCTGGCGAACCCCGACTTTATCCCATAATCCCCCATCCAGGCTGCGCTGCATGGCTTCATTGTCTTTAAAGAGAAACGGCAGGCTGGCAATGCCGATTTGCGGGATGTAGCCCTCCGAGTATGTATCCAGGGGCATCGTGATGTCGATGTCTCCCCGTTCGCAGGCCGGGATCTCTTCCTTGTCCTTGTACAACTGTGCGCTATGGAAGATTTCTATTTTCACGCGCCCCTTGGTCCGCTCCTCCACCTTCTTGGCAAAGTTCTCGGTCGGTTTGAGGATAAAGGTATAGCCGGGATTGAAATAGGTGGATAAAGTGAGTTTGACGTTTTGCGCACCGGCTGATCCGACCGCTATGAAAATCAGCGAAATTGCGAAAACAGCGACACAACCGAACCGCCCAATTATTTTGGTGTTATTTTCCTTTTTCATTTCGGCTTTCTCCTTAGGTTATGTTGTGTTGTACCTGTCCACCACTGGTTGATACGCACCATCCAGTTACTTCATCTGGATTGTCTCATGCAGCAGGGTGCGCCTATGCAATCGCTTGCGATATTCGAACCGCCTTGAAACGTGCAAACACTAAACGCCGGCACCCGGCATTGTCAAGCAGTTTATGTCATGGATCATGCAGGCTTGGCTCCGCATGAATTCAATATCCGCCGGTTTTTGCCGCCACCCGGCAGGCCAAGGCGTAACCGTCCCCTGTGATGCCGGGAATGTCGATCACGAGTGGCTACAGGATTCCCGCGCCACCGCGGCCAAAACCACCACCATGGGACGGCGGGAAACGATTTCCCGCCGCCTCCCTATCTCGGCATGAAGCGAAGCAATGAGCTACTTCAATTTTTCCGCCTGCTCCATCATCTTCTTGGCCCTCTCTCCGACCCTTTCGAGCACCACCTTCTGGACCTGCGGGACGCTCGCCATCTTCCACTTCTCCCTCTCTTCCGGAGGCAGGTTGTAGATCTCCATCCCCTTCTTCTTCAGCAGCTCGATGGATTCGGCGTCCATTTTCTTGACCTCTTTCCGGCCGAAATCCTGCGTATCCTTTCCCGCGGCCATGATGATCTCCTTGACGTCGGCGGGCAGGGATTGCCACTTCTGGAGATTGATCACCCCGCCGTAGATGGGGCCGGGCATGGAGGGAACCGTCAGGTATTTGGTGACCTCATAGTATTTGCGGTCGTAAAAGGAGGAGAGGGTGGAGATGGCCGCATCCACGGTTCCCCTCTGCAGGGCCATGTACACCTCGCCGCCGCCCATGAACGCCGGGGCTCCACCCAGCGCCTTGATGGTATAAGAGGCAAGCTCGGTGTAGGCGCGGACCTTCTTCCCCTTCCAGTCTTCCAGCGTCTTCAACGGCGTTTTGGAGACAAAACCGGCCGCGGAATCCTGGGTCCAGAAAAGGAGTTTGAATCCCGCCTTGTCCGTATCGGCCCTCATCACATCCCCGACCTCGGCCGAATCCATGGCCCTCCAGATATGCTCCCAGTCGTTGTAAAATAGGGGGATATCCGTGATCATGAATGAAGGGACCAGCCCCGTCCATTGCCCCATCAGGCTCTGGGCCATATCGACCGCCCCCGAGGGAACAGCCTTGACATAATCCTTGGCCGCAAAAAGCTGCCCCGCGGGATACACTTCAATCTTGACCTTGCCCTTGCCGATCTCGGCCACCCGCTTGGCAAAAAACTCCTGGGTCCGGGTCAAATGGTTTCCGATGGGAAGATCTCCGGCATAGCGGAGGGTCACTTCCGGGTTTGCGGCCTGGGATATTCCAGGATATCCCGTGAAAACGAGGGCCAACAATACAAAAAATCCGACGATTGTTCCTACCGACTTTCTCATGATTCTCCTCCTTCAAGGATAATGGGACATGACTGCTCCGCAGACACGTCCGTTTTTCAAACTGCCTAACCGATTAACTTGGGCAGCCACAGGGAAAGGGGTTTGATATAGACCACCAGCAGAATGGATGCCACCATCAGCAGTGCAAAGGGCCACACCCCTTTGACCACATCTTCGAAACTCGCATCCTTCCAGATCCCCTGAACCACGAAGATATTGATGCCCACGGGGGGGGCGACCAGCCCCACTTCCAGGGTGAACAGGAAGACCAGCGCGAACCAGATGGAGTCGAAGCCGAAACCTTGGACAAAGATATGGTACAGGGTGGGGTACGTGATGAGCAGAATGGCGACCTCATCCATCAACGCCCCCAGGATGAGAATGGCAAACAAAGTTACCCAAAGAACACCCATAGGAGACAAGGGCAGGGCGGAAACGAATTGGAAAACGATATCCGGAATCTGCAGCATCGTGACGAGCTGGCCGAAAACCACGGCGCCCGTGACGATAAACATGATCGTGGCGGTCAGCTTACTCCCATCGAGGATGACCTTGAGCAACCCTTTGAAATTAAGGGAGCGATAGGCGAAGAAACAGATGATCAGGCTGTACGTGACGCCAATACCCGCCGCCTCCGTCGGCGTGAAGACCCCTGTATAGATCCCGCCGAGGATGACAACCGGGGCCATCAACCCCCAGAACGCCTTCTTCAGAACGTCCCATCGCTCCGCCCAGGAGGCGGGTTCCACCTTGACCGAGGATTTATCCCGGAGGGAGACGACCACGATGTACGCCGAGAAGATGGCCGCCAGCATGATCCCGGGAAGCATCCCGGCCATGAAGAGCTTGCCCACCGAATCGCCGGTGATCGCCCCGATCAGGATCATGAACAGGCTGGGCGGGATCAGGGGACCCAGAACGCCGCCGATGGCCACCGTTCCGTAAACAAGCTGCTTTTTGTACCCACGATTGATCATCTCGGGAATGGCGATGATCCCGATGGTGGCGACGGTGGCGACCGACGAGCCGCACATCGCGGCAAAAATGGCGCAGGAGAGGATGGTGGCAACCCCCAACCCGCCGGGAAGGTGCCTTACCCATTTGCTGGCGACATCGTACAGATCCGCGCCGATCTTCCCGACGCTCAACACGGCCGACAGCATGATGAAGAGGGGAACCGCCACCATGATGAAATCATCCAGGTACTTGTAAATCACCATGGGGACCTGGATCAGCATGGGACCGCCGCCGAACGTGAACTGGAAACCGTAGAGGCCGATCAGTCCCAGGCCGAAGGCCACGGGAACTCCGCAAAAGAGCAGGACGAACAGGAGCACGAGAATGCCGAGGGGCGCCATATCCCGGTTGTGGAAGAGAAACCCGCAGAGGATCAGGGATCCGACGAAAAGGATGATCGGCAGATTCTCCAGCAGCGAATTTCTTTTGATATCTGGATCGACCTTCAAATTTCTAAAGTTGTCAATGCCGTCCCAGATCTGGCGGACGAACTCCAAGATGAGCATGAACCCGCCGATGGGAACCAGGGCGTTGGGAATGACCACCGGCACATTGATCACCGTCGGGGAGACCTCATTCATGATGAAGGAGTGGATCGCCAGCTCGCCGCCCTTCCAGGTCAGAATCAACGTGTAGATCAGAGAGATGGCCAGTGAAACGATCTGAAACAGGATCTGGTTTCGTTCCGACAATTTGTTGGTGATCACGTCGACATAGATGTGATGCTTTTCCTTCAGGGCATAACCGCCCGCGAGGAACACACAGGCGAGACAGAGATAGATGCTGATCTCCAGAACCCAGGTGGTCGGGGCATTGAACAGATAACGCATGAACACTTCGTAGCTCACGATGCAACCGATCACCAAAATGGAAAGCCCGCTCAGGAAGCCTCCGGCGATGTTCAGTTTGTCAGAAAAAATTCCCAGCCATTTTTTCATAATCACATCTCCCACTGTTTTTCAGGTTTAAGATCGGACCCGGGAAAAATCATCCGCGGTTTTTCACAAGGCGCTGTGCAGCCCCTCATCATCATTTGATCGTTTCCAGAAGATTTCTTGCCCTGTTGACGACGGGGTAATCGATCATCTTCCCATCCAGGCTGACGGACGCAATCCTCTCTTTTTCAGCTCCGTCACCGACACAAGAAGCATGCTACGGTGTGGTTTCATACGACCTCACTCCAAAAGGAATGTAGATCCAATATCATTCGGAACAAATGCGGAGACCCGCCCAGAATCCTTCATGAATGGCCTCTCTGGCCTTCCTCGCGTCGACGCAATCCCCGACGGCGATCATCTGCGGAAATTTCCCCTCCCATTCTCTTCTCATCTCCGCATTCGCACGGGAACCGAGGGCAAGGACCGTTGTCTCCGCCTCCAGCCAGAGTTCCTCACCTTTGTGGCAGACCAGGACCTTGTCCCCGCAGATCTCCTTCACCTTCGTCGACAACAGAACGGAAATCCCGGCATCGTCCAGCCTTTTCAGAAAAAGGAGCCGTGTCGTGCCTTCCATGTCTTTGGCCAATTCATCCAGCATCTCGACGACGGTGACTTCGCAACCCTTCTCAGATAAAAATTCGGCCGTCTCGGCGCCCACCAGTCCGCCTCCGAGCACCAGCACCGTCCGGCCTGTCTCCCGGCCCGCCAGAACCTCCCAGGCCGTCATCACGTCCTTTCCGGCGCAGAAGGCCGGGACGATGGGGGAGGCGCCCGCCGCCAGAATGACGCCGTCGGGTTTTTCCCGTTCAATGGAAGCCGGCGTGGCTGCCGTCTCCAGCCTCACATCGACCCCTTCGCGCTCCAGCTCCCGGATCAGCCAGAGAGTCGCCTTTCCCAGGGTCTTCTTGTACGGAGGTATGGCCGCCAACAGAAATTGACCGCCCAGTTTTTTACCCTTTTCGAAAAGGATCACCCGATGGCCGCGCCTGCCTGCCACCCGGGCCGCTTCCATACCACCGGGGCCGCCGCCGACCACAACGACCTTCTTCGGTTCCCGGACGCGCCCGATCCGGGCCTCCGCCTCACGTCCCAGGGCCGCATTCTGAAAGCAGGTCACATCCCCATTTGCCTTCTGCAGAGACCAGATACATCCGTTACAGGCTATGCACGACCGGATCCGCTCCACCTCCCCGGCTTCGGCCTTGACCGGCCAATGGGGATCCGTCAGAAAATTCCTGCCAACCGCGATAAAATCGGCCTTCCCTTCCTGCAACACCGCTTCGGCCAGCGCAGGTTCGTTCAAACGGTTGGCAACGATGACCGGAATATGGACAATCTTCTTTGCGGCTTCAGCCAAGGGCACGAAATAACCTTCGGGAAAACTCATCGGTGAAATAAACTGGACCACCGTGTGGTAGGATTCTCCGGTACCGCCGGAGACATTCAGCGCATCCGCCCCGGCCGCTTCGATCTGTTTCGCCCAAAAAAGGCCATCCTCCAGCCCATAGCCCCCTTCGACCAACTCCTCCATGCTCAGACGGAAAATAACCGGGAAATAACCACCTACCGTTTTGCGCACATTCTGCATGATCTCTGCGGCAAAACGCCCCCGGTTTTCGACGCTTCCTCCATAGGCATCGCCTCTCCTGTTGAGCCTTGGAGAATAGAATTGATGGATGAGATAGCCGTGGGCGCCATGAATTTCGACGGCGTCGAACCCGGCCTCTTTGGCCCTGCGGGCCATTTGTCCGAAATCGATCACTGTCTGTCTGATTTCATCCAGGGTCATCTCCACAGGCGGCGGAACCCCCTGGATTAAAGCAACAGCGGATGGAGCCTGTGGCGGATGCCCTGTAACATCTGTGCCGGCGCCCCTTCCGGCATGATTCAGCTGGAGGGCGATTGCCGCTCCGCCCTCATGCACGGCATCCGTCAGACGACGAAGACCCGGGATAAAGCGATCATCGAATGCCCCCAGACATCGCCGCCGGTGACGTCCGCGCTGATTGACGGGGCTCGATTCAGTAACAATCAGGCCGGCTCCCCCCTTTGCCCTCTCCGCATAATAAGAGATCGCCCGCTCGCTCACGGTCCCATCTTCCGTGCCGAAATTTGTCCCCATCGCCGCCATGACGATGCGGTTCTTGATCAGCAGGTCCCCCATTTTGAATGGGGAGAAAAGTCTATCGAAAGGTTTCATCGGTTCATCTCTTCGGCTCTTTTTCGAACTCCCCACCTATTCGTAGACTTCCTTTTCAAGCACCTTCAAATCGTGACCCGGCAGGATCAGGTCGGTCAGGGAGGCTATTTTTTCATATGTCGCATAATAATCGCGCAGATCGACATGGATGCCGGACGGGGTCCGGAATCCCTGGCTGTTCCTCTGCCAGTTTTCCCAGAGGGGGAGTGTATCCCCGGCAATCAGGCACCTCCTGCCGCCGGCCAGGTCGATCAGCACCCCCTGAAATCCGGGGGTGTGGCCCGGAAGCGGGACCAGGGTAATTCCCGGTTCAATCGTCATTTCCCCTTCGATCATCTCCGTGCGGCTCAATGTTTTCAGCCACGAGGGGGTCATTCCGATGAGTTGAGACTCATAGTAAACGGCATGACAGGGAAGAGGGGCGATCGCGTAACGGGCCTCTTCCTTCTGGACAAGAATCCGGGCGTTGGGGAACAGGTCATTGTTAAAACAATGATCCCAGTGAAGATGGGTATTGATGATGATGTCAATATCTTCCGGCTTTATTCCAAGGGTTGCTATGGCATTCAGCGGTTCTTCGTGAGCCATCCGCTCGATGGGATGATGGTAACGGGCCGCCCACTGCGGGTCGCTAGCACCGGTGTCCACCAGGATCCTCTGACTGGCCCCTTCAATGAACCAGAACAGGATCGGAGCCACAATTTTCACTCCGGCGTTGGCGCCACAGGTCAAATTCGATTTCTCGATGGCGAGAAATCTCCCGCATGAAAGGGGCCGAATCTTGAGTCCTGACATATATCCTCCTCTTCAGAATGGAACAGCCCTCATAACCCAAGGTAACATTCCTTGATCATTTCGTTACGCGCCAGCTCTTCGGCGGTACCCTCCAGCACAACGCATCCGTTTTCCAGTAGATAGCCCCTCTTGATGCAGCTCAGAGAAAGGGGAATGTTCTGTTCGACCAGCAGGACGGCCATGCCCAGCCCCCTGATCTCCCTTATTTTTTCATACACCTCGTCCACCAGAATCGGGGCAAGCCCAAGCGATGGCTCATCGAGCATCAGCAGCCGGGGACGGAGCATCAGTCCGCGGCCAATCGCAACCATCTGCTGCTCCCCGCCCGACAAAGACCAAGCCATCTGATGCCGCCGCTGCGCCAGGCGAGGGAACAGGGAGTAGACCATCTCCAGGCTCTCCTTCATAAGCATCCTCGCTTCCGGCAGGATGGCACCCAGCATCAGGTTCTCTTCCACATTCATTTTCGGAAAGAGTTGCCTTCCTTCGGGAACATGTGCCACACCGAGCGTCGGAATCCGGTGCGACGCCATCCGGCTGATGTTCTGCCCGTCGAAAACGATCTCGCCCTGAGACAAGGGGATCAAACGGGAAATCGTTTGCAGCAGTGTCGATTTGCCGGCCCGATTCGATCCGATGACCCCGACAAATTCACCCTGCTCCACGGTGATCGTCACGTTCTGCAGAGCGGGCTTTCTGCCGTAATGAACGGTTACATTCTCAATTCGCAACATGGACATATCCCTTTCCCAGATAAGATTCGATCACCCGGGGGTTACTGCTGACCTCTTCAGGGATTCCCTCTGCGATTATTTTCCCTGAATCAAAGGCGATGATCCGGGATGAAACCTTCATCACCGCGCGCATGTTATGCTCAATGAACATCACGGTGACCCCTTGGTCACGGATTTTCCGGATCATGTCAAGCGCCTTGTTCACCTCTCGCGGAACGAGACCGGCCATCACCTCGTCCAGCAGCAGCAGTTTAGGGCGAGTGGCAAGCGCCCTGGCTATTTCAAGGTGGGCGCTGTCAATCAGATTCAATTCCGCCGTGGTTGCTGCGGATCCCGGGGAAAGATCAACCATTCTCAGCGCCGCCTCCGCGGCTTGCTTTGCCCCATCAAACTTCTTGTGGTGCAGAAAGGCCCCCACGATGACATTGTCCAGGATGGACATGTCATTAAAGAGCGCCGTGATCTGGAATGTTTTGGTGATACCCCGGGCGGCAATCTCGTGGGTTTGCAGGTTCTGGATCTCCTCGCCCTGAAACACGATCCTTCCGCTGTCCGCCCTGTGAAGCGCTACGATCACGCTGAACAGCGTGGTTTTGCCCGCACCATTGGGTCCGATCAAACCGAGGATTTCGCCCTCTCCGATGGAAAACGAGACATTGTCCACCGCAACCAGACCCCCGAAGCGTTTGGTGACACCCTCCACCTTGAGAACTTCCCCCATCCTCCTCATCCTCCTACTTTCTTCCGCCTTCCCATCCCGTCCGTAAACGGCTGACCCCGCGCTTCAGCAGATCCAGGATGCCGCGCGGCTCCCACATAATCAGGACAACCAGGATGACCCCGTAGAAAAGCCTTCCGACCGCCGCATAACCGCCTGTGAATACGGCATTCGTCCACTCGTCGATCGGCACAAGAATAGCCGCCCCGAGCACAGGGCCCCAAACTGTACCCATCCCCCCGAGGATGGTCATCAATGCCACCTTGACCGATATGGTCCAGAACCCCATGACCGTGTCCGGATCGATAAAAAATTGATACTGGGCATAAAAGGTGCCGAAGCAGCCCATGATCCCGGCGCTCAGCAGGTTCACCTTCAATTTGGCCCGGTAGGTATCGACTCCGACGACTTCGGCCGCATCGTGACTGTTTTTCAAGGCTCGCAATTGATATCCGAGCCGGCCACGGCCGATTCTGAAGGTCAGATACATGGTCGCCCCGAGCATGATCAGCCCGATGATGTAGTAAGCGGTGCTTCCCGAAAACTGAAAATACCAGAAGGATTTTCCGATATAGGGAACGCTCAGGCCAACGGCCCCGCCGGTATAATCCCTGAAATAGAGGGTCAACACGCGTACGACCTCTCCAAATGTGAGTGTCGCCAGTGCAAAATAGTGTCCACGAAGGCGAAACGTTGGAATCCCGACCAGCAAGCTTGCCGCACCGGCAACCACAAAGGCCGCCACCATCCCCAACCAGGGGGATATTCCAAAAAAATGCAGCAGCATGGTGGAGGTGTAGGCGCCCAGACCGAAAAATGCGGCGTGTCCCAGCGAAATCTGGTTGCCGAATCCGCCCAGCAAATTCCAGGCGCCGCTGATTCCGGCGTAAAGCAGTATCAGGGTGGCGATGCGCAGATAGTAACTTTCACTATCCAGCACGAGGACCGGCAGGAGAAAAATCAAGACCAAAGCGACAGTGCCTGCACCCCTTGTTCCTTTGATTTTGCCCATTAACTTCATCAGGAACTACCTCCCGAAAAGGCCATTTGGTCTGTATGTCAGCGTGAGAATAAACACGATAAAAACAACGAGATTCTGCAGTTGAGTCGGCAAAAAGTTCGAGCTCACCGACTGGATGACGCCCACGATGAGGCCTCCGACCAATGCACCCGGAACGCTTCCAAATCCGCCCAGCACAACCACCGTAAACATGATCAGCGAAAAACTGTGTCCGATCGTCGGAAATACATAGGCATACGGAAGAATCAACGCCCCAGCCACACCCGACATCCCCGTCCCGATGGCAAAGGCCAGGATGAACATCCGGTCGGGATTCACCCCCAGCAGAATCGCCGCTTTTCTGTTTTGCGCCGTCGCGCGGATCGCCTTTCCCAGATAGGTCTTGTCGAGAAAAAGCCAGAGCAGAAGGTACATCACGAGGGATCCGCAAAACGCCAGCACATAGGGCAGATTCAAAATGAGCGGTCCGATGTGCCACGCCTTCATCTGATAGGAGGTGGTGACCGAGCGAAAATCCGAGCCGAAAATCAACTGTGCAAGGCTTATGATCACAATCGAAATACCCACCGTCAGCAGGATCTGTGTCACCATGGCGGCGTCCAACACCTTCTGGATAAAAAAGCGCTGCACGAAGGCCCCGATGATGAATACCGCCGCAAAAACGACGAATGAGGAGAGAATGGGATCCAGTCCGAAGAATTTCGACGCGAGATAAGCGAAAAACATTCCCAGCATGAGGAATTCCGATTGAGCGAAATTCACGATGTCCATGATCCCGAAGACCAGTGTCAGGCCCACGGCCAACAGGGCATACACGCCGCCGATCAGTATCCCGTTGATGATGACTTGCGTAAGTTCCATGATTTCCTTCTCCTCATCACTCTTCCGCCATGGGGGTCCAGGCGAAACACCGCCTCCGGGAGAAGGTCGGGATAGGCTCGCGGTATCGGGAGGGAAAAGGTCCGCCTGAATCGAGCCCCGCCGCAAGGTACCGCGTCGCTTGCATCAACAAATACCGCAAGCCTATCCTGACGATATTCAACATCCTCCCATGGCCGTCGTGCCGATACCGGGATCGGCTATCGGTTTACTTCTTTTTCCAGACCAACTTCCCCAGGGCATCAGAGGCGGGCCAAACCGTTACCATCTCCCGCTTCTGGTACTGGATCATGACCGGATATGCCGATGCATTCAGGCCGGTCTTGTCGAATGCGACCACCTTGCCCGGCAGACCCTGGGCGATTTTGCTGGTGACGCGAATTTCGCGCAGCGCCTGCGCTATTTTCTTCGGATCCGAAGACTTGGCCTTGCTGACTGCCCTGGCAAGCACATCCAGCATCAGGGCCTGTTCAAAGGCTTCATGGTTCATGAATTTCAAATGTTTGTCCCGGTAGAGCTTGCCGATTTCACCGTAGTGGTCGTATGACGAGGTATCGACGCTTAGGATTCCTTCCGTAAAGTCGCCCAGGGCTTCGGGAAATTCAGGAATTACGAATCCGGCGGCTCCCCCTACGACCGGCGTATCCATTCCGGACTGACGCATCGAGCGAATGAGGAGTACGGCATCCGTGAAATAGGATATGGGAAACAGAACATCCGCCTGGGATTTTTTGATTTTCTGGATCAGAGGCATTGCATCCGTCAAGCCTGCGGGATAGGCATCCTTCAGGGAAACTTCGATCCCCAGGCGCTTGGCCTCCGCAGCGAGCCCATCCGCCTGTCCTGATCCATAGGCCGTATCCTCATGAACGATGGCGATTTTGCGGATATCTACGCCCGACGCTTTTGCCATTTCCAGTGTGTAGGTCAGCTGGGCTTTTCCCATATGGGAGGCCAAGGGTACGACTTGGAAGATATACTTAAAGCCCCTCTTGGTTAAAAGATCCGTAAAAGACATCGTGAGGAAGGGCACTTCACTTCTTTCTGTTACTTCCGAAACCGCAAGGCTCAACGAACTGGCATAAGCGCCAATGATTGCTGACACACCGTCTTTCGAAGTCATCCTTCGGGCAATGGAGGCGGCCGTTGTTGGATCGCTCCCACAATCCGCGGATATCAGTGTAATCTTCGTCCCTCCAAGAACACCTTCCTTTTGGATAAGCTCATTGGCCAGCAGAAGCCCATTTAATGAGGCCTGTCCGAACGGCGCCATGTTCCCCGTAAGCGGCAGAATCACACCCACTTTCACTTCATCAGCAGCCCCCGCGGACATCGGGGCAACACACACGACGCTGATCAGTACAAGCGCAAGCAAACAAGATGACAACCCCCGCACCCGGAACCCTTTTTTTGCTTTCATCTCCGTACCTCCCTTTCATTTTTTCGTTGTTTCAGTGTTAGAACCTCATATCTACGCCTCAGTCCATTTTCTCATTACCGTGCAAAGAAAGTTAGGTCCCATCAAGCTTCAGACACCTCTTCAGCCCAATCATGGCTGCTAAAAACGGATACAGTCGTCAGACGTTCACAAAAAGCTTTTATATGACGCTAACACACCTTAGGGCAGCGAACGTTCACGCATGATGATGGAAGACAGGAAATCGATGTAATTTTCCATGTTTCTTACAATGTGCTTCCGCACAAGGCTCTCCACTGCTTCTGCTTGTCTTTCAATAAAAAGCTTCAGAATTTCTTGATGCACCGGCAAGGCATCCTGATAATTTTCAACGTGCCATAGGTAGGAAAACCGCAGCCACAAAATATCCTGTCTCAAGGTTTTGATAATATTGATCAGGGTGTCATTCTTGCTGGCATTGATAAAGACCATGTGGAAGGCATTGTGGCTTTCCGTGTAGGCTCTGAAATCATGCCTTTCCGCAGATTCTTTCATCCTCGAAAGAGTCGATCCCATCTCATCGATGTCGCCCGGAACCATCTGAGGTGCTGCCAAACCGGCGGCAAATCCTTCCAGGTATGCCCTGACAGGGAACTTTTCACGGATATCCTTTTCGGTAATATCTTTTACATAGGTACCGCTGCGGGGGACACTCACCAGCAGGCCGCTTTTCACAAGGGACATGAAGGCCTCCCGAATCGGCGAACGGCTGACGCCAAACTCCCGGAGCAACTCATTTTCAACGAGACGCTGACCTGGTTTGTACCTTCCCTGCATGATCGCGCTGATCAAAAATTGCTCGATCTGCTCTGCCAGGGGAGTTGCAAATTGAGGCGTAAATTTATCATTTTCTTCAGACATATCGTTCCCTCATCGCTTGTCATCCCACCCTGAATGGTCTTTTTCCGTTCAAAGAGATCATCTCTTCCAACCTCTTACCCGATGGCCCCCGATGCCTTCATCGCCTGAATTTCACTTTCAGCATAACCCAATCCCTTCAATATTTCTTCCGACTGTTCGCCGAGCTTGGGTGCCGCCATGGTGATTTCTGCCCTGGTTTCAGACAATTTTATAGGATTATTCAATACCTTTATCTGACCGTACTCCGGATGATCCCAATCCACGAAGAATTCGTTGGCCAGGGCCTGACGATCACGGGTAACTTCCAGCGGCGTCGTCACGGGGGACCACACAATCTTGCTCCGGCTCAGAATCTCGATCCATTCGCCGTAGGTCCTGCTCCGGAATATCCCGTCGAGGATGTTCACGAGTTCCCCGGCCCGCTTGAACCGTGCATCGTACGTGGCAAATCGGGGATCCTGTTCCAGCTCCGGATGGTCAATCGCGCCGCAGAACCCGGGCCAATAATGCTGGGCATTGGTCATTCCCAGCATGATCCAGCGGTGATCACTCGTTTCATAGACGTTCCGAATCGGATTCCCCATGGTTTTGCGCTGGGGCCGAACAGCGTCCTCGCCGGTGATCAGACAGCCGGAGATATCAAATCCCAGCGCCCATACGGCGGTATTGTAGAGCGATATCTCCAGTTCCTGGGCCACCCCGGTTTTCTCCCGGATATAGAGGGCGGACATGATTCCGGCCAGCAGGCTCATCGCGGTGATGCTGTCGCCATATCCAGGCCGTGAAATGTTGGGTGCGACGTCCACGTCATGCATCAGATCCATGACGCCGCTGCGCGCCCAAAATGCGACGGAGTCGTAACCGCCGGTGTTTTTTTCGGGACCGCGTTGACCATAACCTGTCAGATTTGCATATATAAGCCGAGGATTCATCTTCGACAGAATCTGATATGTGAGGTGAAACTTTTCCAGCTCATAGGGCCGCAGATTGTTCAGAAAAACGTCGGCGGTCGCCGCAAGTTTATGTAAAACGGCCTGACCTTCCGGAGCCCCCATGTTCAGGGCAAGGCTTTTTTTGTTTCGATCCGTATGTTCCCAGTAATAATTGACGGAATGGGGTTTGGCAAATCCGGACATCCCCTGTCCCAGGGCGTGACGCCAGTTATCCCCCTTGCCGGGCGGTTCAACGTGAATGACCTCGGCGCCCCAGCTTCCCATCAACATACCGACGATGGGCACGGCAACGGCACCTCCTACTTCAATAACCCTGATTCCCTGCAGTTCTCTGGCCATGATCCTAACCCCCATTGATTGAATTTACATGCCCGATCCCATTCATGTTGCTCGTCTTATAATCTCTGCGGCAGCGACGTTTCTCACCACCGGATGAGATGGGCATTTTCGAAATCCTGCTCTATCCGGATCAACTCGTTCAACTTTGCCAATCTTTCGCCTCCCTTGACGCCCGTTTTGATCATGAGGGCATTCCAGGCCACAGCCAAATGGGCAATCGAATCATCCGGCGTCTCCCCCGAACGATGAGAGAGAACGATCTTCATCCCATGGGACTGCGCCAGAAAGGCGGTTTCTTTCGTTCCCGTGATCGTGCCGATCTGGTTGGGTTTGATAATCATGGCCCCGGCCGATCCCTTTTCGATTCCCGTTTTCGTCCGCGCTGGATTGCTGGCATACACATCGTCAGCACAAATCAGACATCTTTGGCCGAAACGCTTGTTCAGCAGCGCAAACGAATCGTAATCGTTGCTGTTGAAGCCGTCCTCCACGTAAATCAGGTTGAACCTTTCAATGAGCCCGCCCAGAAAATCCACCTGCTCCTGAGGGCTTCTTGAGGCACTTTCCCGATCATATCGATACACTTTTCGCGCCGGATCCCAGAAGCGGTCTGCCGCCAGATCCAACCCCATTCTGATCTCGACGCCTTCTGCATCGGCGATCCTGTCCACAGCCTCCTTGATGATCTGCAGCGCCTCGACATCGTTCAGATTTGCAGCCCAGGCGTTTTCATCGTCCGTTCCGCCAGCAAATCCGGGATCTTTTTTCTCAAGCAACTTCCCGACATTATCGTGAACCCTCAGATTGATTTCAATCGCCTGCTTGACCGTCTTCGCCCCGACTGGGACAATCAGATGCTCCTGCATGTCCGGGGCAGGACCGAGACTATGCGCCCCCCCTCCGATAATGTTTCCCAGGGGATAAGGAAGGGTCCATCCTTCATCCTTGCGATACAATTTAAACAATGGGATTTTCAGTGCGTCTGCCGCCGCTGTTCCAACCGCGGTCGATATGATGGCCGCTGTGTTGCCACCAATTCTTTCGAAATTCGGCGTACCGTCGACCTGTAGCAGCATGTCGTCGATCTTTTCCTGTTCTGCTGCATCCATTCCGATGAGCGAGGGAATCAGCGTTTTTTCAAGGATCGCCATGGAATCGCGTAATCCACCGGGTGCATAGGCCGGTGCTTCGAATTCCCCTCGGCTCCCCGGGGCGCCGAACGGCGCGGCCACCCGTCCAAAGCCCTTTTCGGTGATCACGTCCACTTCCAGGGTTTCCACCCCCCGGCTGTCATAAACCGTCCGATATCGAATATGAGTAATTGTGGTTTCCGGCATGGATTGTTCTCCTCCGTTGGCTGTTTCGTTATGAAGACTTCCAGGATCCGCTAACCGCTGCATCGATACACTGTTCGACACTCCCATACCATACGTCAAAGCCATTCGATCCGGGTGCATAGAAGGCCATTTTGGGCGAATTGGTGGCCAATGTCTTGAATCCCAGGGCTTCCGGATTGCCCAGGATCGTACAAAGGTCCTGTGTGACAATGCCGCCGGCTTCTTCAATGACTTTCACATAACCCAGTTGTTTTGCCAGATGCTTGATGGCCACGTTGGTATGAATCCAGAGTGTCGTTCCCTCTTTCACTTTCCTGCCTTGGAGAAGTATCGACAACTCTTTGATCTGATTCAAAGAACAGTGTGGGCAGCCGATAGCAACATAGTCGACCTTCCTGTCTTTGGCCGAAGTGAGCTTCTGTTTGCCTTCCTCAAGCTCCCTGGCCGTAACTTCGATGATCTCGTACTTTTTATCACCAAAGGCAGACCCGACTGTTGGGGCCTCGGGAGTTACGCCAATGGCATGAAACAGGGCGACACCTCCGCTGGATCCAAGGGCTGCCCCAAGATAGACCAGTTCCTCGATGGAGGGTACGTTGATCCCTTCAAATACGGGTATCCTGGTTCCGATGATCCGCCCCACATAGCTTCCCAATGCACCGTAATCTGCAATGTTCGTTAACGGCGCCGATACTTTGAACAGAACATCGCCCTTTCTGTTTTCGTCCAGGTGAAGGCCATGTAAAGGGGTCCGGCCGGTGAGGCCCGCTGCCAGGGCACTCGGCCCGCCTTCCCTGTTGTCTCTGGCGCCGAGGACGGAGTTGGTAAAGACGACGGCGGAAGATTCCGCCCAGGCGATATGCTCCCTGAATCTGGGAACAAAGCCGCAATAATAGGGAACACAGGATGATGTGCCGAAACATCCCATACATTCGTAGGCCGTCTCTATCCTCAGTTGATTTTTCGCCCACTCCTCCGGCAGCTTCAAGTCCCGGCTGCGATCGACGCCAACCACATTCATGGTTGTGGGAATGCAGACACGGGCACCCTTCTCCGCCAGGTCCTCCGCCCATTCCGTTCCCGCAAGTCCATGACTTTTCAACGAAAGACCCGCCACATGGGCACTCCGGATGGGCATCAGTCTTTCAGCGCCATATATTTCACCCAAGGCCATCAGGATCTCCATGGCCATTCGTACTGGCTCTCCCTGTTCACCATCGCGCATCCTTTTTTCAACATCCGTGAGTTGCATGATTTTCTCCTCGCCTATTTATCGATCACAACGAGACCATTATTGGCATCGACCGCCACATGATCCCCGTTGGAGATGACATCGTAAGGGTTTTGCTCCAGATGATCGATGACGGGAATGCCGCCCATGATGGCTCCTACCGCAATGATAGTCTCCGTCGTAAGATTGATCATGGCCTTTGGACCCGTCTTATTCTTGGCCAATTGGTACACCACATACGACCCCCCCGTGCTTCCCTTTCCGTGGGGAAATATCAAGATCTTGTCTTTGATCGATTTTCCGAAAAGTTCGTGATTGTATTCCGTGATGACGCCCGTTTCGAAATCGACACCGAAGTTGAAACCGATCGGTTGCCGGCAGACCAACGCCTCTCCTTCCGCGTACCCCTTACTGATGGATCTTCCCTTGAGTGTTATGGTCATGATGATCTCCACTTTTAACAAGAGCCTGATACAGGTTCCGTAAGACTTCAGAACCGCCTTCAGAACAAACTATGTAATAATTATCTTTCCATGTCCCGGGGGCGCCCCTGCTTCGTTTCACAAAGACTCCACCGCTTTTATCGAAACGTCTGTCTTCCCGGCCTTGCGTTGGAAAACGATGTTCTTCCGCCACACGTCGCTCATTTCGGGATAATCTTCCCGGTTATGGGAGCCGCGGCTTTCCGTTCGGAGGAGCGCTGCCTGCAGGATCAGCCGCCCCACGGTATGGATGTTCAGTGTTTCGATCAGACCGGCCAGCTCACCGAAGGAGTGGTTTCCAACGACGCAGAGACGATCGATCTTCTCTTGCCCGATTTCATCCATAACCTTGAGGGCCTTGCGCAGCCCATCCTCATTGCGGATAACACCGGCATAGCGGCTCATCAATTCCGTGATTTCCTTTTTCACCTCGCGGTAATCGATCCCCCTGTCCCGGTTCCAATGGGCGGCAATGCCCTGCGCGCTCTTCCCAACGATTTCCGGAAAAAGGGCGGGCATAGCGGCTAAAAGGGCTCGCTCCGTCGCCTGCGCCCCCGCAATCGCGCCGAAAACCTGCGTTTCCGTGAGGGCATTCCCGGGCAGGCGGTTGGCGCCCATCGTGCCCGACTGCGCTTCGCCTGCTGCATAGAGTCCCGTGATCCCGGTTTCGCAGCGCTCGTTGATGACGATGCCGCCCATGAAATAGTGGGCGCCCGGCGCCCATTCATAGGGCTGCCACGTGGGATCATAATTCAAGGAGGCGCAGGCCTGTACAAAGGCCTTGAATTTCATGAGCTGCTCTCTGGGAACACCGGAGAAGTCTCCATAAACGCCGCCGTGGGGAGAGGACCTTCCCTCCATGATCTCTTTCTGGGTGCAGCGGGCGACCTCGGCGCGGGTCACCTGCTCCGCCTTGTCGGGATGGTATTTCTTCATGTAGCGCTCGCAGATGCCGTTGTAGAATCTCCCTCCGATCGTCACTCCGCCGTCGCCGGGAGGCGCGGTGCCCCGCATGGCCTGCGGGTGGATCATGCACGCCCGGCTCTGGACGAATTCCATGTCGGACACCTGCGCCCCCGCCTCATAGGCCAGTGCACTTCCGTCGCTCGTGATACCCGGCAGATTGGTCGTCAAAGAAAACAGGTTTCCCGCCCCTCCCGTCGCGATCACAACGGATTTGGCCTGAATGAAGAGGAGGGTTTCCCGGTCGATTTCCAGCGCGGCCACGCCGCAGACGGCGCCTTCCTGCCGCAGCAGATCGACCACCATCACATGATCAAGGACCTCGATGCTGAGCCGGGCGGCCTCCCGGACCAGCCCCTTGAAGAACCCGCCCTTGTAGCGGTCGCCGGCGAGCATCGCGCGGGGCATGGCGTTGCCCGGATAGGAGAACAGATCATACCTTCCCTCTACCTTGTCGAATTCGGTGCCGTAATGTTCGACGTCCAGTGCACGCTCCGGTCCCAAGTCCGCGAGTAACCGGACCAGTTTGGGATTGTTGAGATAGTGTCCACCCTTGAGGGTGTCTTCATAATGGGAGTTTCGGCTGTCCCCGGTATCGATCGCCACAGAGATGGCGCCCATTGCGATAGCCGTAACGCAACCCGAGGGATAATCCCCCTTGGATACGACGAGGACCTTGGCGCCCAGATTACAAGCCTCGATGGCGGCACGGATACCCGCGCCGCCCGCGCCGATGATGAGGACATCGGTCGAGAGTACCCGCTGTTTTAATGTTTCCATAGTCGTTTCTCCAGACGGGGGCATGACCCGCCTAATCCGTCCACGAATCCATCAGCTACTTGAGCGTGGACTTGGGAATGAAGGCATAGCCGCGTATCAGGCAGCGGGCCGTCCGGTCAACGGTCGCCCTCTTCAGCACAAAGCCGCCCTTCTCGCGAACCACCTTTCCCTCGGGGGCGATCACACCGGCGGGATGTCCGATGCGCAGTTCTCCGCGCTCGATGATCTCCTTCCGCGCAAGCTGGTTGGCGATCGTACCGGGGATCATTGCGGCCGCCACGGTGCATACGGTGCCCGTCACCGGGTACGTTCTGTGCATCTTTTGCATGAACAGCAGCCGAACGACGAGGTCCACCGACTTCTGCAAAACCGTCTTTCCGGTCGTCCAATCCCTGTAATTCATCGGAGGCGCGCACAGCGCGATAAACGGGCTGTAAGGAACCTCTCTGGTCGCCTTCCGCCAGTCTTTGCATAGACCCATGACCTGGGCGGCGACACTGCGGATCTTTTCGATGCGCTCGAGCAGTCGTGCGTCTCCATCGATTTCCTGGGGCGTTTCGCTTCCCTTGAGACCCAGAGCCGCCGCCCGGAGAAAGACCGTGGGGATCGCTGCATCCACGAGCGATACCTCGAAGTCGCCTTCCCCTCCGACCTTGAGTGTATCTGTCACCCTGCCTGTCGGAAGGAGCTTTCCGGTAAGGGAGCCCGCACTGTCCGCCCAGTCCAGGATGATCTTGGCACCGGTGCCCGGCACGCCGTCGATTCTGTGCTTGCCTTCGACTTCCGCATGATTGCCCCTCACGGGGACTTCCGCGACGATCACCTTGCCGGTGTTGACCTGGTGGATCCGGACCCTGGTGATCGGTTCCACGGCTTTCACCAGCCCTTCGTCGATGGCAAACGGTCCCACAGCCGACGAGACGTTGCCGCAGTTGGATTTCCAGTCGATCATGGGTTCGACCATACTGACTTGGCCGAAGAGGTAGTCTACGTCGCAATCCGGACGCGTGGAAGGGCTGATGACCGCCACCTTGCTGGTGAGCAATTCCGCCCCGCCCAGACCGTCGATTTCCCGGAGATCGGGGGCGCCGAAGGCGCGCATGATCACCTTGTCCCGTAGACGCTCATCCTTCGGCAGGTCGTTGGAGTGAAAGAAAATACCCTTGCTCGTTCCGCCCCGCATGATGGTACAGCGAATTAATTCCTGAATTTCCATGGGATATTCTCCTTATGATACAAAGATTTTTTTAATTCTATCAGGATAATACGGGATCGGGAAATGGATGTATGCCCCTTTTATCCATATCCTTGGCTCATCGCAAGTCCAAAAATCCGGTGAATTGTACTGGTAATAAGCATGGGAACATTGAAACATATCCGATCTACTGTCGACAGCCGACGATTAGCATATCGCCGATGAAATTTTATTTGTCAAGAATAATTTTCAAAAGGGGAACATTCTTGTTGGTAGTGTCTGGGCAATCGTTCTTGCAGTTGAAAGTTACAGAGCTGCAGACAGGATTAGTACTGACCCTTTCGAGGGCCAATTTCTCCCGTACTTCATCCAAATTCAACGGGTTCATCGGCTTACAGAGGATTTCATTAACCCGTAGTTTCTTTATGTTTCGGGAAGAAGCGGCCTGCATTACGAGTGCTGTATCCGATCCGCAACCAGTCCCGGCAATCGCGATCATTTTTTCTCCACTGGTTAAATAGCCTGCATCTGTCGCCATCAGAACAATTTCAACGCATACTTTAACCCCTGGGGAAAAGCAGCTTAACAGGTTGGCCATCAGGATCGGAATATTCGATTCGTATAAATTCTCGGTATGAAACAGCATGGTCCCAAAATGAACTTCAATGCCCTGATTCTCTTAGTGTTTTAACCAATTCCTGCGGGAATGGATTTGTTTTCCTTACAAAATCAAACTGATGAGGTACGACGATTAACTTGACTCCCCTCTCTTTAAAGAAACCAACCGCTTTTCCGGCTGTGGCGCCGGTCGTGGATGCCAGCACCAATTTCCTGATTCCCAACGCAGTCAATCTCTCCCGGACCAAGCCGAAAGTGATGTCTGTATTTTCCGGTTTAATATCTTCGAAATAAACGATTTTGCTTTCCATGCTCTCAGCCTCTCGACTTTATGGTGATTATTTTTTGAAGATTCCAGAGAGAATTTGACTCGCTTCGGGTATTTGTATCACTTGTACCGTTAGAGTTCAAGAAAATGGGGGCTCCCCAATCACTATAGCAGGCGCAGGGTTCGTTTCCTTACTTCAAGAGCGATAAAGCCGGGGATACATATCGATCGTTTGCCATGGAAGTATTCACCGTGCCGACTTGCAGACAAAGCCCGTAAAAGTGGGAGAGATAACTCATGAAAATCCGAGAGGCCCTGGCGCAACAAACGGAGAGAAAAGACCGGAAAGGGGGACCATCCGCGAAGGCGAGGAGGGCGTTGGAACCTTGCGGATGACCCCCCTGTTGTTGGATGAGCGCCGCAGTATCGCGACCACCATCGTTTGGGGGACGATTATTTCGAGTTTATCATTTGCCGCCGAAACCGGGGCCGCCGCCGAAACAGCCCGCTCCATCCGGCCCTCCGGGGCCGAAACCATGCAGGGGACCGAAACCGCGCCCGCGCCCGTGACCGGGACCGCGACCCTGAACGAAGGATCCAATCTTCTCCCTCTGTTCAGGCGTTAGAACCTTCACGGCTTCCAGACGATAGGCCGTCATCTTGTCCTCCATCTGATCCCGGAGGGACCGCATCTCCTTCTGGGCCGCTGTGATCTTCGCCTGATCCGGATTCGGTTCCAGCCAGAGTTTCCGGATCTCATCCCGCTTGGTGAACATCTGTTCCTGAAGGGGTTTCATCTCTTTCCACTGTGTCTCCCGCATCTCTTTGATCTTCGCCGTCTGCTCCGCCGTCAGGTTCAACCCGGCCGGCCCCTGAGAATCGCCCCGCGCGCAGGGACCATAACCCGGACCCCGCCCCCAGCCGAAGGCGAAGGCCGAGGTTGCAACCGCCGCCGCAAAGAACACGGCCATCACTGTCAACGTTACTTTCTTCATTTTCATTCTCCTTGATAACCGTTTTTATATTTTTGATCCATTTTCCAGCGAAACCCGATCCCTGATGTTCGTGGTCTCCATTTTGCTTCTGTTCGGAGCAACAGCCGTGCCAAAATGCATATTAATCAGCAAAGTATCTGAATTATTGATCTATATCGATCCTCTGCCGGACCGCGCCCTGACCGCAACGGATCGCCGCAGAAAAATGTGGATCATAAGTATCCACTTGTGGTATCCAGTTGCCTAACAAGTATCCAGATACGGGTCTTGCGGAGGAAACTTCCGGGGCGCGGTACGGTCCGACAAATAGAAAAGTCTTGGAATCAAAAGGAAAGGGATATGAAGGGCAAGCGATACGGCAGGAAGCGGTTCTGGGCGGTGATCCCACCATGGCTGATCATCGGAGCGGTCGTGATCCTCGTCCCCGTCTTCATCTTCATGACCCTGGAAAACATCAACCGGCAGAAGGAACAGACGACACGCCTCCTCGTGGAGAAGGGGGCGGCCCTGATCCGTTCCTTCGAAGCGGGCGCCCGGACGGGGATCGGGCTCAGTTGGGGCGGCTTCCAGCTCCAGAAGCTCCTCATGGAGACGGCCGAGCAGCCGGACATCGACTACCTGATCGTGACCGACACCCGGGGAACGATCCTGGCCGACAGCGATCCCCTGCGGATCGGCGCGATCTACGGCCAGGACCTTGATCTGGCGAAAATCGCCGGTTCCGAAAAACCCGCCTGGCGGCAGGTTCCCAACAGCGAAGGGGCCGACACCTTCGAGGTCTATCGACGGTTTGCGCCAACGAGAGGGCACTTCCCGGGGTTTCCCGATCCGTTCCCGGCGCGATCGCCGCTGGAGGCGCCCCCTTCCGGATTTCCCGCCCCGCCCTCTCCCGGATCTTCGGGCCCTCCCCCGCCGGGCCGGCCTGCAGCATCGGAATCAGGTTCGCCGGGCCTGGTCATCTTCGTCGGTTTGGATATGGGACCGATCGCGGCCGCCCACGAGGAGGATACCCGCCATACGATCTGGATGGCCATCCTCTTTCTGCTTATCGGCTGCGCGGGGATCATCTCGCTGCTCCTCGCCCAGGGCTATCGTACGGCGCGGAGCTCACTCTCCCGGATCAAGGCCTTCTCCGACAGCCTCGTGGAGAACATGCCGATCGGCCTCATTGCCACCGACGCCGGGGGAAGGCTGAACGCATTCAACCAGACGGCGGAGGCGATCTTCAAACGCACCGCCGGGGAGGTCCTCGGGAAACCGGCGGAGGAGATCCTTCCGGGGAGTTGCCGGGAGCTTTTCCGGACACTTGCAGAAGAGCGGCGGCTCATCGAGCGGGAAATCGATTGTACCGTGGAGGAGGGCCGGACGATCCCGCTTTCGGTGATCGCGACGACGCTCCGCGAGGAGGACGGCGCCTTCGTCGGCCATGTCATCCTCTTCCGGGACATGACGGAGATCCGGCGCCTCGAAGAGGAGGTCGCCCGGAGCCGGCGTCTCGCCTCCCTGGGAAGCCTCGCCGCCGGCGTCGCCCACGAGATCCGGAATCCGCTCAGTTCGATCAAGGGGTTCGCCACCTGGTTCCGGGAGCGCTACCGGGACAATCCCGAAGACCGGGAGACGGCGGAGGTGATGATCCGCGAGGTGGACCGGCTGAACCGCGTGATCACGCAGCTCCTTGAATTTGCAAGGCCGCTGACGATGGAACGCGTTCCGGCCTCCCTCCCCGCGGTGATCCGTCACGGGCTGAAGATGGTCGAAGGCGAGGCACACCGGAAGGGGGTCTCCCTCAAGACGGACCTCTCTCCGGAGATCGGGGAGATCCCCCTCGACGCCGACCGGATGACCCAGGTCCTGCTGAACCTTTTCCTGAACGCCATCGGAGCGATGGATGCGGGGGGCATCCTCGATGTCTCCCTCATGCTGCGGGACGAACGGACCGTCCGGATCACGGTCGCCGATACCGGCATCGGCATCCCCAAAGAGGACCTACCCCGGGTATTCGACCCCTATTTCACGACCCGATCGTCGGGAACGGGACTCGGACTCGCCATCGTCCACAAGATCGTCGAGGCCCACGGCGGGGAAGTCCGTCTGGAGAGCGAACCGGGGCACGGCACGATGGCCACCATCCTCCTCCCGGTGAAAACGGAAACGAAAGGGTGATCCATTCATGAAGGCAATCCATTCCATTCTCGTGGCGGATGACGACCTTGCCCACCGGACGATGCTCCGGACGCTCCTGTCGGGCTGGGGCTATGCGATCACGGAGGCTGACGACGGCGGGAGCGCCGTTGCGGCGGTGCAGGGCCGGCCCTTTGACCTGATCCTGATGGACATCCGGATGATCAAGGTTTCGGGCCTCGCGGCGCTGGCCGAGATCAAGGCCTTCAACCCGGCAATCCCCGTCGTCATCATGACGGCCTACGCCTCCGTGGAGACCGCCGTGGAGGCGCTCAAGAAGGGGGCCTACGACTACCTGACGAAGCCGCTCGATTTCGACGAGCTCCACCTCACGCTGGAACGGGCGATGGAGCACAGCCGCCTGAAGGAGGAGAACCTCCTCCTGAAAGAGAGCTTGGGCGACCGCTTCGACCGGCGGAACATGATCGGGCGCTCCGCCGCCATGAACCGGCTCCTGGACACCGCGGCCCAGGTCGCCCCCTCGGAGGCGACGGTCCTCATCACCGGGGAATCGGGGACGGGCAAGGAGATGATCGCGGGGCTTATCCACTTCAACAGCCTCCGGAAGGAGCGGCCATTCATCAAGTTCAACTGCGCGGCGATCGCCGAGACCCT
>JAPLJY010000282.1 GCA_026388345.1 Deltaproteobacteria bacterium
CCTCCGGCGGGGCGTCTCCGGCGTCAAGCCGCTCCGGGAGGATCACCTCCTGTCGAAGTTCATCCACTCCCAGGTCTTCGGAACGGTGGATTATCCGGTGGTTTTCGACTTCCGGCGCACTTACCGCAAGACCATGGGCCCCGTGGCGTATTATGCCTGTCAGGTGGCCAAGGAGGTTCTCGATCAGGCCGGCCTGCCGCCGGAATTTGTGACCTCCGGCCGTCTCGGCGTGGCCTTCGGCTCCACACATGGCAGCCCCACGGTCCAGCGGGAGATCTACAAAACCTTTTTCGGCGGAGAGCGCTCCGAATTCGTCGCCATCGGCGCCGTCGATTACCTCAAGTCCATGGTCCATACGACGGCAGTGAACATCACGAAGATGTTCGGCATCACCGGCCGGGTCATCTCCTCCTGCACGGCCTGCACGACGAGCAGTCAGTCCATCGGCTTCGGCTACGAGACGGTCAAATACGGCATGCAGGACGCGATGCTGTGCGGCGGGGCGGATGAGTACGATACAACCACCGTGGCGGTGTTCGACAATCTGCTGGCCTGTTCCACGGCCTTCAACGACCGTCCCCGGTGTACGCCGCGGCCGTTCGACCGGCAACGCGACGGACTGGTCGTCGGGGAGGGCGCCGGGGCGGTGCTGTTGGAGGAATACGAACGGGCCAGGAAGCGCGGGGCCGCGATCCTGGGCGAGGTCGTGGGTTTTGCCTGCAACAACAACGGGGGCGATCTCATCCTGCCGAACCGCGCCGGGATCAGCGAGACCCTGCGTCTGGGCCTCCAGGACGCGGCGCTAACGGCCGATGAGGTCGATTTCGTCAGCGCCCACGCCACGGGAACCAAGATGGGCGACGTCATCGAAGCCCAGGCCATCCATGCCGTTTACGGCGGGGGCCCCTTCGTGACGGGTCTCAAGGGATACATGGGGCATACGATGGGTGCCTGCGGCGCCATCGAGACCATCCTGACCCTCTATATGATACAGGAGGGGTTTATCGCCCCGACGCTCAATCTGGAAGAACCCGACGAACGGTGTGCAATGATCCGGCATACCCCGGGTGTTCAGGAGCGGCCGATCGATGTTGCGTCCATCCAGAACTTTGCCTTCGGCGGCGTCAATACGAACCTGCTGATCAAGAGGTTTGTCTGAATCCCGCCATGGTTTTTCCCATGAGATATCGTAAACCGCTGACGGATGTCATCGTGACGCTCCTGCTGTGGATCTATTTCACGGCGGGATTCGTGCTCTTTTTCGCCCTCCGCTATGCGGCGGCCTCGTTCCGGCGCGCGGATCGTGAGGCCGCCTTCCAGCGCCTGAATCAGCGTTTCTTCCGGGGATTTTTCCGGCTGCTTTGCCTCATCACCCCCGGGGTTGCCCTGCATATCCGGGATGAGGTCCGAACCATCCGCTCCTCCATCATCATCTGTAACCATCTGTCCTATCTCGATCCGATCCTGCTGATTTCCCTTTTCGAAAAACAGAAGACGATCGTCAAAAGCGCCTTTTTCAAGGTCCCGGTCTTTCGCTGGATCCTGCGGCAATCCGGTTACATCCCCTCGCAGACGGGAGGCGATTACTTTTCAATCCTGATCAAAAATATAGAGAGTGTCAGGGAATATCTTGCATCCGGCGGAAATATCTTCATCTTTCCCGAGGGGACCCGGACCCGGACCGGTCGGCTCGGGCCGTTCAACAAGGGCGCCTTCAGCATCGCCCGATACTGCCGCGCGCCGATTCAATGCCTGCTGATCCGCAATACGAACCGTCTGTTTGTGCCGCGACGTTTCCTGCTCAATACATGCGTGTCCAACACCATCGAGGTGGAAAAAATCGGCGCCTTTCTCCCCGACTACCGCGACCAGGATTTCCGCCTGGCGACCCTGATGAGCGAAATCCGGACCCTTTACGAGGATCGCCTGAAGGACGGTTCATAAATGTTTGACTTTTTTCATCATGGCGGTAGAGTGGACCATCGGTCGGGAGAAATCGGTGACAGGAGTCATTCATGGCGGTCGGAAATGACGAAAAACGCGTGGTGATCACCGGGATGGGGACCGTCAACGCCCTGGCGGCCGATACCGGCCAATTTGCCGGGGCCCTTCGCCGGGGCGACTGCGGGATCGGGCCGATTTCCCTCTTCGATACGGCGGCATTCCGCACCCGCAACGGGGCGGAGGTGAAGCATTTTCTGCCCCGGGCGGCGATTCCCGCTGAATTTTCGTTGAAGCGGATGTCGCGGTCCGATGTTTTTGCGCTGGCGGCCGCCCTGCAGGCCCTGTCCCAGGCGGGACTCCGTCTGATCCCGGAGGATCTTCAGGACGAGATGGGCGTCGTCATCGGCGGCGGGGCAGGCGGGCTCCTGGAGGCGGAAGATTTCTTCGCGGATTACCTCCGCAGGGGGGGGCGAAAGGCTCGCTTTTCCCGCCTTGCCCCGGTCTGCTGCGCCTCTGCGGCCAATCACCTGGCGACGAAACTCAACCTCATGGGACCGAAAATGACCCTCATGACGGCCTGCTCCTCCGGGGCGACGGCCGTCGGCCTGGGGAGGGACCTGATCCGCAGCGGCGCCGCCCGGGCGATGATCGTGGGCGGGACGGAACCCCTCTGCCGGATGACCTTCGCCTCCTTCAACGCGCTGAAGGCCGTCGATCCGGAGTACTGCCGGCCCTTTTCCGGCAACCGCGCGGGCCTCACCCTCGGGGAGGCGGCGGGAATCCTGATCCTGGAATCCCTCGCGGGCGCGAGGGAGCGGGGGGCGCCGATCCTGGCCGAGGTGCTGGGCTATGGCGTGACCTGCGACTCACACCACATGACCGCGCCGGACGTCGGCGCCTCCGGGGCAGTCCGGGCGATGCGGGCGGCCCTGGCGGACGCGGGTCTGGGGCCGGAGGCGGTGGATTACATCAACGCCCACGGCACGGCGACCCCGCCCAACGATCTCATGGAGACACGGGCGATCAAGGAGGTCTTCGGCCCGCGGGCCTGGGGAATTCCCGTAAGTTCGACGAAATCGATGCACGGCCACACTCTGGGGGCGTCCGGAGCCCTGGAGGCGGTCGTCTCGGTCCTGGCCATCACGGAGGGGTTCATCCCGCCTACGATCCACTGCGAGACGCACGATCCGGAATGCGACCTGGATTACGTCACGACGGGCGCCCGGTCTGTCGCGCCGGAGGTCGTCCTCTCCAACTCCTTCGCCTTCGGCGGGAACAACACGACGGTAATTTTCGGCCGCTTCCGGGAAGAGGGGGTGCGGCATGGATAGGAGGGTGGTCGTCACCGGGATCGGGATGGTCACGCCTTTGGGGGTGGGGAAGGACGGGTTCCGGGAAGCCCTGTGGCGCGGCGAAACGGGAATCCGGGAGATCGCCTCCTTTTCGACCGCAGGTTTCGGGTCGCATCTGGGGGCAGAGGTCCGCGATTTTCAGCCTCGCGATTTCATTTCTTTGAAAAACCTGAGGAAGATGGACCGCCTTTCCGCCATGACGACGGCCTCCGTCCGGATGGCCCTGGATGACGCCGGGATCGCCGTGTGCGACGCCAACCGGGACCGGATCGGCATCGTCATGGGGACGGCCTTCGGGAACACGGAGCTCAAGGTCCAAAGCGCCCGGATCCTCTTTACGGAAGGGCCCGGCATGGTCAACCCCATCCATGTGCCCAACACGGTGATGAACGCCCCTGCCGGCCACGCCTCCATCGAACTGGGCTTCCGCGGGGTGAACACGACGGTCAACCATCAGGCCGTCTCCGCCGAAACGGCCATTGCCTATGCCGCCATGGAGATCCGGCGCGGCACGGCGGACGTGATCCTGGCCGGTGGCGCCGACATCCTCTCCCCTTTCTTCTACGAGGCCCTCGGCCGTTTCCGCTCCCTCTCCCCGACGGACGGCGGCGCGGAGGGCGCCAGGCCGTTCGATCTCGCCCGCAACGGACCCGTCATGGGGGAGGGGTGCGGGATCGTCTGCCTGGAGGCCGGGGAACTGGCCTGCGGGCGCGGGGCGGCGTCCTACTGCGAAATTTCGGGCTGGGGGCTCGCCTCCTCGCCGTCGCCGCCGACGGGATGGCCCGGCGATCCCCGCGGATTTCTGCTGGCCCTGGAGCGCGCCCTCCGCATGGCGGGCGCGGCGGCGTCGGAGATCGATTGCATCCACGCCGCGGGTAACGGCGGCTGCGAGCCCGACGCGCTGGAGGCGGCGACGTATGAACGGCTCTTCGGCGAGGGCGACGCCGGACCGCTCATCACAGCGCTCAAGGGGGCGACGGGGGAGATCTTCGCCTCCGGCGGGATCCGGGCCGCCGCGCTGGCACTGTCCATCCGGGAGGGGGTCGTTCCGCCGACGGTCGGTCTGTGGCATCCCCTCTCCGCCTTGCCCTTCGTCATCGGCGAGGCCCGCCGCCGGCCCGTGAAGAAGGCGCTCCTGAGCGGGATCTCCTTTGGCGGGACATACGCCTGCCTGATGTTCGAGAAGAATGTGATGATGGATGTTGACAAGCGGGACCAATGCGATAGAATCCGCGCAGGGTGATCAAACTCCATGGAAAACATCTGCAATGCGGGAATCGACATCGGTTCGACCACCGTAAAACTGGTGATCTGCGATGGCGGGGACATCGTTTTTTCCCGTTACCGCCGCCACCAGGCCCTGACCGTGGACACGGTCCGGACGCTGCTGACGGAGGCCTTGGAGACGCTGGGGAACCGCGTCGTGGATCCGGCCTTCACCGGGTCCGCCGGCATGGGGGTGGCGGAGGCATTCGGGTTTCCTTTCATTCAGGAGGTCGTCGCCTCCACAAAACTGATCCGGCAGAAATGGCCGGATGTCCGAACCCTGATCGAGATCGGTGGGGAGGACTCCAAGATCGCCTTCTTCGATGACCATTTTCAACCCGACATCCGTATGAACGGAAACTGTGCGGGAGGCACGGGGGCCTTCATCGAACAGATGGCGGTCCTGCTCAACGTCCCCCTCGACGATTTCGACCGGCTGGCGGGAAAGAGCCGGGCACTTCATCCAATAGCATCCCGTTGCGGGGTGTTCGCCAAGACGGACATCCAGGCGCTCCTGAGCAACCGGGTCTCCCGGGAGGATATTGCCGCGTCGGTCTTCCATGCGATGGCCCTCCAGGTCATCTCCACCCTCGCCCGCGGCTGCGACGTCCGGGAGAAGGTCCTATTCGCCGGCGGACCGCTGACCTTTTTCCCTCGCCTGCGCGAGGCCTTTGTGCTGCTGCTCCATCTCGATGGGGAGAAGGGGGTCGCAGCCTGCGCACACCCGGAACTGATCGCAGCGGAGGGCGCGGCGCTATATCACGGGGATGCCCTCTGCCGGGTTGCGCTCGAAAAGTGCGTGCAGATCTTTACAGAGGGGACCCTGCGCGGCAGGAAGGATGCGGGAAAAAGGCTGGCGCCGCTGTTTTGCGATCGGGAGGTGTTTGCCGCCTGGGAGGAGCGCCACCGCCAACACCGGGTACGGAAGATCGGCATCGAACATCTGGACGGCAGCCCCTGCTTCCTCGGGATCGATTCCGGTTCGACGACGACGAAGCTCCTTTTGATGGACGACGAGAAACGCGTCGCCCTCACCTGGTATGAACCGAACGACGGGGACCCGATCGTTGCCGTCCGGAAGGGGCTCGACGCCTTCCGGGAGAGCTGCCGGCAGGCGGGTGTTATGCCCCGCATCCTCCGGACAGCTGTGACCGGATACGGCGAAGACCTCATCCGGGCGGCATTCTCCCTGGACGACGGCGTCGTGGAGACGATGGCGCACAGCCGGGCGGCGAGGTTCTTCGCCCCGGATGTCTCCTTCATCCTGGACATCGGCGGACAGGACATGAAGGCGATCCGCATCGAGGACGGTTTCGTCGCGGACATCCAGATCAACGAGGCCTGCTCGTCGGGCTGCGGCTCCTTCATCGAGACCTTCGCCCGCTCGCTCAACTACGGCGTCGCCGATTTTGCCCGGATTGCCTGCGGGGCGAACGAGCCCTTCGATCTCGGGACGCGCTGCACCGTTTTCATGAATTCCAGGGTGAAACAGGCTCTCCGCGAGGGGGCCACGGTGGCGGAGATCTCCGCCGGACTGGCCTATTCGGTGATCCGGAATTCCCTCTTCAAGGTTCTGAAGCTCAAGGATCCGGCCGCGCTCGGGGAGAGGATCGTCGTGCAGGGCGGGACCTTCCGCAACCCCGCCGTCCTGCGCGCCTTTGAGCTCCTGACCGGGCGGGAGGCGATCCGGCCCGACATCTCCGAAATGATGGGGGCCTATGGGGCCGCCCTGACGGCGCTCCAAAACCACATGGAGAAACCGGCCGCGGCCACCGCCTTCCGGGGGTTCGACGGGGAGGCCCCGGAAGGCAATATGACGAAGAAAGAGCTCCACTGCGCGGGTTGCGAGAACCGTTGCGCCGTGACCCGGATGAACTTCGCCGGCGGGCGGAGCTACTTTACCGGCAACCGGTGCGAACGCCGTTTCAGTAACGCAGGCCTCGCCTGCCGTCCGGGGGAGAATCTCTTCGCCGCCCGGCTGAAACTCCTCTTCGAGAGGCCGCTCGCTCCGGATGGGCCGCCGATTCTCACCTTCGGCATCCCGCGCGTGCTGAACGTGTACGAGAATTTCCCCTTCTGGTGCACCGTGCTCACCCGCTGCGGCTTCCGGGTGGTTCTCTCCGCGCCGTCGGGGATGAAGCAGTATGAAAAGGGGATCGGGACGGTGATGTCCGACAGCATCTGCTTTCCCGGGAAGCTTGCCCACGGCCACATCCTGGACCTGATCGAGCAGGGGGTGGACCGGATCTTATACCCGATGGTGGTCTGCGAGCGGACGGAGGACACCGATACCCGGAACAGCTTCAACTGCCCCGTGGTGAGCGGCTACCCCGACGTCATAAGGAGCGCGATCGATCCCGAGGGACGATACGGCATCCCGATCTACAGCCCCGTCGTCAGTTTCAAGAATGTGACCCTCCTGAAAAGGCAGATGCAACGTTTCCTGGTGCCGCTCGGGGTCCGAAAAAGTCGCGTAGATGAGGCGGTGGAGGCGGGTCTCAGCGCGCAGCAGGAGGTGAGGAGGGAACTGCAAGAGAGGGCCCTCCGGCTGATGACGAAGGCGGAAGAAGAGCAGCGGTTTGCCGTGGTGGTTTCTGGACGGCCCTACCATGGCGATCCGCTCGTCAATCACGGTCTCCCGGAACTCATCGCCGGCTTCGGCATCGATGTCATCCCCGAGATCGCCGTGCCGCTCGCCGACGATCAGACTCTGAAGGACAGCCATGTCCTCACCCAGTGGGCCTATACCAACCGGATCCTCTCCGTCGCCAAGGTGGTCGCCCACACCCCGCACCTCGAACTGGTCCAGATGACCTCCTTTGGCTGCGGCCTGGATGCGATCTCCGCCGACGAGGTGCGGGAGATTATCCGGGGAGAGGGCAAGACCTACAGCCTGATCAAAATGGACGAGATCGCCAATCTCGGGGCGGTCCGGATCCGCGTCCGATCTCTGTTAGAGGCGATCCGCGAGCGTTCCGGGGCCGGAAGGCCGAAACGGGGAGAGGACGACGTTGTAAATCCCCCCGGAGCAAACCCGGAGGGAAGGACGATCCTGATCCCCTGGTTTTCGCCGCTCTATTCACCGTTCATCCCTTCGGTCTTCGCCTCGGTCGGCTGCCGGGTGGAGCTCCTGATGCCCCAGGACCGCTCCTCCGTCGACGTGGGCCTCCGGTATGTGAACAACGACATGTGCTATCCCGCGGTCATCGTCATCGGGGACATCATCAAGGCCTTCCAGTCCGGCCGGTACGATCCGGAAAAGACGACCGTTCTGCTGGCTCAGACTTTCGGTCAATGCCGCGCATCCAACTATCTGCCGCTTACCCGGAAGGCGCTTGCGGCCGCGGGATTCGGCGGGGTGCCGGTTCTCTCCCTGTCCGCAGAGGAGAGCCTCCGCCAGTCGGGACTGGCGATCGACCGGAACAAACTGGTCAAAAGGCTGGCGTTCGGGGTCGTCTTCAGCGACGCGCTGGCCCGGATGGTCCTGGCGACGACGCCGCATGAGATCCGCGCCGGTTCGTCGATGGCCCTTCAGCAGCGATACATCGCCGAAATGGGAAGGCTCGCCGGCGAGGAGGATTTCCGGGGGCTCCTGCGCCTGCTCCGGGATGCCGTTCGCGACTTCAACGCGCTCCCGGTTGACAGCACCCGGGCGCCGGTCATCGGGGTCCTGGGGGAGATCTTCGTCAAGCACAATGCCTTCTCGAACAACAATATCGTGGAGTGGCTCATTTCGCAGGGGGTGGAGGTGGTCGTGCCGCCGCTGCTGAGCTTCTTTGAACAGCGTTTCGTGAACGAGGAGTTCGACCAGGGCGCCTACCTGAAACGCTCCTTCCGGGACCTCGTCATGACCCGCCTGCTCGACCGCTACGTACGGTTCTATCTCGCCCGCGTGGAACGGGTGATGGCGGAATTCCGGTATCACCGGCGGAATCATGATCTGAAGGAACTTGCGGAGGAGACGAGCCGGGCGACAAGCCTGGCCAACCAGGCCGGGGAGGGGTGGCTGCTCCCCGCCGAGATGATCGCCATGCTCCGGGAGGGGGTCGGAAACATCGTCTGCCTGCAGCCGTTCGGCTGTCTCGCCAACCAGATCATCGGAAAAGGTGTGGAAAAGAAACTCAAATCCCTGTACAATTGCCTGAATCTTCTTTTTCTCGACATGGACCCGGGAATGAGCGAGGTGAATATCCTGAACCGCCTCCATTTCGTCGTGATGTCCGCCCGGGAGGGGATGAAGACGGAAAGGGTTATCGCGAGAACATAAATTATGGCCAAGAAAATCGGTATCGCGCTGGGCAGCGGATCCGCCCGGGGATGGTCTCACATCGGTGTGATCCGGAGCCTGTTAGAGGCGGGGATCCCGATAGATGTCGCCTGCGGGGCCTCTGTCGGCGCGCTGGTCGCCGGTTCCCTCGCCGCCGGTTTTCTCGATCCGCTGGACCGGTGGGCGAGGCGGCTGAACTGGTCGCACATCATCGGCTTCATGGATGTGATGATCCCCCGCTCGGGACTCGTCGAGGGGGAGAAGATCTCCGGCTATCTGCGCGAAATCCTATCCGATCCGATGATCGAAAACCTGCCGGTCCCGTTTGCCGCCGTGGCCACCGATCTCAAGACGGGCAAAGAGGTGTGGCTCCGCGAGGGCTCCCTGATCGACGCCGTTCGGGCAAGCATGTCGCTCCCGGGCATTTTTACCCCCTTCGGGCGGAACGGCCAATGGCTCGTCGACGGCGGGTTGGTGAATCCTGTTCCCGTGTCGCTCTGCCGGGAGATGGGCGCCGACATCGTCGTCGCCGTCAATCTGAATTCGGACATCATGGGGAAACCGCGGCTCCGCCGGATGGCCGACCCGCCGAGCAACGGCCGGAACGGGGTATCGCCCCGGGCTCAGGGACGCTGGGCGGCCTTTCTCAACCAGACGGCACAGCAAGGCAATTTGACCCTCTTCCGGCAGCTCTTTCAGGAGCAGCCGGGGCGCGGGCCGACGCTCTTCGACGTGATGGCGACCTCCGTGAAGATCATGCAGGATGCCATCACCCGCCAGCGGCTCCTCGACGATCCGCCGGACGTCCTTGTCCGGCCCAAACTCGCGGATATCGGGCTGATGGAGTTCAACCGGGCCGGGGAAGCGATCGAGGAGGGGAAGCGGGCGATGGACCTGATGATCCCGGTGCTCCGCGACCTGCTGGATTAGCCGGCTGAAACGCCCATCTGCTGCGTTGCGCTACAAACCTCATCGCTCGACGTATTACAATATACGCCTCGCTCTTCGGTTTTTGCGCACCTTGCATCTAAATGTTTTTGGACAGCCTGTCCTGCCCTACAGAGGATTTTTCAACGGTCTGTCAGATCATCATTTCCAATTCATCCATTCCGGCCGTCGTTGCGGGGAAGATCCCGGCGGCGACCGCCTCCGACTCCTTCCGCTCGGGAAGGCTCTGATAGACCCCCGCGTCGAAATGGGTGAGGGCGAGGCGTTTGGCCCCCGCCTCCACGGCGATCCGCGCCGCCGTCTCCGGGTTAAGATGCGGCCAGATCTCACTGGACTGGCCCTGTTTGAAGGCGCACTCCGTGATGAGAAGATCGGCCGACCGGCCCAGCGTCACGGCGTTCTCGCAATAACCCGTGTCCGGGCAGTAACTGATGATCCGGCCGTCTACGGCGATCCGGTAACCCAGGGTGAGCGAGGTGTGGCGGAGCGGCAGGGCCTCGACGGGGAAGGGGAGGGAGGTGGCCTCTTCCGGCATCTCCAGGATCCTTGCCGGATAGGGAAGCCCCGCGAGGGGGATCGTGAACGGGGCTTTGAGAAAGGTTCCCAGGATTTCCCGGCTCCCGGCAGGCCCGCAGATGCAGAGCCCCTCCCGGAAACGGAACTTCGCGAGGATGTGGAGGCCCTCGATGTGATCGATGTGAAAGTGGCTGAGGAACAGGAAGACCGGCTTCCGGCCGTCAATATGACGTTCCGTCCGGTGGATACCGTTTCCGGCGTCAAGAATGATATCGTACCGCTCCGTCTGCACGAGGGTGCAGATCGTGTTGCCCGTCTCCGTATCGTACCAGCCGTTAGTGCCCAGAAAGATCACCTTCATGTCCGACCTCCGCAGGATGTTTCGGGGGAATGTTCCCCTTTCCGGATTTCCCTATACCTTAAGCGGCTGTCGCGACACAACCCCTTTCATTTGAGAGCCCAAATAATGAAAAATGCCTTGACTTTGTGTGAAGGGTAAAGTACGGTGCAGCCATATCCTGTACCTTCCACTGGTCATGAGTCAGCATGGTACAGATGAAGTTGAGTTATTACAATTTGAAGTGCAGAGGCGGCCACCATGCTCTTTAGAGTCCGGGTGGCTTTTTTATTTCTGACCTATTGGTAATTCGACTTTTGGTAAATTATAAGAAAGGAGGATGCTAATTATGTCAGAAGGTAAAGTAAAATGGTTTAACGAAGGTAAAGGTTTTGGGTTTATCGAGAAGAATGACGGCGGGGACGTTTTCGTCCATTTCAGTGCCATTCAATCCACCGGCTTCAAGACCTTAACCGAGGGACAGGCCGTGAGTTTCGACGTTGTCCAGGGCAATAAAGGCCCGGCAGCGGAAAACGTGAAACTCATCTAACCGAATCCGGTAAAGAAAGAGGCGCTCCATTAAGATCTTGTATTTTGGAGCGCCTCTCTTTATATTTAAAATATTCTGCAACGTTTGAAAAAAAGATGAAAACAGGAGCTTCAAAATGGGAAAATCCATGTTCAACTTCGGCAAGCAGGGCAAAGAAAAAGCAAGGCAGCAGAAACAGATGGATAAGGCGGCAAAGCGCATCATGGCCAAGCAGCAGAAGGCCAATCTAAAAACGGGCACTCCGAACGCAGACTTGGCGATCGCTGAACCGAAATTGGCGGAGGGTGTCGTTAAAACACAGCCTGACGGACAGGATGAACCAAGATAAACATGACCAAAATAATCCTTGACTAACCGACGAATATTTGTTTGATTTCGCTTGTATGTGATATCGTGATCCTTATAAATGTCATCTGATCCGGAAGCGCGCCTTTTTGAAGATTTTCCAGGAAAGGAAGCCATGGAAGGATTGAACCATAGACCCCGCGTCTCAAAAAAGACCGCGGGGTTTTGTGCTTTAAGAGAATATGAGATATGCGTTTACCGATCAATATCGATGACGTCCTTAGGGGACAAACCGTCGAATACCTTTCCATTGCCAACTATCCCGGACCGGATCATCGTCTCTGAAATGATGCATGTATTGAAGTCTTTCACGATAAGAAATGTTAAAAAGGGATATTCCAGACTGCAAATACAAAGCTTCAGTGCGGCTGAGCGGAGCAGATCACTGAATGCGGTTTGAAAGGTGGAGGGCTGAACCGTATTTTTTCCCGCTCAAGGAAAAAGTGAATGCCTTCCTGTAATGTTGCAGGCCTATTTTTCCCCTTCCATACAACTGTTCAATCAGAAATCCTTAACATCTAATTGCCATTTGGTGATGGTTGAAGTATAGGAAATATCGGTTTGTTAAATTGGGGGATGTTTCTATGCAAGCCATGCCTGTAAGAATCTTCCTTGTCCTGTTTATACTTGCTTTAATCTGCCCGTCTTCATTGATTGCCTTACGTAAGGAACCGCCGCCTGAGATCAAGAAGGAGTCGCCCACGCCGCCCGAAATCCTCAAGAGCAATACCAGCCAGAGGGAGTCGGCAGACGTCTTACCCGGATTGATTGCCGCTCCGGAGCGACGGACAGCCCTCGTTATCGGCAACGGGGCATATGAGACGGGCCGTCTGAAGAACCCGGTGAACGACGCAACAGACATGGCGGCAACCTTGAAGCGTATGGGTTTCAACGTGATCCTCAAGACCAATGCCAGCCAGAGGGAGATGGACGGGGCGGTTCGGGAATTCGGCAGAAGTCTTGCCCGGAGTGATGTGGGGTTGTTCTTTTTCGCCGGGCACGGCATCCAGACCGGGGGGAGCAACTATCTTATTCCTGTCGGCGCCCGCATTGAGAAGGAAGAGGATGTCCGGTTCGAGGCCATAGATGCGGGTCGTATCCTGTCCGAGATGGATCACGCCAACAACGGTCTCAACATTGTCCTTCTGGACGCCTGCCGGAATAATCCCTTTGCTCGGAGTTTCCGCAGCGAGAGCCGGGGATTGGCTATCATCGGCCAGGTACCGCGGGGCGCCTTTATCTCGTATGCCACGGCCCCCGGAGATGTGGCGAGAGATGGAGATGGGCGGAACAGCCCCTACACGGAATCGCTTCTGGAATACATGCAGATACCTGGGATACCGATTGAGACGGTTTTCAAGCGGGTCAGGTTGAAACTGGACAGTGAGACAGGAGGAAAACAGGTTCCATGGGAATCGTCATCCCTGAAGGGGGATTTTTATTTTGTTCCCAAGTCGGCCAGCAAGGCTGCTGATGCGGTGCCAGGGGGAAAAGTGTCAGTGGAACGGGAAGAATCACCCGTATCGGCGGTTTCACCCTTAGTGAGTGATCAAATTGACGATTCCCTAATCAAGGAGAAAAGGGAAGAATTACAGAGAATGGCTGCTGAGATCGAGAAGGTTCGTAAAATTCTCAGTGAAGATGCATTAAAAAAGAAGACATCACAATATCTTGCAAAAAAGGTTGAATATGATCGATTGTTATTGGCCATGGCGAAACGCCCCTCTCAACCCACAACAGGGGAGACGGGTAGGGACAGTCGTTTTATTGCCAATAATAACGGGACAGTCTCAGACAATCGGACGAACCTGATGTGGGCAGCGAAGGACAATGGATCAAATATTAACTGGCAAGGCGCCAAGAGCTATTGCGAGAATTATCGTGGAGGCGGTTATACGGACTGGCGGATGCCGACGCAGGATGAGCTGGAGGGGTTGTATGATACGGCTAAAGCTTATAAGTCTGACTGTGGTTATGATGTCCATTTAACGGAATTGGTTCGTCTTACCTGTTACGCTCCCTGGGCTTCTGAGACGCGCGGTTCCGATGCCGCCCTCTTCATTTTCAGCTATGGCAAACGGTACTGGAGTCCCCAGTCAAGCGACAGCGTCTACCGGGCGCTCCCGGTGCGTTCAGGAAAATAGGTTATTTGATCATTTGGTTCCTTAACAATTATTCTCAAGTGCGGGACACAGCCTGTTTGCTACAAAGATATGCGTCCTAAAATGTTGGTTATACTTACCACAACATGCTCACGCGGGAGCTACTCATTATGACGGAACTTCTTCCTGAAAGAAATAGGCCTCCGTTTTTCTTATTTGTTGTAGGTTTCAAAAGATAATCATGATAATAAGGCTCAAAATATGAAAAGCAGTTAGATATGTTCCAACCCGTATAACCATGCTGGAGGGAAATATTATGGACTGGCTGACAAACACCCCATTTCTTAAAAAGGACGGGGTGTTTTATTATCGCTTAGGAGATCGCGGGGGGTTATGCCGATCCACATACGCAATCTTCTGAACTTCAAACCAGAAAAGGATTGGTGACTAATTGTGAGCAAATTATTCCTTGATGTTTTAGGCAATAAGGAACTTGTCGATGGTTACCAAATTGAAGATTCCATCGCCCAAAAATACAATTTGAAACCCGGTTCTATATGTCCGTTTACAGGCTTACGTGTGGAAATTTTATCTCCCCAGCAAGTTCGCGCGGCAGAAAAAGCTGAGCGTCAGAAGATAATCAAACAGCAAAGAAAAGCTCTCGGAAAAGAAAAACAGA
>JAPLJY010000237.1 GCA_026388345.1 Deltaproteobacteria bacterium
ACTCTCGTAGAGTCCGGAGTATCTGACCTTGTGCTCATCCAGTTCCTTGACCAGGTTAGGATCATCCACCCGAATCGTGGTGAAGTCCTGCTCCCTCTTATCGTCTTTTCCTTTCAGCGTTCCATTGATATGTTCCGGGCCGATGATCAATTTCGTCACGTTGCCTTCAATGAGGTTCTGTTTGAATTGGCTGTAGGGAATCGTCTCCACCTTGGGAGAAAAAAAGTATTGTTGCAGATAGATCATTAACAAGAAGGTGATCAGGAAGTACCAGATACTGAAATGCGTCTTGGGGGGCAAGGCACCTTTTTTTTTCTGTACGTCCCCGGGGGCAAATAGCGCACGAACCCTCTCCTTTAAATCTTCCAGTGGTGCTTTGTTCCCATTTGCCGCCATACTTGTCTCCCTCACGAGTCGTTACTTAATTCCGAGCTGAGGACGATAGGTGCAATAATTCATACTATCTTTAAGATTGTTGCATATAATCCTATCACAATCCATTTATTCCTCTCCCTTTGGCTACCGATTCTCACAATAAAGCAGCTTTACAGAAGCGTACTGTTCATATTCTTCTTGACACATAGATCAGTCGTTCAATTTCAGGGCGATCTGATTTTCTTATGGGGGGCAACTGTTTCTTGGAGATATTAAGGTGTCTCGCTGGATTTCAAAATTGGAATCATGGTACTTTTCGTGATTATGTGTCAAGGCACAAAGGTCGGAGAATATTATCTGCGCCGGTCTCGATCCATGCCGTCGTCAGCAGCGAGAATTCCTCGACCGACAGGGTCTCCGCCCTTCTGGTTCGATCGATGCCGCTTCGGGCGAACACCCTATCGACCATTTCGTCCGGAAAATCGGTCCGGCGGAGGTTATTCCAGAGGGTTTTTCTTCTCTGGGCGAAGGCCGCCCGGACGATTTTTGCAAACAGCGCCTCATCCGGAAAATCGGGTTCCTGTCGGACCACGATCCGCAGAACAGACGAAACCACATCGGGAACCGGATAAAAGCAGGTGGGCGGGACCGTCAATTCGCATGTGGCCTGCGTATATCTTGCAACCATGACCGAGGGTATGCCGTAATTTTTCGTCCCGGGAGGAGCCGCAATCCGGTCCGCCAGTTCCTTCTGGAACATCAGCAGCATGGAGGAGATCGACCGTCGAAAGTCGAGCAGACGAAAGAGGATCGGTGAGGAGATATGGTAGGGAATATTTCCGACGACCTTGATTCTTTCCCCCGGACAGGCGGAGGAAAAATCGTACTTCAGCACATCCGTCTGCACGACCTCCACCCGGTCCTGTCCGACAAAGCGCTCCCGCAGAACAGCCGCCAGCCGCGGATCAATCTCGAGGGCGATCACCCGGCCGGCCTTCTTAGCCAGCTCCTCCGTCATGAAACCGAGACCGGCGCCGATTTCAACAACCGTTTCATTCCCCGCGGGTTCTGCCAGCGCAACGATTCGGCGGATGATATTCATATCCTCCAGAAAGGACTGTCCCAGTCTCTTCCGGGGATGGATATCATACTGGGCGAGCAACTTTCGGACGGATGTCATCTTTTGCTCCTCGCCCGGATCGATGTGATCAGCCGGTGCGTGATGAAATAGGCCGGTAAGGCAAAGAAGGGCGCCATGAGGATGCCGCCTGCGAGAAGGGGAAGGAGGATCTTCCACCCGAGCGCCGCGATGGCGCCCAGGCTGTAATCCGCAAGTTCGAAACGGCAGCGCTCCATCCCCAGCAGGAATCGTCCGAGTTCATACTGGGAGAAATAGAACAGGGGGATGGTCAGCGGATTGGAGATGAGCCAGGAGCCGAGATAGGCGGCCGTGATGTTCTGCCGGAAAAGGAGACCGAGGAGCAGGATGATCGCCGTATGAAAGGGAATGGTCGGCGTCACACCCACAAATACACCGATGGCCAGTCCGGCGGCGATCTGTGCGGGCTCTCCCTTCAGGCTGATGAATCTCTCGTAAAAGATCCGGAATCTCCTCTGCAGGATCATGGGTGACAACCTTGTAAGAAGTCGCAAAAGCCTTGCATCTGGAACGGCTTCGTAAAAAGACCGCAGGCAAGGCGCGCAAACCCTGAAGAGTGAGGCGTACTTTGGTGTACGTCGCAACGACGAAGGGTGAAGCGCAACGCAGCATCCGGCCTTTTTACGAAGCCGTCATGGGTGAACCGCGAGCGGCCAGCGCGATACGGCATTCAGGTCAAGCCCGTCCCTCCGACCCGACCTGAGGAGATGCGTTCCGACCACGGCGATCATCGCCGCGTTGTCGGTGCAGAGAATGGCAGGGGGAATGAAAACCTCGATTCCCGAAGAGGCCGCATCGGTCCGGAAACGTTCCCGCAGACGGCTGTTCGCGGCAACCCCGCCGCAGACGACGACGCGCGTCGCCGAGACCATCGCTGCGGCCCGCAGGGTCTTCTCTACCAGAACATCGCAGATCGCCTCCTGATACGACGCCATCAGATCAGGCAATTCAGCGGCGGTAAAAGGTTCGCCCCGCTTCTTGAGCCTTGTAAGGAGCGATGTCTTCAGGCCGCTGAAGCTGAAATCTAGGCTGTCCCGCATCCCCCGGGGGAATGGAAACGCCTCGCGGTTGCCCCGCTTCGCAAGGCGGTCGATCACCACCCCTCCCGGATAGCCGATTTCCAGGAGTTTTGCCGCCTTGTCGAAGGCCTCCCCCGCTGCATCATCCCTGGTCTGACCGATGAGAGTGAACCGCTGAAATCCCTCAACCCGATAGATGGTCGTATGACCGCCGGAAACCACGAGGGCGACAAACGGAAATTCCGGGGGCTTTTCTGTCAGGAATGCGGCTGCAACGTGGCCTTCCAGGTGGTTGACGCCAACCAGGGGCAGGCGTCGGGCAAAGGCCAGCGCCTTGGCCGCGGACAATCCGACAAGCAGGGAACCGATCAGGCCGGGCCCTTTCGTCACCGCGATGCCGTCTATTTCAGCGAGGGTCATCCGGGCGTCCTCCAAGGCCTGGAGGATCACCGGGACGATGGCCTCGATATGTTTGCGGGAGGCGATCTCCGGGACGACGCCGCCGTACCGCTCATGCACCTTCACCTGTGAGGCAATCACATTGGAGAGCAGGACGCATCCGTCCCTGACCACCGCGGCCGCCGTTTCATCACAGGAAGATTCTATACCCAGAACCACCATCAAAGCATCCTCGCATTTTTTCTTTTACAAACGCGGAGAAAATATATATAGAATTATCGGCGTTTTGCAAACAAACTTTTCAAGAAGAGAGACAACTATGGAAATACATACCGACTTTCTGATTCTGGGCACCGGGATCGCGGGTCTCAGCTTCGCCATCAAGGCCGCGGAACTGGGCACCGTCGCAATGGTCACCAAGAAGAACAAGACCGACTCCAATACGAATCTGGCACAGGGAGGGATTGCCGTTGTCCAGGATCAGACGGACCGCTTCGAGTATCATATCGACGATACGTTGACCTGCGGCGCCGGGCTTTCGAACGAAGAGGTCGTCCGTTTCGTGGTGACGGAGGGTCCGGAGAGGCTCCGCGAGCTTGTGAAATGGGGCGTGGAATTCACCCGCTCGGAGGCGGAGCCGGAGCGGTTCGATCTCGGCCGGGAGGGAGGCCATTCGATGAGAAGGGTCGTCCATGCCAAGGACTTGACCGGGCGGGAGATCGAGCGCGCGCTTCACGAGAAGGCCGGCAAGAACGATAACATCCGGATCTTTGAAAACCATATCGCGATTGATCTGATCATGAAATCCTCCGTGCTCGGCCGAAAGATCGAACACGACCGCTGTCTCGGCGCCTACGTCCTGGATATCGCCCGCGGTGAAGTCCACACCTTCCGGGCGAAGTTTATCATGTTATCCACCGGCGGCGCCGGCAAGGTCTATCTGATCACCACAAATCCGGACATCGCCACGGCCGACGGGATCGCCATGGCCTACCGGGCAGGCGCGAAGATCGCCAACATGGAGTTCATCCAGTTTCACCCGACCTGCCTTTACCACCCCGACGCCAAATCCTTTCTGATCAGTGAGGCCGTCCGCGGTGAAGGGGGAATACTGAAGCTCAAGAACGGAAGCACGTTCATGGAGAAATATCATCCCATGAAGAGCCTCGCGCCGCGTGATATTGTTGCAAAGGCCATCGACACCGAGTTGAAGAAATCCGGGGATGATTGCGTCCTGCTCGATATCACCCAGCAGGATAGGAATTTTTTCCTTTCCCGGTTTCCAAACATCTATGAAAAGTGTCTGGAATTCGGCATCGACATGGCAAAAGATCCCGTCCCGGTCGTACCGGCCGAGCACTACCTCTGCGGCGGGGTCATGGTGAACGAGATGGGCGAAACGAGCATCGCAGGGCTCTTTGCCTGCGGCGAGGTCTCCTGCACCGGATTGCACGGCGCAAATCGCCTGGCGAGCAATTCCCTCCTCGAAGCGGTTGTTTTTGCGCATCGCTCGTTCATGCGCATTGCGGAACTCGGGGACACGATACGGCATCATGGCGGGGACACGATGCCGCATCGTGTCCCCGTGGAGGATTCGATTCCGATCCCGCCGTGGGACCCGAGAGGCGCCACGGAAAGCGACGAATCGGTCGTCGTTTCCCATAACTGGGATGAAATCCGCCGCTGCATGTGGAACTACGTCGGCATCGTCCGCTCCGATAAGCGTCTGGAGAGGGCGCAGCGCCGGATCGATCTGATCAACCGGGAGATCGACGAATATTACCGGAATTTCATCGTCACGCGGGATCTTCTGGAACTGCGGAATATCGCTGTGGCCGCCAAGCTTATCGTGGCCTGTGCCCGGATGCGGAAGGAGAGCCGCGGTTTGCATTACAACCTCGACTATCCGGAAAAGAATGATCGCGTCTGGCTGAAGGATACGGTCGTTTCCCGCGAGGAATTATGGCGGAAAACCTGAAACATCGGCATCAGCCATAAATCATTGTCCCGGAAATTCCAGTTCGACCTTTCCGATCACACTGGCGAAAACCAGCTTCAGGGGTCCGTTACCCAAGCTGTTTTTCTGCGGCTGCGAAAAACGGAGCCAGTAAGCAATGCCGTAATAGGGGTTGATGTAAGGGAAAAATTCCGTCACCACCGGTGTAACCGGGTCGATCCGCCTCACCTCCGCCGGCACGATCTTCTCCCCTTTGTCGTTGATCAGAAAAGTGGACCAGATGGATCCACGCCGATCGAAATCGTTCTCTGCCCTGTTCGGGATGTAGGCATAAAAGATAAACTCCGTGAATTCGGACAAGGCAGCGGTCTGCATCTCTTCCCGCTGCTTCCGTTCGTCGGCGTTGAGCTGGTATATCCGCGTGTATTCCTGGAGATAGGCCCGGTTGAATTCCGGACTGCGCAGGGTCACGCCGATATGCGCCTTCGTTTCGAATTGCGAATAGAGGGTCTGTGAGCGCGTCCACTGCTTGAGAACCTGCAGATATGCCTCCGACATCCCCTTCTCCTTCGCGATATCCAGATAACCCTGGACATGACTGCACGCAGCGATTGCGATCAGACAGAATGCACCGATGACAAGGCGGCCCCATCGTTTCATGGCCTCTCCCCGAAGACCCGATTGAAGATAAAATCGACCTGCTTCAGAAAATTCCCAACCTGAAATACCCCCTCAAGATCATCCGCATTCAGTCGAGACATGACCTCGCCGTCCTGCAACAGCAGATCCCTGAATTCAAGCCCTTCCTGCCAGGACCTCATCGCGTTTCGCTGAACGATGGCGTAGGCCCCTTCCCGGGAGATCCCCTTTTCGATCAGCTTGAGCAGGACCATCTGCGAAAAGATGACCCCCTTCGTCATCCGCAGATTGGCAAGCATCCTCTCCGGATAGACGACGAGTTGGTCGATCAGGCCGGTGAAGCGGCCGAGCATGAAATCCAGAAGGATCGTGGCGTCCGGACCGATGACCCTCTCGACGGAGGAGTGGCTGATATCCCGCTCGTGCCAGAGGGCGACATCCTCCAGCGCGGCCACGGCGTAGGAGCGCATGAGGCGGGAGAGACCGGAAAGGTTCTCCGAAAGGACGGGATTCCGTTTGTGGGGCATGGCGGAGGATCCCTTCTGCCCAGGCGAGAAATACTCCTCCGCCTCCCGGACCTCGGTCCGCTGGAGAAGGCGGATCTCCTGGGAAAACTTGTCGAGGGAAGACGCGATGATGGCAAGCGTTGTAAAATACTCGGCGTGGCGATCCCGCTGGACGATCTGGGAAGAAACGGGGGCCGGTTTCAGCCCCAGTTTCCCACAGACGTATTCCTCGATGGCGGGATCGATGAAGGAAAAGGTCCCCACGACGCCGGAGAGTTTTCCCACGCTGATCGTCTCTTTCGCCCGGACCATTCGTTCCCGGTTCCGCTGCATTTCGGCATGCCAGAGGGCCATCTTCAGGCCGAAGGTGATCGGTTCCGCATGGATTCCGTGCGATCGTCCGATCATGAGCGTATTTTGGTGGGCAAAGGCCTTCTTCTTGATCGCGGCCAGCAGAAGATCGATGTCCCCGATGAGGATCTCTGCCGCCTCCCGAAGGAGAAGTCCAAGTGAGGTGTCGAGGATATCGGAGGAGGTCAGTCCCCGGTGAATGAAACGGCCGTCCTCCCCGACCTTTTCCGTTACGGAGGTGAGAAAGGCGATCACATCGTGCTTCGTCGTTTTCTCGATCTCATCGATCCGATCCACGTCGAAACCGGCCCGTTCCCGGATGTTCTTCATCGAGTCCTCGGGAATCTCCCCCCTCGCCGCCATGGCTTCACAGGCCAGGATCTCGATATCCAGCCACTTCCGGTACCGGTTTTCCGGACTCCAGATCGCCTCCATTTTTGCTCGCGAATATCGCTGTATCAACTTTCTCCTCCTGTCTTGACCGGGAGCGCAACCCGCAAGTCCCGCCTTGTAGGCGGGAATAAGGGGCGCAATGAAAAAAACAGACAGCTTCCTTGCCGGGAAGGCCCGCCCCATGGCGGGTAGCTTCACATATGTCAACCGGTTCAGCCGGACGTCCATTTCCGATCGACGCTCTCAAAAAACCACCAGAAACCACGCGAATTACCCGCAATTTATTATGAGTTGACATTGGAGTCAAGATATTTGCGCCAGGATCCGGGGCAGAAGCGGGATGGCCCCAGTCCCGCAGAAACTTCCTTCCGACCGGAACCGGGATCAAAAGGGGTTGACAAATTCGTCCCCCAACCTTATTAACATGAGGCATGATCACTTCTTTATTAAAGGGGGGAATTATGGATATCGGCGCCTTTCGCAAGACCGAGCATGGAATCGATGAACGGTTTCTCAGCCGCTGGTCGCCCAGGGCGATGTCCGGCGAGTTGATTGAAGAGGAAACACTCATGGGACTCTTCGAGGCGGCCCGCTGGGCACCATCTTCCAACAACAATCAGCCCTCGCGTTTTCTTTACGCGCGGCGGGAAACGAACCTCTGGCCCCTCTTCTTCGACCTGCTCGCCGAAGGCAACCGAATCTGGGCGATTCGTGCCGCCGTTCTGATCGTGGTCATTTCCAAGACGACCTTTGATTTCAATAACAAGCCGTCCCGCACCCATTCCTTCGATGCGGGCGCGGCCTGGGAAAACCTTGCGTTGCAGGGCGCCCTGAAGGGCCTTGTGGTCCATGCCATGCAGGGATTTGATTACGACCGGGCAAAAGAAACGCTTCGTATCCCGGATGGGTATCAAGTCGAGGCGATGATCGCGATCGGGAGGCCGGGCCGAAAAGAGGAGCTGCCGGAAAACCTCCGGGAACGGGAGTTCCCTTCCGGACGGAAAGGCCTTACGGATGTGATTGAGGAAGGCTTCTTTCCCTGGCCGCGCCGATGATGAGAGGTGTCTGAATGTTCGACGATGTGGATTCCGGATGGGAAAAGAGAGTCGTTTCCCCCGACGTATTCCTCTCGCGGATCGAGCCGGGGATGAGCATTTTCCTTGGAACGGGTGTGGCCGAACCCCGGACCCTCGTAAAATGCCTCACGACCTCGGACATGAACAACCTGACCGATCTGGAACTCGTCCAGATCGTGAGCCTCGGCGACGCCATCGCCTTCCGAAACACCGCCCATGATCACAAATACCGGCTGAAGACCTTCTTTGCCGGCTGGCTGGCCAGCGATGCGATCACCGCCGGTTACGTGGACATGATCCCCTGCCGCTTTTCCCGGATCCCACGCCTGGTGGAGTCGGGGGCCATCCGCGTGGACGTCGCCTTCGTCCAGATCACCCCTCCCGACAAGGCCGGCTATGCGAGTCTCGGCGTATCGGTCGATGTCGCCAAGTACGCGATGGAGCGGGCCTCCATCGTCGTAGGCGAAATCAACAGCAGCGTCCCGCGGACGATGGGCAACACCTTCGTCCATGTGGATGATTTCCACTACCTCGTGCGGGCGACGGAACCCCCGATCTACTTTCCC
>JAPLJY010000338.1 GCA_026388345.1 Deltaproteobacteria bacterium
GGCATCGGGGTTCAGCCGCCCACGCCAAGCTGGGGGAACATCCTCACGGCGGGGAAGGACAACATCGATATCGCCTGGTGGCTCTCCTTCTACCCGGGACTCGCCATCCTGATCACGGTTCTGGGTTACAACCTGCTGGGCGAAGGGATCCGGGACGCCCTCGACCCCCGTCTGCGGCGGTAACGGGTGTGGTGGTGCCTTTGGGAATGATGGTCCTTCTGCGCGCTGGACATTTTTCGACCCTGCACCTCCTCGCTTCGCTGCAAAGACGAAACTCGCGTTACGCGCTCAAACAATAGTCTTTGCGGATGCTACGCTGCGGAGGCAGAGCCCCCCTCCCCTCGAAAAATCTCCAATGCGCGTTCCCGGGATCAAGATTCCCAAAGGTTTTGATGGGTGGAAAGTAGGGACAGCTCTCGGTTTTTGGGAGAAGGGATCCGGGACGCCTTCGATCCGAGTTTGCGGCGGCAAATGTTGGGGAAGTATTATTGTGCGGGGTTGTCTGCCGGTTTTTCGACCCGGGAGATCCGGACCTTCTGGATGGCCGTTTTCGTGACCTCCTCACAGGTGAGGAGGAAATTCTGCCATTCCAGTTTTTCACCCTTGTCCGGGATCCGTCCGAGTCGATCCAGGATCAACCCCGCCAGGGTGTCATAGGGTAGAAAATCCCCTAACTCAACCCCTAACAGATCCTCGATGTCGTTGACGGGGATGAGTGCATCCACCAGCAGGCTCCCATCGGGGAGCTTCTGGAACCGACGCGTTTCCCCCACGTCATGCTCGTCTTCGATCTCCCCTACGAGTTCCTCGAGGAGGTCTTCCGTCGTGGCAAGGCCGCTCAGAATGCCGTATTCGTCCACGACCAGCGCCAGTTGGATCCGCTTGCGCTGCATCTCTTTGAGAAGGCTGCTGACCTTTTTCCCCTCCGGCACGAAAAGCGGGTTCCGGACGATCCCGGCCAGGTCGAATTCGCCTTCGGTGAAGATCCGGCCGAGGAGAATATCCTTGGTATGGACGAAGCCGATGACATGGTCCATGTCGCCCCGGTAGACCGGATAACGGGTGTACAAGTTTTCCCGGACCGTCCGAAGAATCTCCTCGCGCGGGAGTTCCAGGTTCAGGGCGACGATCCGGGTCCGGGGCACCATGATCTCGCGGACGGCGGTGTGGGTAAATTCGAAAATATTTTCAATATACCGGTGCTCGGTCTCGGTCAAGGCGCCGGTTTCGCTTCCCTCCGAGAGGACCTGCTGCACCTCTTCGCGGGTCACGAAGGCGTGCCCCTCTTTCGGCCTGATCCCGAAAAGCGAAAGGACGGCCCGGTTGGAAAGGGTGAGAAACCGGACCGCAACAACCGCGATGATCGAGAGAATGTGGATCGGCCGGGCGACGACCAGGGCGATGCGGTCGGCGTACTGCAGGCCGATGGTCTTCGGGGCCAGCTCTCCGAGGACGAGGAAGAGGTAAGAAATCCCCAAGACCACGAGGATGATGGAGAGAGGTTCCGCCGCATGCCGGATAAACGCGATGGGAGCAGCCACGAGCAGGGGTTTGAGGTACTGGACGGCTGCGGCGCCGCCGACGGCCGAGGCTAAGGAACCGACCACGGTGACCCCGATCTGGACGGTTGCCAGAAAACGGTGGGGGTCCTTCTGGATCTGCTCGACGAGGCGGGCTCGGGGATTGCCGGCTGCGGCCAGGCTCGCGATACGGCTCTTGCGGGCGGAAAGAACGGCGAGTTCCGCGCCGGCAAAAAAACCGTTGGCAAGAATCAGGATCAAAATGAGGAACAATTCATTGAAAGCGAGTTCCAAGATGTACAACCTCCCCAAAATGCCTGTTGGATTGGATAAAATGGCTCTCCGCTGCGGATCCCCGAAGGGGATAGTCACTCCTCATCCTTTGTGCCCCTTATGCCTTCTCACGAGGTGGAGAATCTCTTCATGGTAATACCATGCCAGAAGGGTGATCAGGGCGCTGATCCCGAGGATGGCCAGCATGGCGGCGTTCTGTTCGTTGCGTGCACAACTGCCGCTGATGGAAAGCATGATCGTGCCCAGGAGGCGCCCGGCGGTGCAGAGGATGAGAAAGGTTGTCGTTCTCATGTGGCTGAGGCCGATGATGTAGGAGAGTGCATCCTTCGGAAAGCCGGGGATCAGAAAGAGGATGAAGGTGATCGGAATGCCCCTGTGCTCCATGAAGTAATCGTACTTTTGGATGACCTGGGGGGTGATAATCTTTTCCACGAACGGCATTCCGAGCCAGCGGGCCAGCAGAAAGGCGAGCCACGAGCCGATCGTAAGGCCGATCGTGGAGTAGAGCGTCCCCAGGACGGGGCCGTAGAGATACCCCCCGATGAAGCCGTTGAGCTCGCCCGGAATCGGCGCGATCAAGACCTGGACAATCTGGAGGCCGATGAAGATCACAACGGAGAGAGGACCGAAGGAGTTCAGAAAATGGACGATTTTTTTTCGGCTGACGAAGAATCGGTAGAGGTCATAATGAAAGAAAAGGAAAACGCAGACGAGGACCAGTGCAAGCAGGAGCGCAATTTTAAGGACGGCATGTCTGTTCATGGTTCCGTGACCGGTTTGACCGTGGATCTCTTTTCCCCGGGGAGCACGCTGCGCCGGGACCCTTCTGTCCCCGGTCCGTTTGCCGGAAAAGATCTGCCGTCTAAATTAGCAAAAGGATCGGCGATTGTAAAGCGGGATATTTCAAACAAAACAGTTGACGCCGCATTTCCGCCTGTAGTAGATCCGCAAACTTCCGGATATGCGGGTGGAGCTCGGCGCCGGATGGAAATGCCGGGAGGATGCCTTTCTGGGGATTTTCTTCAGATTGAGGTGGTTTATGGCCGGTCTTTGGATTGGTCTGGTTGCCGGCGTTCTGGGTGGTCTCCTCGGGGTGGGCGGAGGGGTGGTCGTGGTGCCCCTGATGACGGATGTGCTCAAATTCCGGCAGCAGGAAGCCCACGGCACGAGCCTCGTCACGGTCCTCGTCACCGCCGCGGCGGGGTCGTTTGTCTATTATCTCCATTGTTCAGCCGATATTCCGGTAGCGGCATTGCTGGCCGGCATGGCGCTTTGCACAATCCGTCTCGGGGCGGGATATTGTTGTTACCTTCCCGAATTGAAGCTGAAACGGTACTTCGGCATTTTTCTCCTCTTCATCTCCCTGCTGTTGATCCTGAAGACCCTTCTGCCGCACGCCGCGGAAGGCTCATTGCCGGCCTCGATCCGATGGATCGTCCTGGTCCTCCTCGGCCTCCTGACCGGTTTCATCTCCGGGATGATGGGGGTGGGCGGCGGCAGTTTCATGATACCGATGATGGTCCTCTGCGCCGGCATTGACCAGCATACCGCCCAGGGGATCTCCCTGCTCGCCATGATTCCGGCCTCGACGACCGGGGTGTGGACCCACTGGAAGATGGGTAATATCCGGACAGGCATCCTGCCCGGCCTCATCGCCGGGGTGCTGGCGGGGGTCTTTGTCGGTGCAAGCTTTGCCCATCTCATCCCTGAGATGGAACTTCGTCTCATTTATGTGGTCCTCCTCCTTTACATTGCGGTTCGGTATTTACGGGCAAACCCCCGGTCTGGACCGGCTTGCAGGTAGAAAACGGGCAGGGGTTGCACTGCTTCCCTCCGGCCCCGTGCCCCACATAATTAGGTTTCGCGTTCCAACCCCGCGATTTCCTCTCCAATAAAATCATTAACCCGGACAGTTTATCTGCCCCTTAAACCGAAATATTTCTTGACAAACAAAATAAGGCATAATAGGTATAAATATCCGCTGGTCCAACCAGCAGTCCAGTAATTTGAAGAATATCTTAGGGTTTTTTTATGTTTGACGAGTCTCGGGTATCCGAAATTGAATTAAAAGTGGCGGAGGTTTTCATCGAAGACGTTGGCAAGGGGTTGGCGCGCTTTGACCCTGATGATGTTAAGGCCTTGGGCGCTTCTCTTGGTGATGTCATTGAGATTATTGGAGAGAAAAATACCGTCGCCAGAATTTCAGGAATTTTCCCCGAACATATTGGCAAAAAAATAATCCAAATTGACGGAAATACCCGTGAGAACGCCAGGATTCAGATCGGCGGCACGGTGAAGATTAAAAAGGCGCCGCGGAAAACCGCAACCATGATCGTTCTCACCCCGATCGATTCAGGAAACTGGTGGCCTGACGAAAACGAGGTGGGATACATCGGCAAGGTCCTGCAGGGGTTGGCGGTGATTGCCGGCGACAAACTGAATATTCCGCTTTTCGGGGGCAAGGACCGTTTCTTTTCCGTTGACGGCACGTCGCCCTCCGGAGCGGTCATCATCAACCAGCACACCAAATTCAAGGTCAACAAGCCCGACTATACCGAAGCAGCGGACTCCCGTATCTCTTACGAAGATATCGGCGGATTGGACCGGGAGTTGAGATCCATTCGGGAGATGGTGGAAATCCCCCTGCGTTACGGGGAAATCTTCGATAGACTGGGTGTCGAGGCGCCCAAAGGGCTGCTCCTCTACGGACCGCCGGGAACCGGAAAAACCCTCATTGCCCGTGCCATTTCGGGGGAGGCGAAGCTCCACTTTATCAAAATCAACGGGCCGGAAATTATCCAAAAATATTACGGTGACAGCGAGGCCAGGTTGCGCGAGATATTTGAAGAGGCAACGCGCAAAGCGCCGAGCGTCATCTTTATCGATGAAATTGAC
>JAPLJY010000049.1 GCA_026388345.1 Deltaproteobacteria bacterium
TCGCCTGACCTCCCGCATACTCATGACGATAATGTCCCTACCGGCCATAATTACCCCCCTTCGTTAGGGAAAAATTACAGCCTTACATTAGGACATTTCTACTTTGGTGATTTAGGACATTCTCATTTTGGCGGGACATGAAATCATGGCCGCTCAACGGATCAGGCCTTTTGATGCTTGATGAAGGTGCCGTTTTCGTATTCCTCGAAGGCGATCCGCAGCTCCTCATACGGGCGCTGCTTTATCCGTGATCTGCTTCACGGTCTGGGCAAGGACGGGGAGCGAAACGGGTTTCATGATGAAAGCCCGGATGCCTATCTTCTTCGCTTCCTCCTCGTTGATCCGCTCGCTGAATCCCGTGGTTAAGATGATAGGGAGTCCCGGCCGTATCTTCAACATCTCCCGGGCCAGGTTTGCCCCCGTCATATTGGGCATGGTCATATCCGTTATGACCAGGTCAAATCTCTCCGGATGGGCGCGAAATACCTCCAGGGCATCGCGACTGCTGAATCTCACTGCCACTTCATAGCCGAGGGCGGTTAGCATTTCCTCGCCCAAAGAGGCAATGGGTTCTTCGTCGTCAACCCACAAAATGCTGCCGCTGCCCCTGGGAATGACGGTGGATTCCTGAATCTCCTGCTGATCAACGGTGTCGATCAGAGGCAGCGAAATCGTAAAGGTTGTTCCTTCCCCTGGCTTGCTTTCAACCGCAATCACCCCGCCGTGGTCCCTCACGATGCCGTATATGATGGACAATCCCAGTCCCGTTCCCTCACCCGGTTTCTTGGTGGTAAAGAATGGATCGAAAATCTTGTCTTTGATGGCGGGATCGATTCCCTCTCCGGTATCGCTTACGGTGAGCTGTAAATAAACTCCTGACTTCAGTTCCGGATCGTATATCGGGTAGTCGGCAGAAATCTCTTGCTGGTCGAGGCGTACCTCCAAGACGCCGCCTTCGCGCTCCCGCATGGCGTGAACGGCATTGGTGCATAGATTCATGATGACCTGGTGGATCTGGGTGGGATCGGCAAAGACGATGTCATGCTGGTTGGTGAAACTCTGACGAATTTCGACAGTAGCCGGAAGGGAAGACCGGAGAAGTTTCATGGCCTCTTTGACGATAGGCGTGACGGCTACAGGTTTCTTCTCCTGCTCTCGCTGGCGGCTGAAGGTAAGAATCTGTTTGACCAGATCTCGTGCACGATCGCAGGCCTTGAGAAGCTGCTCAAGATAGGGATAGATTTTAACATCCGTAGTCTTGAATTTTGTCAGTTCGACATAACCCAGCATAGCCCCGAGGATATTGTTGAAATCATGGGCGATCCCACCGGCAAGGGTGCCGATTGCCTCCATTTTCTGCGCCTGGCGGAGCTGGGCTTCGAGTCTGACCGATTCGGTGATATCCCTTTTCAGAGCAACATAGCCCGTGAGTTCGCCTGCCGAATTGAGCAGGGGACTGATGGTGGCATCCTGCTGGATAAGCCTGCCGTCTTTGTGTTTGTTCGTAATGCGGCCGGTCCAGATGTTGCCGCCCTTGATCGTATTCCAGAGGTTTTCGTAGAATGCCGGCCCTTGGACGCCGCTCTTCAGTATCCGCGGGGTCTGGCCGATCGCTTCCCCCCGAGAGTATCCCGTGATTTTTTCAAAAGCGGGGTTTACGTACCGAATGACTCCTTCCGGGTCGACGATGATGATATCTTCCGCGGCCTGCTCAATGGCGATGCTCAAGCGCCGCAAATCTTCTTCCGCCTTCTTGCGTTCCGTAATGTCCAATAAGGTTCCGATGACGGCAGGCTTCCCCTGGTACATCGTGCGAGAGCTATAGACTTCGACATGTTTTATCCTGCCGTTTTTCGTGCATATCCTGAACTCATAATGCTTGGACTGCACTTCATCGGAGATCCTCTGGCGGATGCTTTCCTCCACCACAGACAGGTCCTCGGAAAATATCACATTCTTTGGTCCCAATCTGCCGATCATCTCATCAATCCCGTATTCGAGTATGTCGGCAAACCTCGAATTGACATACTTGAACAGGTCATCCTGAATAAGATAGATGCCGACGAAAGATTTTTCAGCCAGGTCTTTGAACTTGCCCTCGGATTCCCGCAGGGATGCCTCCGCGTTGTTCTGCGCCTGCTCTCTTTGAACCAAAGCCTCGGCCATGCGGTCGAAGGCATGGGCCAGTTCACCCAGCTCACCGCCCTTTACGACGGATGATACGTTCACGATATCCGAACCGGCCTCCAGTTGCCGTGAGGCCTCCTTCAGCAGCCGGATCGGGTTCACAAGGACGCGCTTTCCGATGACCCAGGCCAGGAGAAACCCAGCGACAAACAGCGACAGGAGTTTTGCCAGGTTCCGGAACATTGTCTTGTTCGCTTTCGACATGGCCGAGGTCAGCGGTATGCTGGAACGGATATACAAATAGGGGCTCGGTTCGTTCGCCAAGCTGATTTTTTTATAGGCAAACAGGCGGACACTGTCCTCATCTCCCTTTGCCTCGAATGTGTCTTCACCGAGCCCACCCTGCATCCGCTGGAAAATCTCCGGCCTGGCATCGCCCTTGCCGGTGAAGCTTTTCGAAGGATGATCATCAAGATTCCGGAAGAGGATGATGCCCCTGTAATCGATTACGCTGAAGGACGAGCCCGACGGAAGGTTCATTTTTTTGAAATTGTGCTGGATGTACTCCAGATCGAGAGCCACTCCAATAACGGCGATCAATCGATTCGCCTTGTCCTTTACGGGATATCCGAAATTGATGATGGGTTTTTTCGATATTCTGCCGATGGTAAATTCACCGGAAGAAAACTTTCCCGTATGGATGGCATCTTGAAAATATTTTCGGTCGCCCAATGACACCTTGCCTTGAAAGGGTACCGATGTTCCCCAGACGGAGCCGGTTTCATCCATCACGGCTATGTTCGTATATTGCGGATTCTTTTTCAGCAGATCGACAAGAATGACATTCGTGGCGGCGATATTTCGAGATTGAATTTCCGGGAGATAAGAAAGAGCGGTTACCAACTGCTCCACACCGGCGACAAAAACCTGCTGCTCGTTTGCAACAATATTGACAAATTTGAGACTCTCTCTTTTTGCGTCGTTGATCGCCTCCGTGCGTTCTACCATTCCTGAATGGATGATCAGGGTTATAGATGGGACCGCCAACAACGATATCAAGATCATCAGATGGATACGGATGGGCAGTGACAGATATTTGTTCATCATACGCAGAATGTCTCGCTGACTGAAGCGCCCGAAGTTGACACCATGGATCCCTCATGATCGAAATGCAAGAGAGAAATATATTAAAAACAAGAATTTTCAATATTATACCATAGTGGGCACCGGCAGTCAAACTTGCAACTGGGGCAATCGGTGGTCAAAAAGTTGTCACCAATTCTTTTTTATGTGCCGCTGATTTCATTTTATCGCCGAATAGATTTTGCCTGACATTTCATTCACCTTGCCGGAATCCGAACAGCGCGGACTGGGCGATCCGGTCGAAAACAGCGCCCTGCTCCAGGGTGTAGAAGTTGCCGTCCGGGCTTTCATGGCCGGCGCGGTAGCTCCTGGCATGTTCTTCTGAACAGAAGAACTGGGATTTGCGTCAGAAGGCGTTGATGATGCTCGGCTCGGGGAGCGTCGCGAAGTCCACGAAGGGATGGAAGAGCATCGGCTCCGGGCCTCCTTCCAGGACTTGGTACCCGAGTTCACTGTCCATCTCAAAGACCAGAGGAGCGCCGCAATGGGCGCAGGATGATTCAACCGTAACGAAAAGGGGTTCCCCCCGTAAGCGCCCTTGCACGAAGGGCGTCGCGATCGCGTCGATCGCTCAGGCGGCGTACAGGCTCTCGCCGGCGGCGAAGCGGATCCGGTGCGGCGTGGGATCGACCGTCACCGGATAGGCCCAGGCGACGGCCCCCTGTTCGTTCCGAAACAGGAACGTCATGTGTTTTTCCAGTTCGTCCAGGATGACCTTTACCTGCGCAACGGTCAGGTTCAATGACCCGGCGATGAATTCCGGCGCGAGCGGCAACCCGACCCGGGGAAGCTCCCGGACGACGAAATTGCGTACCCGGTGATGCTCATCCGTCATGAAGGCAAGGCCGGCCGCTACATGCCCGGGGACGGCGGCCAGCCCTTCTTCCCAATCCTTCCGGGAAATTTCCGTAATCCGGTCACCATGTGCCATGAGGATCGTTTCGTTCATAAAAACCACTCCTTTCTCGTGTTATTCACCCTCTTCCTTTGAGAATGAGGCTAAACCGGTCGAGCGCCCTCCAGTATTCCTCCCCGGCGACCTGCTGCAGGTTTTCGTGATCCGCCCCCTCCACCCGGAGCATCAGCTTTGGTTCGCGGGCCTGCCGGTAGAGTCTCTCCCCGTGCCAGAACGGGACGATCTCGTCCCTCGTTCCGTGGATCACGAAGACCGGGCAGGCAATCTTTCCGATTTTCCGAAGGTTTTCGAATTTGTCGAAGGGGAAGACCGGAACCCTCGTCATCACCCGGAAGATCGACACGAATGTGCTCTCCAGGGCGAGCCCGGCGACGGGTCGGCGGGCCGCCAGATCGACACTCGGTCCTCCGCCGACCGATCTTCCGTAGACGATGATCCTCTCCGGGCGGACCCGGGCCTTCAGCAGAAGATGGTCGTAGACGGCTTCGATGTCGGCGCAGGCGGCCTCCTCCGAGGGGCGTCCGGGGCTGGTTCCGTATCCCCGGTAGTCGTAGGCGATGATCGAAAAGCCCCGCTCCCGGTATCGGGCGAGCATTCCGCGGATATCGCCCAGATCCTCGGCGTTGCCGTGGCTGTATAGGATCGTGTAGTATGCGGCGGGATCGGGAAGATAAACGGCCGAGATGGTGGAATGGTTTCCCACGGGGATCTTCAGGATCGTCTCCCCGTCCCGGTAGGACGGGGAGGGGGGCTGGAAAACGAGGCGGTCGGCGAAGAAATAGGCATGACCCATCAGGAGCAGATAGAGAAGCGCCGTGAATGCGAGGATCGATCCGGCGGAGCGCCTTCCGGGGGAGTCCCCCGCAAGAAACCTTTTCAGCCTTGTCCCATTCATGTCGGTACCCATGCCGTGACGTTTGGACTTGGGATGCGGACCGGACGGAAAAGCCGCCGATGCCGCAGGTCAGGACGATCCCCGACGGCCGGGCGGGGGAGGCGCCGCTCTCCCTTTCCGGCCTGTGTTTCGCCAGCGGTACCAGGACTTATCGTCGGTCAGCTCCCGGAGGGCGTCGCCGGCGATCCAGCGGGCCGATCTTGCATCCATTTCCCGGATTTTCCGGGCGGCCTCGACGGCGAGAAGATTCAAGGCGGGATTCCGCTTGCCGATCTGGCGCAAGGCCCAGTTGACGGCCTTTTTCACGAAGTTGCGGTCGTCGCCCGCCTCACGGGCGATCAGGGGAAGAAACGAGGCGAAAACGGCGTCATCGGCCTTCTTGTCGTGGACGGCGAGGGCGGCCATGAGGACGAAGCCCGCCCTCTTGACGAAGGTCTCCGGCCGGCTGCTCCAGGCCGCAGCCTTTTCCAGGGCGAGGCCGGTCCGTGAGAAGAGGTTGCTGCAGAGCTGGTCGCAGATGTCCCAGGAATCGATGTCGAGTACCCACCGTTCCATCTGATCGTCCGTGACCAGCGAAGGATCGTCGATCAGGCCGGCGAGGATCCGGGCCTCGTGGATCCCCGATCGCCAGAGTCCTTCGGCCAGGCCATGGCGGCGGCCGATTTCTCCGGCCATCTTCCGCAGGGCGGGCATGGGGACCCCGAGACACCCCTCGGGGCTGATCCCGTAGCGTGCCATCCCGGCGACGTTGTCCGGGTTGGCCAGGGCCTTGAGAATGGCGACGATCTGATCGAGGGTCATGACCTGTTCCTTGTCAAAGCGCTAACGTGCCACCGGGATTACGTAGAGCAGGATGCGCCGGTCGTTTTCATAGCTTTCAGTAGCGCCCGATGATGGCGGCCACATCCTTCACGATCCTGAAGGCCCGTTCCAGATCGAATTCCCGGAAATCCTTTTCGCGCAGTACTGTTTTCAATTCCGTATCAAGCTGTTGTCGAAGCGAAGCCATCCGTTCCGGAGATATGTCAACCGGTTCGTTGCCCGGTACGGAAAGTTTTTGCCTGACCAGTTTAGTCATGGCTGTTTCCAGCGGAAGAAAAGCCTGTTTTCACACGGCATAATCGATATCGTAGAAATCCCGTATCGCGGCCTCGCGTCTCGACAAGGCCGCCCGCAGTTTTTCGGCCATCGCCTCGCTCCGGGAAATGCATGGCACCGGTATGGCCGGCGTTATCGGTTTTCCCGACACGGGATTGAGGAGGATCGTCTGGGCCTTGCCGATCCATACTTGCGTCAGGAGCGGCTCGCGCAATCCCGCCTCGATCTTGACAGTCTCCTCTTGTTGGTTGATTAGCGATGTATAACCAACGACCGCGACATATTGGGTCGAGTTGTTTGCGCCCGTAAGCGGCTTGACTATCCGGAAAGCGCTCAGTCTGCCCGGAAGCTGAGAGATGGCCCTTTTGAGCCCTGCCGACAGGCCTCGGCGTTCGGATCGGGAGGCGGAAAGGGGCGTCGGGATGACGAAGTCCAGATCCTCGCTCAGACGGTAGAACCCGGCATGGACCTTTGCCAGGCACGTTCCGCCCTTGAACACGAGTGAACCGTCCGATGCCGACAGATAGCCCAGCAGCAGGGTGCAGAAGTAATCTTTTTCGATCAGGCGGGGGAGAAACAGGGTTTCCGCCGCCGTAAAGTGAATCGCCTCTCGAAACCGGGCGGGATCTTCGTGAACTCGCGGAAAGGATGACGGTTCAGGTCTGGTCATTCAGCACAACCCCCCAGCGGCGGTTGATCTTTCCCCGTTTCGGTTTTGTGGGTATCCACGGGATCAGACCCGTGGACGGGTCCAAAACTTTTTCAAGTTTCCGCAACAGACCCGCCTCCACACCCTGCATCTCCAGCAACGCCCCGATCCGCCGGATCGTTCCCTTGTCGCCGTAGCGCAAGGCGACGGCCACCAACTCCGCAGCGCCGACACGTCTCGCGGCCAGTTCTCCCCGGATCCAATCATAGGCGCGGGGCAGGCTGTTGAACCGGGACCAGTCATACACCGCATCCACCAGCGTCCGCACCCGCGATCCATAGACGGCTGTCTGGTCCTCCACTGTTTGCATCTCCTCCGTGTCGCCAAGCCGTTCGTCCGCCACCTTGATCAATGTCAGGGCGACCGCCCCGATGGTCCGCTCTCCGGAAATCCGGTTGTTGTAGGCATAAACCCGGTTGGGAATCTGGTCGTCAAAGCCATAGCGGTTGAAGGCGTTCGGTCCACAGATCTGGTAACGTCCCTTCCTGTCTCGGATTAGCGTGTTTAAAGCAAGGGTTTCATCCGGACTCCAGGAACCGCCGAGAGGCAGTCGCTCCGGCACAAGATAGAAACCGGGGCGAACCCGTGCGATCAACCCCCCGCGCGCCATCCGGCGGAACAGTTCCCGCTCCTGCTCGCGGCTCAGTTGCAGCGGGCCGGTCAGCTCGCCGGTTTTGACCGTCTGACACTTGCGCATCTGCAGGTAGGCCAACATCTGCATCTCCTGTTTTCCCAGCTTCATTTTCATGGGTGCATTGTATTTCTTTTAGATGGTTTGTCAAGTCATCTGTGCAAAATAGAATACTGTGCCATGAAGCGGGCAATCGCAACCGGCGTCAGAAACTGCCCGATGTCCGAGCCTTCCGCCCGCTGTGTGCGGCCGTTCACGGTCCGACAAACGTGATCAAGGATATTTAAAAATTGTTCCGCCAATCCATCCCTTCTGAAACCACTTTAGTACAATGAAGTGACTTATCTATATGATATAATTTAGACTATGACGAAGACTCCAATTATGTTCACATCAGAACTTTACCGCCTTGGCCACCTGGCCGAGGGCTTTGAGATTTACGGCCGATGAACTTGTGTAGCAGCTTTCCGTTTCCTCCCATAATACTCAAGAGTGATCAAGGGAAAAATGGAATGCACCGGTTATTGGTGTCACCTACAAGTCAAGTATACGATACTTAACAATATGCCGCGAATTACCGTTTGAAAGGAACGACGGCCTTCACGCGATTGAGTGTTCCGCACGGCACACTCAATCGCGTGAAGGCTTGGTTCGGCAATTCCTGTTGTGATCTAAGCTTGTTACATGGATTACAGAAACCATGCAATTGTGCTTCACCAAGTTTGAGTGGCTGATTCGATTGTAACGGCCAAGGTGGCACGTAGCCAACTGAACTTCTCTTTCATGAAATCAAAATCAGGGCCGGACGTCACGAAGCTCGCCTTTCCCTTGATCAAGAAACCGGCACCCGCTCCATGCAGCCCCTCAACCTTACTGCTCCCCAATGTAATCAAAACATCCGGATTGTGGGTTATGTTGGCCTCTGTCTTGTGCATGTAACCTGCGGGGATAAAAAGCCTTTCATCTTGCGATATTCTGAGGTAGCTATTCCAAGTATTGACCATGTGGGGCCCATCAGGTCCCAGGGTGGCGATCGCAACAACTCCGTCCTTCTTCATGATTTCCTTCAGTTTATCCGGGATCATCGTATGTTCCTCCTGTTGTTTGGATTGTTATTATACCGAATACCAATTTCCCTTTTCGATAATGAATATATGAACGGCTGCTTTGCATGTCAATTGAAGTTAGTCAGAGTTATTCGCCAGGTGCCAAAGGGAAATTTGGGCCATTACATACCGCTTACCGTTCAAAATGTTTGCTATCTGTCAGAATCGCCGGACGCTACATTACAGGAAGAAGCGCATGTGGTCTCCATCATATCTGCAGCCTCAGATAAAGGATCAAAGTGAGGATAACCTTTGAACTGCTACCTCGGTCATGATTCACAACAAACCCTGTCTTTCCCGTTCCTTTTCCCTTGGTACATGAGCTGATCTACCCGGTGAACGAACGCCTTCATTTCTTCCATCGTCTGGTACTGCCCGATACCGATGCTCACCGTCACACGGACCTCTTGACCCGACATCGGGAAAAAGATCTCTTTTCGGAATTCCGTTCGGATTCTTTCCGCCGTTACAACCCCATCCCCGCTTGTGGTCATCGGCAGTAGGATCGTAAATTCCTCGCCGCCATAACGATAGGCGGAATCGGTCTCGCGAAGGCATCTTTTGACCACCTGGCCAAGCCGCCCTAAGACCTGGTCTCCCTCGACATGACCGTAAGCGTCGTTGAATGCCTTGAAATTGTCAAGATCCAGCAGCAGAAGGGTCAAAGGCTGTCCATAACGGTTCGACCTCTCTGTTTCGCTTTTAAGCTGAACGTAAAAATGCCTGGAATTGAAGAGCTGGGTGAGATCATCGACCATGCTGAGTTCCCGGTATTTCTGTTCGCTCTCTTTCAGTTCCCGGTCCATCTTCTTGAGGCCGGCATAAAGCTGTGCATTGGCGATGGCACCGGCAATCTGCGACCCGATCCTCTCCGCCAAGTGGAGGTCCCTCTCTGAATAGGCTTCTGATTTTTTTGACCAAAAATGCAGGGCGCAGATCACCTCGTCCCTATAGATCAGGGGAACACTCAGCAGGGAGCACAACCCTGCCTCTGCATGTAAGACGGTGCCGACGCCTGGGAACCGGGCGGCCATCTTCTCGACGCTCGCCGACTGGATGATAATGCCGGACCGTGTGCGCAAGAGCAATTCATCGGTCGACCCCGACAGAGATTTAGAATCCCCCGGTCTTCTCCCGGGGATATCCACCCCGGAAACATAGGCGCAGCGGCATTCATTCTCTTGAGGGTTGTTCAGATTCACGACAAGCCTGTCAAAGGGAATCAGTTTTTTGGACTCGGCGGCGAATCGCTCGTACACCTCTTCGATCTCCAGGGTGGAACCGATCAGCCGCTCAATGCCTGCGAGGATGGCCTTCTCTTGCTCCGCCAGCTTGCGCTCGGTGATGTCACGGAAAATTCCAAAAATGTGAGTCTCGCCTCGGTATTTGACAGGCACACCGGTGGACTCAACATGCACCACCTGCCCATCCAAGGCCAAAAGTCGGTGTTCACGGGGAGGTGCAATCCAGTTTTCATCCAAGGTCCTTTTCACCCGTTCGGTTGATATGGCCAGGTCGTCGGGATGAACCAAGTCTAAGTATTGTTTTCCAATCAAATCTCCTGGATGATTTGCCCGAAACAGTTTGAGCGCGGCCGGGTTCGCGTAGATGATATTCTCTTTTGAGCGAAGGAGAACGGCGTCACTCGATGCTTCAACGATTCTGCGGTATCTTTCTTCGCTGTCGCTCAGCGCCTCCTCCATCCGCCTGCGCTCGGTGATGTCGCCGAAGGACCACACCCGGCCGATGATCACGCCCTCCATTATCACCGGAAAGGAATAACGTTCAAAAACACGGCCGTCCTTGAAGGCCAGTGTGTCTATTTCCACCGTATCCGAGGCGTAGAGCAACCGCACCTTCTTGAGAAACGCGTCGGGATCGGACAACTGGTTCATCACGAAATCCAGCAGGGCATGGTCGTCTCCGGCTTCGATGAGAGATTGGGGAATCCGCCACAAATCAACAAACCGCCGATTGGTTTTGATCACCTTCCCCTTGTTGTCCACGGCCAAGATGCCGTCAGCGGTGGATTCGAGGATTGCATGGAGTTGGATTTCACTCCAGCGCAACGCCTCCTCAGCCCGCTTGCGGTCGGTGATTTCTCGGCCCACGCCCACAATCCCGATCCTGTTGCCTTGCTTGTCGAGTAGAGGTACTTTGGTCGCCAGGTTCCACCGTGTGATCGTGCCGCTCTCGCTCACTAAAGGTTCCTCGCGGTTAATCATCGGTGTGCCGGACTGGATGATCGCCTGCTCATCGGCATGAAATCGTTGCGCCATCTCCAGCGGCAGAAAGTCAAAGTCTGACTTGCCCGCGAGCTCGGCCATACTGGTCATACCCATACGGCGAATCATCGCTTCATTGCAAATGATAAATCGGCCCTCGGAGTCTTTGGCATAGATACGATCGGGCACATTATCGATCAGATTTCGCAGCAGAGTGCGCTCGCTTTCCAGCGTTTCTTCTGCCCGCTTGCGCTGGGCTTCTGAGTGCTCCAGTTCCTTGATTCTCTGTTGTAAGGCAGATATCTCTTCGATCAGTTCTTGATTTGTTCCGCATGGATCTTTCATGTGATGCCCCCTGTAATGACAAAACGGTGCCCACTGAAAAGAAAGACATGTAGTATATGAGACTTATCTGACTTAAACACTACTGGATACCCCTTGAGCTGTTAAATGGAAAGTGGGCCGTCAGATACTGATTTCTGTTTGAAATGTTGGATACTCGTTAAAATTGCCGGATGCTACATTACAGGAAGCCGTCCGTAAATACGAGAGACCGAAAACCATCAACTCAGCCGTCGCACCTTTTATCCGGTAAGTGCGCCACGAGGCCGCACAACACGCCCGGCGATCCAAATCGTGTGGTATCCTCCCCCACGGGGACCTCGCGCCCGGACACGTTTCTCGTCAACATCAAATCCCGCTTTGCGCAGCAACTGGGCGAAAGCCCGATTGGGGCTTGCCGACCATAGGGCGAAAACGCCCGCAGGCCGCAGTGCCGTAAAGGCTGCATCCAGTCCGGTCTGGGTGTAGAGCCAGTCGTTGCTCTTCCGGGTCAGGCCCCTGGGGCCATTATCCACGTCCAGCAGGATGGCATCGTAGGCCCGATGCTCCGCCTGGAGAATTTGCGCGACGTCGACTTCTCGAACCGTGACCCGGTCGTCATCAAGGGGATGGCCTGTCAGGGCTGCAAGAGGCCCCCGGTTCCACGCCACCACCGCCGGCACGAGTTCGGCCACCACCACCCGGCTTTCGGCGCCGAGTCGATTCAGTGCCGCGGCCAGGGTGAACCCCATGCCCAATCCTCCGATCAGGACCTGGGGACAGGGGAGGGAGGCGATTCTTGCACAGGCGAACTCTGCCATAGCATCCTCCGATCCATGGACACGACTATTCATGAGTTCGGAACCGTCCACCCGGATCGAGAACTCTCCACTGCGCTGGTATAGGCGAAGATCTTTGTTTTCTCCGGGCACCTGTGCACTGTCGAGAAGCTGCCAGGGAATCATGGACACCTCAAGGATCGGAGTCTGGGGTTCAATAGCTTCAGCTCATCGGGTCCCGGCCATGTAGCCGCGCCACGCCCCTGGACCGGCCCCTATCCGGAAGTCACTTCGGCGCGCTGAAGTGATTAATCAACATGATATAATTAACAATACTCCGACGAGGCCGATCATTTTCACGCCAGAACTTTACCGCCTTGGGCCGCCCGGTCGAGGGTCTCGTCCAGGGTGTTCTTCAGAGAGGTCAAGGCCTCCGTGACCATCTTCCGATCTCCCGTGGAGATGGAAGGAAAATCCTGGTCTCCAAGTTTGTTCTGCATGGCTGCCTGAATGCCTACCCCCAGTACACCAGCCCCGTCTCCTGCTTGACGGCGAGGTCGGGGTGGTAGGGGAGAACCCGGATGCCGTAGGCGTAGGCGCCGTTCTGCCGGACCGTGTAGGAGGCAAAGAAGGTGAGGACGCCGTCCGCATCCTTTCCGTCCGGCCGGAGGGCAATGCACTCCGGGGGCTCCGCGAAGCCGCTGCCGTCCTTCTTTCCGATCACCAGCTCCACGAGCACCTCCGCCGGTTCCAACTTTCCCGGATCGATCCGGACGGTGACATCGAACGGCCGCTCCACGAGGATGGTGTCGCCGCGTATCCCCTCGATGCTGACGTCGAGGAGGCGCAGGGAGGAGAAGCGCATCGGAACCTTCCGTTTCCAGTCGGCCAGCTCCCGGGCCATCCGGAAGGACTCCCCGTAAAGCTCGTGTTCCCGCATCGCTGTGGGGAGGTAGAGGTCGCGGTAGTATTCGATCAGCATCCGCTGTGTGTTGAAGCGGGGGACAAGGGTCTGCATGGATCTCTTGATCATGGCGATCCACCGCTCGGGGAGGCCCGACATTTCGCGGTCGTAGAAGAGGGGGATCACGCTGTTTTCCAGAAGTGCGAAGAGGGACTGGGCATCCTCCTCGTCGGCGTTGGCCGTCTCTTCGCTGATTCCCTTCACGACGGGACCGATCGTCCAGCCGTTCGTGCCGTCATATCCCTCCACCCACCACCCGTCGGAGATGCTCAGGTTGAGAACGCCGTTGGCGACCACCTTCTCGCCGCTGGTTCCGCTCGCCTCCAGCGGCCGCCGGGGGGTGTTCAGCCAGACGTCCACCCCCTGGACGAGGTGGCGGGCGATCCGGATGTCGTATCCCTCGACGAAGAAGATCTTCCCCCGGAACCGCTCGTCCCTGCAGATGCCGATGACCTTTTTGATCAGGTCTTTTCCCATGTTGTCGTTCGGGTGCGACTTGCCGGCGAAGACGATGTGGACGGGACGGGTGGGGTGGTTCAGGATCCGGTCGAGGCGGTCGAGATCGGAAAGGATCATGTCGGCCCGCTTGTAGGGGGCGAACCTCCGGGCGAAGCCGATCATCATGGCGGACGGGTTGATCTTGGAGAACAGCTCTTCCCGCCAGGTTTTCGTGTAGCCGTACTTCATCCAATTCCGGGAAAGGTCGTCCCGCAGGAGGTCGATCATCTTCTGCTTGAGCTCATAGCGCGTCCGCCACAGAAGGGTGTCGGGGATGTCCTGGATGCGCGCCCACCGTTCGGAATCGCCGATGTGGCGGTCCCAGTCCATGCCGAGGTAGGAGTCCAGGAGGGCCTTCATGCGGGGGGAGATGTAAGAGAGGATGTGGGCGCCGTTCGTGACGTGGCCGATCGGGATGTCCGATTCGTCGCACCCTTTCCAGACATCCTGCCACATCCGCCGCGAAACCTGACCGTGGAGGCGGCTCACCGCGTTGCTCTTGTGGGCCATCTTGAGGGCGAGGATCGTCATGAAGAAGGGCTTCCCTTCACCGCTCTCCTTGCGCCCCAACTCCCAGAACTGCGACCAGGAGATCCCGGTCCATTTCACGAAATTCGCAAAGTAGTGTTCGATCAGTTCGCTGCTGAACCGCTCGTTTCCCGCCTCCACCGGCGTGTGGGTCGTGAAGACAGTGCTTCCGCGAACGACCTCGCTCGCCTCGTCGAAGGAGAGGCCCTCCTCCGTGATCAGCGAGCCGATCCGCTCGAACAGGAGAAAGGCCGAGTGTCCCTCGTTGATGTGATAGACGCGGGGGCGGATTCCCAATTTCCGGAGGAGCCGGACCCCGCCCATCCCGAGGAGGATCTCCTGTTCGATCCGCGTTCGGGGATCGGCGGCGTAGAGGCGTTCCGTGATCTTCCGGTCCTGGGGGGTGTTCCGCGGGACGTCGGTGTTCAGGAGGTAGAGGGAGACGCGCCCGACGTGGACCTCCCAGATGTTGGCGAAGAGCGTCCGGCCCGGCAGTTCCAGGGATATCTGCACGGCGTCGCCCTGGTCATCCTGGACGATCTGCACCGGCATGCTGGAGAAATCGTTCTCCGGGTACTCCTCCGTTTGGGCGCCGTTTCTGTCGATGACCTGCTTGAAAAACCCGTTCTTGTAGAGAAGGCCGATGCCGATGAGGGGAAGGTTAAGATCGCTCGCCGTCTTTAAATGATCTCCGGAGAGTGTGCCGAGGCCGCCGGAATAGATGGGCAGGCACTCGTGAAGGCCATATTCCGTCGAGAAGTAGGCGATCGGCTGTGGCCATTTCAGGCCGGTGAGGGGTCCGATTTGCGGGGAGGCGGCCCTATCCCCCATGTAATCGTCGAACTGCTGGAAGATCTGTCCGTAGAGGCTCAGGTAACTGGCGTTTTCCGAGGCCTCGTGGAGGCGTTCGGGGGAGACCGTCTCCAACATCCGGACGGGGTTGTTGCCCATCCGGTCCCAGACCTTCGGATCGATGGAGGAGAATAGTTCGCGGGCGCGGGGGTTCCAGGCCCACCAGAGGTTGTGGGCGAGTTCCCGGAGCCGGGAGATTTTTTCGGGGAGGTTGGCCACCGCCGTGAAGTTCCGGAAGTGGGGCTGGACGGAGACTGTCCCGGCAAAGGTGCGTTTCAATTCCGTCTTGAGGTCCTTGGCGGCGATCTTTTCCGTGCGGACCGAGGCGGCCGTGAGGGCGCGTTCATAGGCCTCCGCGTAGCTCCGGTAGAAATCCTTCCAGTTTGCACGGCAGGCGATGGCGCGGGCGTCTGCCCGCATGCACTGCACCTCCTCCTCCCTCATGGCGAGAAAGTTCCGGAAGATGCCGTGGAGGTTATCCGTGATCGCCTCGATGGGCTGACCCAGGTGTTTCAGGAGGATGATCCCGCCGCACTCGCCCGCCGTCTGCTGTGCCCAGAGGCCGAAGCCGGCCTGATCGGTCGTGATCGTGGGGACGGCGTGGGCCGCGCTTTCCAGGGGGGTGTAGCCCCAGGGTTCGTAGTAGGATGGAAAGACCCCGAGATCGCATCCGGCCAGGGCCTCATAGTAGGTCATATCAACTAGGCCGTCGTGACCGTTGAGATAGGCCGGGATGAATATGACCTGGACCCGGTTCTGGGGGAGGTTCCGGAGGCCGAGGCGGTCGCAGGCCCGCAGGATGGGATCGGACGCCTCATTGTGCAGGCGGTGGGTGGCGATCGGCGGGTTTCCGGGATCCGGCCGGGCCGTGTCGCTCTGGAGGGAGGGGATCAGGTCCGTGTAGCCTCCCAGCACAAAGAGGAAGGCGAGGACCGTCTCGTCCGGTCCCTGTTCGCTGTTCAGGCGGCCGAGGGCCTCGAGAAAGACGTCAATCCCCTTGTTGTGGTATTCGTAGCGCCCCGAGATGAGCATGATTCGTGTATTTGCGGGAAAATCCCGGCGGAGGAAGCGGGCTGCGGCGGCCAGGAGCCTCTCCCGTGACTTCCGGGCCTCCGTCCGGTCAACCGCAAGGTCGGGGATGTTCTCCACGTCGAGGCCGTTCGGAGTGATCAGTTCCGGTGTCCGGCCGAGGAAATTCTTCGCCTCCGTCGCTGTGATCTCGCTTACGGTCGTGAAGCAGTCCGCCTCACGGGCCGATGCCGTTTCCATCGAGCACTTGGCCGTGATGTTGTGGGCGCCTGCCTCCCGTTGGGGGGAGATGTGGTCCATCGTCGTGTAGATATCTATTCCGGAGCCGGCCAGTGCCCTCCCGAGCATCGTCGCGTGCGTCGTGAAGACGGTACCGATCTCCGGGACCCGCTTCTTCAGGCCGAGGAGCCCCGCTCCCGTCATCCATTCGTGAAACTGCGCGACGCTTCTCATCCCCCGGGGGCGCACGTGGAGGTTGTGGACCGTCTCGATCACCTCGCTGCAGGCGTAGCTGAACATGACCGGTTCCAGGTAATCCCATCCCCCGGCTATGGAATCGACGCCGTAGTCCTCCCAGAGCCTGTAGAGGAGCTGATCCTTGTCGTACTTTTTCCCGAAGCCGACGAGGATCGCCTTGGGCTCGCCCTGTACCTTCCAGCGGCCGAAGCGGCAGGGGATCTCTTTGATCGCCACCCCTTCACGGATCCGGTTCCAGCACTCCTCGTCCGTTTCCTCGAAATCGAGGTTTGTCTTGAGGTCCGGGCCGAGGAGGAAGTAGTCCTCCCCGAAGATCCGGGTCGCTTCGGGAAGCTTGCTCCGGATGACCGTGTAGATCCCCCCGACCTTGTTGCAAACCTCCCAACTCACCTCGAACAGGCAGTGGCTTGTCGCTGTCATCTCTTCTCTCCTGTGCTCGCCTTCTTCAGGGATTGTGAAAAATCATCGAGGATGTTCATGAAGTTGATGTACGCCTCGTAGGGCGACTCATAGGGGTTGAAGTAGCGGTGAACATCCCCGTCGGAAAACCATTTCGTGCACATGTAGTAAAAATGATCGGACGTCTGGAGCATCCGCCAGGCCCGGAGGCGTCCCTCGTCCTTCCGTCTGCGGACGGCGGCCTCGAGATTGTAAAGCTTGCGGGCGGCGTCCTGCTGCATTGCGTTTCCGAGCCAGGCCGTCGTGTCCCGCTCCTCGTCCGCCCAGGAGATAAAACCGGGACAGTCGATCACTCGGTCTCGGTGGGGACACGATGCGGCATCATGTCCCCACAAATCCCCGTCCGCTGCTACCTCCGCGGGCGTTTGAAAGCAAAAGTCGGGGTGGCGGAGGATCTCCTTGGGCAGCGCCCGCAGAAAATCGAAGATCCCCGTCTCCCGCCACTGGTGTTCGCCGATGGTCTCGTAGTCCATGAAGAGGTTGACGACCGCCTCCTCCCGCCGGATCCGGTGGAGCCAGTGGGCGTATTTGGCCGCCGTGAGCGGGTATTCGGCCCAGTTCCGGTCGGAGAAGCGAAAGGCCACGTCGTCGGAGAGGCGGTAGTTCCGCAGCAGGAGCTTCAGCTTCCCGCAGCCTGCCGGACGGTACACCAGGTTTGGGCTCCGCCGGCCTAAGATCTTTTCGGTCCCCTCGGCGAGGATCGCCCGGTAGCCCATCTTTTCCACCACCGCCGCGAGGGCGTTGCTATAGATCAGCTCCGTGTGGCGGAAGGTCCGGCCCTCCTGCCCGAAGAGGGAACGGACCCGCTCCCGGTGGCGGAGGACCTGCGTCCGGAACTCTCGCGGCGAGAAGAGGAAGGCGAGGGAGTGGCTGTCGGTCTCGTTGAGGAATTCGACGCATCCCGTTGCGCTTAGACGCTGAAAGCCCTCCAGGACGTCCGGGCGGTACCGTTCCAGTTGGTCGAGGACCACCCCGGAGAGGGAAAAGGCGACCCGGAAGGCGCCGACGTATTCCTGAATCAACTGAAGCAGGAGGGCGCCGGCGGGGAGATAGCATTTCTCCGCGACGCGGTCCAGGATCCGGCGGTTCTCCGCATCGTCCTCGTAGTCATGGAGATGGCCCACGTCGAAGAAGGAGTACCGCCGCAGACGGCAGGGCTGGTGGA
>JAPLJY010000222.1 GCA_026388345.1 Deltaproteobacteria bacterium
CAAGGTAACCCTGGGAGAACAGTCCCAGGTGAAGGAGTTCTTGCCCCCCTATCGGCCGATCGGTCCCTTGAGCCTGACCCACCCGGTTTCCCACGGTCCGCAGATCCGACCGGACCAGGGCGCCCCGATGGATGCCATGCGGGCACAGACATTTCTTGCGGTTCCCAAGGTCATCGAAGAGGCGACGGCGGATTTCAACCGCATCTTCGGACGCAACTACGACCCGTTCGTGGAGCAGTATAAACTGGCGGATGCGGAGATCGCGTTCTTCATTCAGGGCGCCCATGCCAACACCGCCAGGACGGCAGTGGATCGTCTCCGCAAACAGGGAGTGAAGGCCGGTATGGCGCGGCTGCGCTGGGTGCGCCCGTGGCCGACTCATCAGCTTGCCACGGCGCTGGGTCATGTCAAGGCCATCGGCGTGGTTGAGACCAGCACCTCCTACGGAGGGGCCATGAGGGGCGGCAACCTGATTCACGAGCTTCGCGCAAGCCTTTATGACCTGGATGACCGGCCTCTGGTCACATCCTTCATGGGCGGCCTCGGCGGCGAGACCATCTGGCCCGCCGATTTCGATTACATGGCGAAGGTCCTCACGCAGGCGGTAAATGAGAAGAAGGTCCGGAATTACGTCCAGTGGCTTGGGATGTAAGCAGAATGGCACCCCATTACAATATTTAAGGAGGAAACATGCAAGCATTTGACTATAAGTTTCAACAGTTAGAACCTGTTAAGTCATTTAAGCGCGTGCCAGGGCCGGAGATGTATGTGCCGGGTCATCGCACCTGCGCCGGTTGTGGCCCTGCGCTGAACTACCGGCTGGTAGCGAAGGCGGCGGGGAAGGATACCATATTCATCGGCCCCACCGGCTGTATGTATGTGGCAAACGCCAGTTATCTCTGCACCCCCTATGCGGTCTCCTGGATCCATGCCCAGATCACCAACGGCGGGGCGGTCGCATCCGGTATTGAGGCGGCCTTCAAGATCGCGATGCGCAAGGGCAGACATGCCGGACCGTTCCCGAATATCATCGTGATGGCGGGCGACGGAGGGACCGTGGATATCGGGCTTCAGGCGATGTCGGCCATGATGTACCGCAATCACAAGGTTCTCTTCATCTGCTATGACAACGAATCCTATGCCAACACGGGAGTTCAGACCTCGCCGATGACACCGTACGGCGCCGCGACCACCTTCACCCCTCCCGGCAAGGAGATTCCCGAGGGCAAGACCCTCTTCCCTAAAAACGCTCCGCAACTGGTCATCGGCGGGCATCCGGCGGTAAAATATGTGGCCACCACTACGATTGCCCATCCCTTGGACCTGATGAACAAGGTCAGGAAGGCGCTGAGCCAGCCGGGACCCACCTTCATGCACATGCTTGCCCCATGCCCCAAAGGTTGGCTGTTCGATGAAAAGATGACGCGCGAAATGGCCAGGCTTGCCGTGGAGACGGGGATGTGGTCGATGTATGAGTGGGAAAACGGCGTGTATAAATACACGAACGTGCCGAAGAAGTACAAACCGGTCGGTGAGTATATGAAACATCAGGGCCGTTTTGCCCATCTCAAGCCGGAACACATCGCCAAGATGCAGGCGTTTGTGGATGAAAAGATCAAGCAGGTTTCGCAGCCGATACCGGTAGCGGCGCCTGTGCCCGGCAAGCAGTAAGCCTGATTTGCTCGGGAGTGAAAAAAGTCGATACTCTCGTAAAAGTTCAACATTACCCTCCCCCTGCGACGGGGGAGGGTAATGGGGCAATCCTGTTATTGCCCCATTGAAAGCGAGATTGTTTGGCTTAGAAGGGCGGAAGTCTCATTGGGGGAGCGACATGAACTTCTTGATCACAGGCGGCGCCGGATCGGTCGGTCGGGACCTGACCGCATCCCTCTTGCTGGAGGGGCACCGGGTCAAGGTTCTAGACAAGCAGGCCGAAACATCCGCACCCCTTCAGGATCAGAAGCCGGAATGGATAGAGGGCAGGCTCGAAGATGTCCGGCTTGTTCAGGGAGCGCTCCAGGATGTGGATACCGTCATTCACCTGGCATGGTCTTTTTCCGACGATCCGGTCGAACTTCTGGAAAGTGACCTCAAAGGGCACGTCGTATTGCTCGATGCATGCGCAGCCGCGAAGGTGCGCCATCTGTTTTATGCCAGCACCGCCGTCGTTTATGGAAAACCGGTTCACGTGCCCATTACCGAAGAAGCGCCCTGTCTGGTTGAAGATGCGAGGAAACCTTTTTACGCCATTGCCAAGCTCACGGCGGAAAAACTTGCGTTGACCTATTGGAAAATGAAGGGATTGCCCGTGACGGTTCTTCGCTTCTGGTGGTCCTACGGGAAGATGATCGGCGGGAGGCACCTCCGTGACATGATCACGCTTGCGCAATCGGGCCTGCCTTTGCGGGTTCCCGATGGAGCAGGCGGCAGCTTTCTCGATCACGATGACCTGACCCATGCCCTCCAGCTCGCCATTCAAAAAAGGGAGAGTATCGGGCAGACGTTTAACCTTGCGACCATTTATCTTGAATGGAAAGATATTGCGCGAATGATCCTGGAGGTTGCCGGTTCAACCTCTTCCCTTGAGGTCATCCCTGCCCGGGAGTGGAAAGGGGCGCAATTTTTGGCCGATCCCTGGGAGTTATCCACCGCCAAGGCCGAACGGCTTTTTGATTATCGCTCCCTGTTTTCTCCTTCAACCGCCCGGCAGAGGCTTGAGAAGGCGATTGCACTGTGTCGGAAGGAAATCAACGACAAATTGTCAGTATCTTAAAATGAATTTCAAAAGGAGGAATCATGCGACGTGTGATGGGACTGGTGGTGATCGCGGTGGCGGTGCTGGTGGCGAACCTTGCCTGGGCGGCGTCATGCTTTGAGGTCATGGAGGAGGTCCAGACGCGGATCAGCTGGCAGGTTTGGAACGCCGACGGCTGGGCGGCAAACCCGCTGTTGGTTGAGGCTGTGATCGCACAGAACAAGAAGGGATCGATCCCGGGCATGGACAATGCGAAGTGGAAGACCGTGCCCGAGAACGATGCCATCGTGCAAGGCTTCATCGAGAACGACGTGGCCAAGTTTCTGAAGGCGGAAATGGCGAATACCGACGGGATCTGTACGGGGGCCTTTCTGAATGCGGCCCAGGGCGAGAAGGTAGCCTTCACGGAGAAGACCGGCAGTTACATCCACAAGGGGTCCGCGAAGTTCGATGCGCCCTTCGCCAGCGGCAAGAGCTGGCAGGGCAAACCGGAGCTGGATGACAGCGGCAAGGTCTACGAGATCCAGATTTCGGTTCCCGTCCTCTCCGAGGGGAAGCCGATCGGGGTACTGGTGGTCGAGCTCAACGGAACAAGGTTGGAAGCACTCTCCAAGAAATGAACGGCTTCTCGACACCCGGCCCTCTTAAGGCCGGGCGTCGGGCATCACACCTCGACGACTCTCTGCTTGATCCATACCGTATGGCTCCAAGAGACCTTTGAATCCGTCCCGCGAGTACATTCCCCGCGACTTGCCGCGGGGTAAGCGAGCAAAAACGAAATCGTTTTTTCCTCTTAAGGATCGAAGATTCTCCGCAGCTTGCTGCGGAGATCTTCAATTGTTCTCTTCCCTGTCCAGTTTTTATCCCAGACGCCTCATCAGATCGTCCAGTTGCCTCCGGAGTCTTGCCGGGAGGCGGTCGCCGAACTGACCGAAATGCATCTCGATGTCGGCCGCCTCGGCCTTCCAGGCGGAGGGATCGACACGGAGGAGTTCCCGAAGGTCGGCGGCGGGGACGGCAAGGCCCGTCAGGTCGAGGTCTCCCTCTTTGGGTATGAGGCCGATAGGGGTTTCGACGGCCCCGACCTTCCCGTCGATCCGCTCGCACATCCATTTCAGGACGCGGCTGTTGTCGCCGAAGCCGGGCCAGAGCCACTTTCCTTCCGGGCTTTTGCGGAACCAGTTCACATAGAAAATCCGCGGGGCGTGCTTGCCGAGGCGGTCGCCCATGGCCAGCCAGTGCCCGAAGTAATCGGCCATGTTGTAGCCGCAGAAGGGCTTCATGGCGAACGGGTCGCGCCGGAGGTTGCCCACGGCGCCGATGTTGGCTGCGGTGGTTTCCGAAGAGGCCGTGGCGCCCATGAACACGCCGTGGTCCCAGGAATAGGCCTCGTGGACCAGGGGCATGACGCTTGCACGGCGGCCGCCGAAGACGAAGATGTCGATCGGAACGCCCTCGGGCTTTTCCCAGTCGGGGCAGATGACAGGGCATTGCCGGGCCGGGGCGGTGAAGCGGGAGTTGGCGTGGGCGGCCGGTTCGCTGCCGCCGGGGGTCCAGTCCCGGCCCTTCCAGTCTATGGCGTGGCTGGGCGGTGCGCCGTCCATCCCTTCCCACCAGATGTCGCCGTCGTCGGTCAGCGCGCAGTTGGTGAAGATGGTGTTCTCCTTTATGGTGTTCATTGCGGACGCGTTGGAATCGTATGAGGTGCCGGGGGCAACGCCGAAGAAGCCGTATTCGGGGTTGATCGCATAGGGTCGGCCGTCCGGGCCGATCTTGATCCAGGCGATGTCGTCGCCGACGCACTCGCATTTCCACCCGGGGATGGTCGGCGTGAGCATGGCGAGGTTGGTCTTGCCGCAGGCGGATTGGAAGGCGGCCGCGATATGGTAGCGTTTGCCCGCAGGGTTCGTGAGGCGCAGGATGAGCATGTGTTCGGCCATCCACCCCTCCCGCTTCGCCATGGCCGAGGCGATGCGGAGCGCCAGGCATTTCTTCCCCAGGAGGGCGTTGCCGCCGTAGCCGCTGCCGTAGGACCAGATGAGGTTCTCCTCCGGGAAATGGCTGATGTACTTCTGGTCGAGGGGGGCGCAGGGCCAGGAGGTATCTTTCTGCCCCGGTGCGAGCGGCGAGCCGATGGAATGCAGGCAGGGGATGAACTCGCCGTCGGCGCCGAGCTTCTCGATTACTTTTGTTCCGACGCGGGTCATGATGTGCATGTTGCAGACAACGTAGGGGCTGTCCGTGATCTCGATGCCGATCTTGGCGATGGGCGAATCGACGGGGCCCATGGAGAAGGGAATCACATACAGGGTGCGGCCCTTCATGCAGCCCTTATAGAATCCCTTCATCACCGCTTTGAGCTCTTCGGGGTCGGTCCAGTTATTGGTCGGGCCGGCGTCCTCTTTCCGTGCAGTGCTGATGTAGGTGCGATCTTCGACCCGGGCGACGTCGCTCGGATCGGAACAGAAGAGAAAACTGTTCGGACGTCTAACTAGCGGGGTGGCCATGCCGCCGGCCACCATCTGCTTCATCAGGCGATCATACTCCTCCCGGCTGCCGTCGCACCAATAGACGGCATCAGGCCGGCACATGTCGGCCACTTCCTTTACCCAGCCATTCAGTTTTGCATGTTGTACGGTCATGAATATTCTCCTGTGGTTACGATACGGGGCAGGATATCGGAATCAAGCCCCCGTTCAAAGGCCTTCAATGGATCTGCCGTTTTAGCCGGCGATCTCTTACCGGTGGAGTTCGATCCCGGCGATCTTTTCATAGAAACGGACCAGGGCGCTGTGGTCGGCGTCCCCCATCCCCTCGTCCCGGAGCGACAGCATCATCGTCATGACCTCGTCGGTGAGCGGCGTCGGTGCGGCGACCCCTTTCGCCGTATCCAGCACGTTGGTCAGGTCCTTGATGTGGAGGTTGATCCGGAAGCCGGGTTTGAAATTCCGGTCCATCATCATTGGGGCCTTTGCGTTCATCACCGTGCTGCCGGCCAGGCCGCCCCGGATCGCCTGAAAGACAAGATCCGGGTTGACGCCCGCCTTGGTGGCCAGGACCAGGGCCTCGGAGACGGCGGCGATGTTGGCGGCGACGACAATCTGGTTGGCGAGTTTCGTGACGTTGCCCGCCCCGATCTCCCCGCAGAGGACGACGGAGGCGCCCATCGCCTTCATGACGGGCAGGAATTCATC
>JAPLJY010000035.1 GCA_026388345.1 Deltaproteobacteria bacterium
GTGTTCACCCCGGTCTCCTCGTCGAAGGTGAACCCCGTCTGCGCCTGGAGGTCCTCCAGGACGTCGAGGAGCATCCCCTGAAACCGCTTGTGCCAGAGATCGGAGTCGTTTCTGTGCTGGGCGACGGCACAGATCGCCACCTTTTGGGTCGTCATGACTATTCCCTCCTGGTCGTTGATGATCGTTTTCGCCTCCCTTTCGCGGGGAAAGACGTCTCCCTACGCGAACTGGGGCCTGGGGACACCTTGCGGCAAGGTGTCCCCACATCTCCCGACGCCTCACGGCTTAAGGATATCGGGGGCCTTGCAGCTGGACATTTTTGAAGAGCCTGTAAAAGAGCCTTTTTCAACAGGCTCCTATGCGAGCTGAACCTTCGGCGCCCGGCGGCCGGAAACGGCGGGCGACCAGCCGGCATAACCGTTTTGGAAACGTCCTTCCCGGATCGCCGTCACGATGGCATCCTTATCCCTGTCGCAGTCAAGTTCGATCCATGCCCGGCCGCATCCTGGCAGGTCGTGGGAGTCGTCCGCCGCCACTCGGGGATAGCCGATTCCGGGGATGTCAAACAGCGGGGTCGGGAAACCGTGGCTCGTCGCCTCGACGGCGTCCAGAGGATGATGCTCCGCAACCTCGGCGATGCACTGCAGGGTCTCCCGCAACGGCAGACCGCAATCGGCCGGGTGGTTGAATATGTGCAGAATCTCCCGGTCTCCCTCGATCCGGCTCACATGAACGTACCCCTTGCGGCTCTTGACGGTCAGCTCGACTCCGCAGAAGATCAGCAGTTCCGAGCGGATGGAAGCGATAGCCAGCCGATAGGACCGCTTCAGGAGATGATCATGATCCGTGAAGGCCAGAAAATCAAACCCCAGGCCGGCATAGATGCCCGCAACCTCCTGCGGGGTCAGGCTTCCGTCGGAACAGGTCGTATGGGTGTGAAGCTGACCCCTGAGAAGCATGATATTCTCCTGCCTTGAAAAACACCGCTGCATGGCCGTGAATGCCGGCCATTTCGCCTCGGCCCGTCCGGACCTTGGGAAAGGTACCCGACGGGCTCGGCCGCAAAATTATTCCGTTGCCGCCCCGTGGAGAAACACCTGTGTGATGCCTTCGATGATCCGTTTCTCCCTGCCGGGGGTCAGCGTCTCGTTTCCGAGGATCATCACGGACAGGAAGGTGTCGATGGAGCCGAGAAAGACATAGGTGAGGTAATGGGCCTGGATGTCGTTGCGTAGATCACCCTTGGCCTGTCCCTCCTGAACGATCTCCTTGCAGAGGGTGAAAAGCCGGTTGAATTTGTCCCTGCCCTTGGTGTGGGCGTGGTAGACGAATCCCCGGGAAACCTCGGTCACGAAAATAGAGATCTGGTTCGGTTTGCTCGCGTAGACGCTCAGGATATAGCGGATGATTCCGACGAGTTTTTCCCCGGTCGGTACGGGTTCTTTCTGCAGCTTCTCCAATTCGTCGTAGAAACCCGTCCACCACTCCTCCACGATTGCGTCGAAGAGCTTTTCCTTGTTTTCAAAATAATGATAGACCAGCCCGTAGGACATGTCCGCCTCCCGGGCGATGTCGGCCATGCGGGTGTCGGCATATCCTTTCCGGCTGAAGACCTTCAGCGCAGCCTCGACGATGATTTTTCCACGATCGGTTTTGTCCATAGAGCGTTTTCTAACAGATATTGATTGACATGTCAATCAATATCTGTTTCGGGTGCGGCCAGCGGAAACTGGGGCGAGAGCAAGCCAGGGCGGCCGACGCACTACTTCACGGAGGCCGATATGGGGGACCATTTCGTGAGCTTCGAGATCCTGGAGACGGGCCTCGTGGAGGACCGGGAGAACCACGGCGACAAGGGGCCCCACACCCACCTCCTCCGGTACATGATTACCCGCACGGTCTGAAGGATCCCCCGTGACTTTTCGGAGCGGTCGTGTCCGAAACGACCTCTGCGTCCGGGGGGAGGCCCTCCATGCGATCATTGTTCGCGGCGCGCCTTATCCGGCGGATATGGAAACGCCCCGCAGGCATAGTGCCTGCAGGGCGTCCGGGTCCTTCCGTAAAGGAAAGGGCGCCTTTTTACCGTCCCGCCTCCTTCTTGAGCTGCTTCACCATATCCGTCTTCTCCCAGGGGTAGTCGTCCAGGAAAAGGGTCTTGGGGATCCGGCGGTAGATGTCGCTGTTGAGTAGGTCGAAGCGCTTGATCATCCCGGCCGGCGTCAGGTCGAAGAGCTTCTCGATGATCTTCTCTAACTTCTTGTCGGGGATCTTCCCCGTGCCGAAGGTATCGACATAGATTGAGAAGGGGCAGGCAATTCCGATCGCATAGGCCAGCTGCACCGAACACTTTTTCGCGAGACCCGCGGCGACGATGTTCTTCGCGACGTAGCGCGACCCGAAGGCGGCGGAGCAGTCCACCTTCTCCGGCGTCTTGTTCACGACGGCGCCGCCCCCGAGCTGGGCGCCGGGATAGCCGCCGTAGCACTGGACGACGAGCTTACGGCCCGTCACGCCTGAATCGGCCGCGCTGCACGAGTTGACCGCTTTCCACTCCCCGGTCGGGTTGAAGAGGAATTCGGTCTTCTTGTCGACGCAACCCTTCAGGCTGTCGAAGGCGATCTTTTTGGCCCGCTTCTCAATGGCGCAATGGTCCTTCCCGTTCGTGTAGCGGTAGTCGATCGCATTGGACATCAGGACCTTGACCAGCCTTTGCGGGGCGCCTGTTTCGTCATAGTCCACCGAAACCTGGCCCTTGCCGTCCGGGGCGAAGATCGGGTCGCCGCAGTTCTCGAAGGCCCGCATCATCCGGTTGACGAGGACGTAGGTGAGAGGGAGGAGCTCCGGGGTCTCATCGCAGGCGTAGCCGTACATGATTCCCTGGTCGCCGGCGCCGATCTCCTTGTACTTGCCGGAGTCGGCCCGCGTGCCGATGTTGATGTCGGGAGACTGCGGAATGATGGCGTTGAGCACCCCGAGGGAGTTGCCGTTGAGGCCGACGGCCGAGTCGTTGTAGCCGAGGGAAAGGACCGTCTCCCGGACGCACTTGTCCAGATCGATCCAGGTCCGCGTGCTGACCTCGCCCCCGACGACGCAGAGCCCCTTGCCGAGAAAGACCTCGATGCCGCAGTGGGGCATGGTGTTGATGTCCATTCCTCTTTTGTGTTCCCGGTCCAGGATCGTGGCGATGATGTTGGCCGCGATCATGTCCGCGACGATATCAGGATGTCCGACCTTGACGCTTTCCGATGAAATCTGCATGCCTATTCTCCTTTTGTGAACGTTCTTTTCCCCATCGCGAACCGTCTCAAAGCCATCCTGCTGTCGATAAAAAAACCCTATGGCAAAGCCTGCAAGGTGCCATAGGGTCCGGAATTTTTAGCACCTTTTTTTGGCGGCTGCAATTAACCTAAATCGACCCGCTCCGGAGACTGTTGGCAAATAGCGAAAAACCCGTGCCAAAGCGCGGGTCCTGAATCCTTCTCCGGCACTTTAGCACATTTGTATAGCGGAGCAATTAACCTTAAATTCCCGCTTGCGCGCCTTCTTAGGACAGGAGGGATGAAAAGTCAAGCAAAATGATTGGGCCGATGAACCACATCCGTTGACACCTTCTGCTACAAGGGATATCGCCGTTTCCACCGTTTCAGTTTCTCAAAGGCATCCTCAACCGCCTTTGAGAGCGTTTCGGGGCTTACCGGTTTGGTAAAATAATCATCAAAACCCGCCTCGCGGCATTCCTCAATCTCAAAAAGAGCCGCCCATCCAGTCATGGCATAGATCATCGAAACGGGATTGGTCTTGCGGATATTTCGGCACAATTCTATGCCGTTCATACCAAATAACCTGAGGTCCAAAAAGATTACGTCAATTTCTTCTTGTTTTAAGATATCCAAAGCCAGTTCACCGTTCTCCGCCAGACGGACATCATAACCGGCTTCGCTTAACACCTCTTCAAACAAGCTCCTGATACTCATTTCATCATCGACAACCAGTATTTTGCCCTTCATTGAACCTGTCTCCTTATATTTTTAAAAAATGGCAAAAAAGACAATTTGGCCGTCAAAATATTTTATCATGGCAAAAGCGATGAGGGATGAACGATAGGCAGCATGAGACCTTTTCAAGATGCTGTCAGGATATTGTATCTTTTTATTTTCTCCACCAGCGTTGTCCGGTTCAACTTGAGCAACTTGGCCGCAGCGTTTTTTACTCCCCCACTCTTGCTCAAGGCCTTCCGGAGCAATTCCTTCTCAAAATTACTGACCTCTTCATAAAAATTAATGCCGTCTTCCGGTATTTGAGTGCCGGTATCCGGCATCACACGCTTATTGGAGGCAGCAAGCATCTTGCCCGGAAGATCATTAATGCATATGTCGCCGCTTTCCTTGATTACAACGATCCGCTCCATCAAGTTCTGGAGTTCTCTTATATTGCCGGGCCAGGGATATCGCATGAAAACATCAATAACATCGGGATTTATCTTGTTTACTGCTTTCTTGTTGGACTGATTGAATTTTGCAAGAAAATGGTTTGCAAGGATGGGTATATCAATCTTCCTTACCCGTAACGGAGGTATGTGGATCGGAATTACGTTAATGCGATAAAAAAGATCTTCCCGAAACCTTTTCTCCTCCACCGCAACCTCCAAGTTTTGATTGGTTGCCGCGATGATTCGCACGTCGACGGGAATGGTTTTCATACCACCAATCCTTTCGAACTGTTTTTCCTGGATGATTCTCAGCAGCTTGACCTGAAGCGCGGGACTCATATCTCCAATCTCATCGAGAAGGATCGTCCCGCCATGGGCAAGTTCAAATCGCCCGATTCTATTGCGAATCGCGCCGGTAAAGGCCCCTTTTTCATGGCCGAATAATTCACTTTCCAGAAGTTCCTCGGGAATGGCTCCACAGTTCACCGCGACAAGGTTCTGGTCTTTTCTGTCGCTGTTAAAGTGAATCGCCCTGGCTACCAATTCCTTGCCTGTTCCGCTTTCCCCATGGATGAGCACCGTGCTGTCGGAAGCGGCAACTTTCTTAATTGTCTCAAAAACATTCCGCATGACTTCGCTGTAGCCGATCAGCTTGCCGAAGTCATATTTTTCCCGAAGATGGTTCTTTAGAATAACATTTTCATCGCGAATATGGACATAAGATATTGCCCTTTCCACGGCCAGTCTGACGATATCTTCATTGAGCGGTTTTATAATGTAATCGAATGCGCCAAGCTTCATGGCCTCTACTGCGGAGCTGATGGTTCCGTAACCGGTCATGATAATGGCAATACAGTCCGGATTGATTTCTTTTACAAGCTCCAATAATTCCAGGCCACCCATGCGGGGCATCTTTAAATCGGAAATAACGAGTTCGTATTTATCCTGGACGAAGGCATCCAGAGCCTGCTCTCCATCGGCAAAGGCAGTTACCTCATATCCACAGAACGTAAGCAGTTCCACAAGGTTTTCCCGGTTGGCAGTATCATCTTCGGCAATGAGTATCTTGTTGCTATTCATATCGACGTCACCGTAAAAAAACATGCCCCTTCAGATCATGAACCGCTGAACTTGCATTCATATATGACAAACGATAACAAATAACAATAGTCAACCTGTCGGCAAGGGTGGAGTGGATATTATTTCCCTCTTTTTCCGGTAGTGGTTTTCATACATAGTACGCTATTTTCCAGTGATCAACGTTTGAAGGAGGATCATTCAGGAGTATTCGTGTGGCAGGTGGTCGAAACGGTTTTTTACTCGGGAAGTATACGGCTCACGTCTCGACCCGCGGTTTCTCTTCTACATGTCTTAATATTTCCCGATAGATTATCGTTTCCATTGAACTCTCGCCGTCTTTCCGGCGGCTGATGCCCGATGGAGAAACATTATAAGTTTTTACCTGATAATCTTTTTCGAATTGGACAGCCGTTCCGAATTCATTGGAACGGACAACTTTTCCCGTGACGGTCACCGCCACGATATCATGGTTTTTAAGGGCTGTATCCGGATCCTCAAAAAAAAGGTAAAATTCGACTTTAATGGATTTTCCGATACGGAGAGATTTCCATTCCGGGAAAAAAATCCCTGACGCGGACAAGTTGAACGACCATAAAAAAAGGAATCTGTCTTTGCGCCTGGATCGGAGCAACTCAACCCGCGCCAGAACCTCTACAGGATACCTCTGGAAATTTCGCTCTTCCCCAAGGGATTCTTTACCCTCCGATATTGTAAGACCTGTCATGGCATGTCACCGGATTGGTCTGTCGTACCCTGGATGTACTGATTCAAGGACGAAAGATTCATTTCTATATATTTTCGGCATTATTTTACAATACTTTAGAAAAAATCGGTTTTGCTCATATCAAATTTATACCGGGACGGATGCAGGAGGCTGCAGTGCTGTGATGCCTAAAAGGATTGTACAGAATTTTCCTGGGGTGACTTATTGGACCTGAATGCAATGCTTTTTTGGAGCGGAATGAATCGGAAGCACGGCGGCGCTTACGATCGGATTCCGCTGACGGAGTGTGCGAGTCAGAGGACTATTGACACCCGGTGAGACAGTGTCGATGCACACCGGGAATGATCCAGGACGGGTGAAGGGGGGATGAAAATTAAAAAAGCGGTAAAATCTTTTGGACAAAGAAAAAGGGGTTACAGAAAACGCTCTGCAACCCCTTGATTCTTAATGGTGGGCCAGGACAGAATTGAACTGTCGACACACGGATTTTCAGTCCGTTGCTCTACCGACTGAGCTACCGGCCCCCGTTCGGCGGGCGATCGCCGAAATGGAGAGTTTCTCTATAAAATATGCCTCCGTTTGTCAAGACCTTTTTCTGGCGAAGGCGAGACTCGTTACGGGAGGGGTAAGGAGGCATCGGCGCACGGCTTTTCCTGATGTTGTTCCGGAGGCGGAACAACCGTTTTCTGCTCTTCGGCGGATGGGTGCCTCCCGACATCGTCGAATGAAGGGGGCGTCGCTTCCCCGTCCGCCCGATCGGATTCGCCTCTCTCGCGGATGACAAGGGTTGCTGCGATCTTGTCGTGCCACCCCTGTTTCCTGCCGTCAAAGGCGACCCAGAGGAAGCCGAGACAGAAGACCGGGCCGGAGATCAGATAGCCCACCCACCGCAGGAAGGCGACGCCCGGGGTCATCGGGTCGCCCGACGCCTGGATCACGCGGAGGCCGAGGAGAATCTTCCCCGGCGTCCGGCCCCCGATCCCGTGGAACCAGGTGAAGTAGGTCATGCCGGCAAGGAGGGAGGAGGCGAGGTAGAGGAGCCCAAAGACGCCCATCCCGTGCGTCATATCTTCGGGGGAGGCCAGAACGCGGCCCATCATGTCTCCCTTCAGCCCCAGGGCGAGCAGACCGATCAGAAACAGGATCAGGGAAACGAAGTAGAGGATGACCTCGTCGATGAGAAGGGCGAAAGATCTCCTCCAGAAACCGCCGTACCGTCTGCCTGTCATGGTTCCTCTCCTTCATTTTCCGGGATGAATGATCTACAGCCTGCTTCGGAGTCGAGGTCCGTGGCCGGTCTCGCGTTTAATTCATGCCGTCGATTCCGTTTCCCTGCCGCCCTTTTCGTACTGGAGGACGGCGATGACCGCGAGCGAAGCCGTCTCCACGCGGAGAACCCGCTTTCCCAGGCTGACGGACAGGAAGCCCGCCCGTCGGGCCTGGTCGATTTCTCCCGCGCTGAAGCCCCCCTCCGGACCGATCACCAGGACGAACTCCGTCATCCCCGCTCGGGCCGGATCACGGAGGACCTCGCGGATCCCCGTCGTCGTCTCCTCCTCCCAGGGGATCAGCCTGAGACCGCTTTCGGGAGCGTCGCGAAGCATCCGCTCGAACGTCACGATCTCTCCGACCTCCGGGATGTCGGACCGGCCGCACTGACGGGAGGCCTCGGCGGCGATCCTCTGCCACCTCTCCCTCTTGCGCGGAAGCTGCTCCGGCCGCCAGCGGGGCACGGACCGCTCCGCGAGGAAGGGAACGATCCGCTCCGCACCCAGTTCCGTCGCGTGCCGGACGATCCCGTCCATCTTTTCCGCCTTCGGTACGGCCTGGCAGAGGGTCACATGAATCCCGGTTTCGGGCAGCCTCTGCCGGCCGGTGATTTCCAGTTCCATCCCCTCCGCTGTCTGCCTCCGGATGACCGCCTCGTACTCCCAGTCCGTGCCGTTGAAGATGAGCAGGGGATCCCCTTCCTTCATCCGCAGAACGGTCTTGAGGTACCGCGCCTGATCCGCAGCCGCCGAACAGACGGCGCCCATCTCGAGAGGGCGCGGGAGGTAGAGCCGGGGGATTGTCACAGACGGCCGCCCTCTTTCTTCAGGACGTAGCAGAGCCACTCCTTTTCGGTGATGAGGCGGTGGACCGGGAAGGAATCGCTTGGGAAATGAGCCTCGATGGCCGGTTTGTCCTGTTCGATGATCCCCGAGATGACAAGATAGCCGCCGGGGCGGAGCAGGCGTATCAGATGGGATCGGAGCTTGATCAGGATCTTCGCCGTCATGTTCGCCACGATCAGATGAAAGGATTCCATCAGCATGGCGACATCGCAATTCCGGATCTCGACACGATCGTCAACCTGATTGATCCGGGCGTTTTCTCCGGCGATCTCCACAGCCTTCTTGTCGATATCCACGCAGAGGACCTTCTCGGCGTCCAACTTAGCGCAGGCGATGCCGAGGATGCCCGTCCCCGTTCCGACGTCGAGGACGCGCCATTGATCGACTGTCCGGTCCCGGAGAAGGATCTCCTCGATCGCCTCCAGACACATCCTGGTGGAGGGGTGCTGGCCGGTGCCGAAGGCCATGCCGGGGTCGATCTCAATGACGATGTCCCGGCCGGTCGGTGAAAAGCGTTCCCATGTCGGCTTGATGACGATGTTCCGACTCACCCGGAGGGGCTTGAAGTACTTCTTCCACGCCTCGCCCCAGTCGGGATCACGGATGCGCTCCGTCCGGAAGCCGGGTTTCTCCAACTCCGGAAAGATCTCCGCCAGGCTGTCGATGTAGGTCTGAAGCGCGGCGAGCCTCTGTTCCAGGCGGACGTCGCAGGGAAGGAAGGCCTTCATGATCTCCCCGGAGGCGGCCTCGGGGAAATCGTTGGGGGATTGCGGTTCCAGGGACTCCTGGAAGG
>JAPLJY010000333.1 GCA_026388345.1 Deltaproteobacteria bacterium
TCCTCGACGAGGTCAGCGAGATGTCGCTCGGCATGCAGGTGAAGCTGCTGCGCGTCCTCCAAGAGCGGGAGATCACCCGCGTCGGTGGCGAGGAGGTGATCGGGATCGATGTCCGCCTCATCGCCGCAACGAACCGGGATCTGCTGAAGGAGATCACGGCCGGGCGCTTCCGGGAGGACCTCTTCTACCGCCTGAACGTCGTCACGCTCCGCGTCCCGCCGCTCCGGGAGAGGATCGAAGACATCCCGCTCCTCGCCCAGGATTTTCTCGCCCGCTTTGCCGAAAAGAACCATAAGACGATCAAGGGATTCACACCGCAGGCCATGGATCGGCTGCTCCGCCACCCCTGGCCGGGAAACGTCCGGGAGCTGATGAACGCCGTGGAACGCGGGGTTGTCCTCTCCCGGGGGGATTATCTTGACGAGGCGGAACCGGCCCTCCTCCTCCCGGAGCAAACCGCCGACGGGGCAGCGGAAACCCGCCTTCCGTCCCCCGCAACGGTCGGGACGATGGCCCCTCCACGGGACCCTGTCGCCGCCATGATGATTCCGGGCGACACGGCTGTGGCCGGAAAAGCCGGAACGGCCGCATCCCTTGAGGAGGTAGAGCGGGAGACGATCCTCCGGACGCTTGCCGGCGCCGGCGGCAACAAAAGCGAGGCCGCCCGCCGCCTCGGCATCACCCGGCGAACCCTCCATCAGAAGCTCCGGAAATACGGGATGATGTAAACCGGCAGCCCCTCTTTGGGCAATACCATTCCCGATTTCATCGAGGCATCGACCCTCCCGGACAAGCTCGACTTTCCGCGGTCCAATGAAAACCGTGCATCAGAAAGCGGTTTTCAAACGGATGCGGTCATGATAAAAGCGTTACCTAAACCACAATGAAGGGAGTTATCACGTGTCGCTCGTTGGAAAAAATATCGATGCCTTCTGCTCGCGGTGCGGTTTCACGCTGGCCCACATCGTCTTGTATGAGGTGGGAGGCGTAGTCCGCGCGGTGAAGTGCAAGACCTGCGGGGCCGAACACCGCTATCACGGACCGGCGCCGGAAAAGAGACGTTCCGTTCCGACCGAAAGACGGAGCGGGGCGGCGCCGGCGGCCCGACCGCGAACGGTCCGCCCGGCGGACGCGAGGCAGTGGGAGGCGCGAAATGCCGTGCTCACGCCGGATGTTGTCGCCTGGGATTACAGACTGACGGAATGCTACGAGAAGGGCGATGTGATCACCCATCCGAGCTTCGGCCGCGGCTTTGTCGAATCGATCACGGCGGACGGGATGGAGGTCCTCTTCGGGGAGGGCCGGAAACGGATGGCCATGAACCGCCCGGAGACCGGTTCATGACGGACGCCCCCCTCTCCCGGAAGTCCCAGATGTTCCTGCTTTCATTGCTGACCGGCATCTTTTTCTTCAACGTCCTGTTGCGGGTCATCCTGGCGCCGCTCCTGCCGGTGATCGAAAGGGAACTCGGTCTCAACCACACCGTTTCGGGCAGTTTCTTCATGATGATAGCCCTCGGCTATGCGACCGGGCTCTTCGGGTCGGGGTTCGTCTCGGCGCACCTCACACACCGCCGGACGATCGTCATCGCCGCCGTCGCCGGCGGCTGCGCTTTCTTCTTCATCGCGGCAAGCCACAGCCTCTGGGCAATCCGCCTCGGACTCGTTTTCCTGGGCATCGCCACCGGTCTCTACCTCCCCTCGGGGATGACGACCATCACCGCTGCAATCCGTTCCGTCCACTGGGGAAAGGCGATCGCCTTCCACGAGTTCGCGCCCAGCTTCGCCTTCATCCTCGCCCCGCTCATCGTCGAGGGTCTCCTTCTGCTGTGTCGCTGGCAGGATATCCTTGTGCTGATCGGCGCTGTTTCCATCATTCTGGGGCTGGTTTTTCTCCGCCTGGCCCCCGGCGGCGATTTCACGGGAGAGGCGCCCACGCTCGACAACATCCGCCTTCTGATCGGGAAGCCTGCCTTCTGGATCATGGTCGTCCTCTTCTCCCTGGCCGTCGGCTCCAGCATGGGCATCTACAGCATGATGCCGATTTACCTCGTCGCGGAGAGGGGAATCGACCGGGAGCTGGCCAACATGCTGGTCGGACTGTCGCGGATCTCCCTCCTTGTCGTGGGTTTCGCCGCCGGCTGGATCTCGGACCGCATCGGCCCGAAACCGACGATCGCCGTTGCGCTTCTGTTCATCGGACTGATGACGATCCTCCTCGGCCTGCTCCCGGGCCGCTGGGTACTGTTGATGGTATTCCTCCAGCCGATGATGACGGTTTCTTTCTTCCCTGCCGGCTTTACGATCCTCTCCCGGATCGTCCCGCCGCGCGCCCGGAATCTCTCCGTTTCGCTCACGATGTTCGTCGGCTACCTGATCGGCGCCGGATTTCTCCCGACGATCCTGGGGATCTTCGGGGACAAGGGAGCCTTCGGCACCGCCTTCATTCTTGTGGGAAGTCTGATGATTCTGGGCGTTCTGCTGCTGCCCCGTCTGATTCTGACGGAGGGGAAAGAGAACTGAAATATTCAGGGACGGATCCGCGCAAAGAAACAGAGGCCGTTGCGCATCTCCCGACGGATCAGGGCCTCCCGCTCCAGTTGGATCAGATGGACATAGGTCTCGTTGAGGGCGAGGAGGCGGTCGAACGGGGAATGAATCTCACCGAAGATGAACCGGGAAACCTCGCCGCTGCTCTTGGGTTCCTCCGTCAGGGCCTGCAGGGCGAGTCCCGATCTTTCGCGGTGGTGCTCCCGCATCGCGGCGATCCTCCCCAACAGATCGGAAAAGGGTCGGCCGTGCGCCGGACATACCATGCTTACCGGCAGCTCCTCGATCCGCGCCAGGGAGGAGAGAAAGCTCTCTAAAGGCAGGAAGGCCGGGTCCGTCAGATCGGGGCTGAGGTTCGGCGTGATGTGGGGCAGGATGTGATCCCCGGCGATCAGGAAACGCTCCTCCGGCAGGTAGAGGGAAATGTGGCCGCGGCTGTGCCCCGGCGTCCCGATGACCTCCACCGCCCTGCCCCCGACAGTCAGTTGATCGCCGTCGGCGAGGATCCCCGTGGCATGGAAAGGCGATGTGGCCGTCCGGAAAGCGGAAAACGCCCGAGCCACCATGTCCATTGTACCGCCGTCGAGGCCTTGCTCCAGAGCGAAGCCCCTCAGGCGCAAGATGCGATCCTCCTGCCGGGCAAAGGCGCGGATCGTCAGCTCTTCGATCTCCGACAGGTAAACGGACGCGCCGGAACGGCCCGCGATGATGCCAGCCAGGCCGCAGTGGTCCATGTGAAAATGGGTGATCAGGATCCGGCGGCAATCGTCCACCCGCAGCCCGATCTTCGCAAGAGACGCCTCCAGCGCCGGCAGGACCCCCGGCAGGTTGGGACCGGTGTCGATCAGCGTGAAACCGCCCTCTTCCGGAAAGGCAAAAATATTGACATGCTTCAGGCGAAAGGGCATGGGAAGCGTGATCATGACGATCCCTTGCGCCATCTCGCGGATACCTGTTTTCAATGGCCGCTCCTCCCCCATTTTCCCTAACGGGCCGATTCTACATAAGCCACGATCTTCTCGCCGAGCGTCCGGACGACATGTTCGAACTTCGCCTCGTCCCGGTCGAGGAGCGTCATCCGGAAACCGGGCAGATCGGTGAAGAAGGAGGTCAGCGGAATCACGCAGATCCCCGTGGCGCCCAGCAGGTAATAAACGAAGCGTTTGTCGAATTCGATCGACTCCGCAACCAGCCCTTCGATATAGGCCCGGACGTCGTCCTGCGGGATCGCGAGTTTCTGGCGGCTGTTGAGAACCGCCTCATTGAATACGACCGTCATGTAGAAGGCTCCGCAGGTCCGGTTCACCATCACATAGGGGAGATCCTTGAGGATCCCGTAGGCGATGTTGGAGAGTTTTTCATAGTGGCGGAGCCTTTCCTGCAGGTAGGGCTGGTACTCCGGGTGGCTCATGATCCGGGGGATCGCCATCTGCGGAAGGGTGGTCGAGCAGACCTCCGACATCTTCTGTGTCAGAATCGCATCGATATAGCGGGCAAAGGTCTCATCCTTGTCGGCATTGTAGATCTCCATCCAGCCGCAGCGGGAACCGGGCCAGGGGAACTCCTTGGAGATCCCCTTCATGCTGATCCCCGGGACATCGCCGACGATGTCGGACAGGGGAACGGTTTTTTTCCCGTTGAAGATGATGTTGTGGTAGGTCTCGTCGAAGATCAGGAAGAGGTCATAGCGGCGGGCGATATCGACGATCCTGGTTAGCGTCTCCTCGGGATAGACGTAGCCGGTCGGATTGTCGGGATTGATGACGAGGATGCCGACGATCGCCTTGTGGCTCTTCACCTTCCGCTCCAGTTCGTTGATGTCCGGAGACCAGTCGCAGTAGGGGTTCATCCGGTAGGTGTTCGGCGGAAAGGAGGCGTGGTGAACCTCCGCCAGCAGGTGCGTGGAGTAGGTCGGCTCCGGCATGATGATCCGCACGTCGAGGCGGATCGCGCTGTAGGCGCGGGCGATCGCGTCGCCCAGACCGTTGAAGAAGATGATGTCCTCTGGCGTGATCTGTGCCTTTCCACGGCGGTTGACCTTTTCCGCGAGGAATTCGCGGGTCGCGTCCATCCCCTTCGTCGGGGAATAGCCATAGGCGCAGTCTTCGCGCAGCAGATCGACGAGGACCTTCCGCATCCATTCGGGAACCTTCTCGCCCTTTTGGACGGGATCGCCGATGTTCTCCCAGACCACCTCCACGCCCGACTGCTTCAACCGGTTGGCGACATTTACGATATGACGGATCTCATAAACGAGTCCGCTTCCGCTTTTGGCAATGTCGAATCTCATGCTGGCCTCTCATAACTTACGGTGATGGATCCAATAATTTTTTGTCACTTAACCCTTCTTACGCCGGTTGTCCAGATTTTTTCTGCATGGGGGACGGTTGCGCAAACGCCGCGGCGGTTCGACCCTTCGGTAAAAAAAACCGGCCGAACATCGCTGTTCGGCCGGTTCTCTCCTTGAAGATTGAAACTTTTCTTACTTGGTCGCCGGAGCGGCCGGTGCTGCAGGAGCGGCCGGTGCTGCGGGGGCGGCCGGTGTCGCCTCGGGAGCCGGTGCAGGAGCCGGGGCCGTCGTCTGAGCCGGTTTCTGCTCTTCGGCCTTCTTGCACCCTACAACTGCAAAAGATAACGCCGCGACGAAAAACAGGGAAATAATGACAGCAAATACCTTCTTCATTTGGGCACCTCCTTTCTATATGATGGCATTGAGGGGTATCCCTCGAATCGAAGCATTAAATAAATCACAATTATTTTCTTGTCAAGATAATTTCATCATTATATTAGAATGACGGCTTCCGGCGTCTGTCCCCCGGAAGGAAGAACGGTCTTAAAACCGTCAAGACGGAGCCTGTGAGGAGAGAACTCGGATGATGCGTGTGGTGGATGTCCTGCCCGGCAAAGAGGAGATCACAGCATGCGGCCTGGTCGAGAAAAATTTCTGGACCGACCCAGACGCCTACCGACATTTCGTTAAGCAATACCGCCGGGACTTCCTTGCGTTTGAACGCACATTCTCCGGCAACGCCCGGACAGCGGATGGAGAGACGGATCCGGGCCACACCGGCGGAGCCCTCGCCGCATCGGACGAGGCCTGCATCGAGGCCTTCGATCGGAGCCGTCCCCCCTTCTGCTATCACCTGGGTTCCCTCTACCGTTACCGGATCGATCGCACCGGTCCGGCCGACCGGCCGATCATCCTGGATTGCTATGAACGGAGCGAGGTCACCGGCAGCATCCTGGGAATCCCCACT
>JAPLJY010000293.1 GCA_026388345.1 Deltaproteobacteria bacterium
GTGCGCCGCATCCGCAAGAAAGGACCGGCTGGCTTCGCCGCTGCTGATTTTCGTGGAAAACAGTTTCTCATTGTGCTGGGACGAGAGGAAATAGGCCCGGACGGTCTCGCCTTCCTTTACCGTCACGTTCCCCTCCGCGTCAAGAAACTCCCGCCGGTCCAGATAGCCCTCGTGTTTCCCGCCGACGTCGATAAAAACCCATTCCGGGGAGATCTTCACGATGACCGCCTCCACACGCTGGCCCGGCTTCAGCCACCCCTGCTCCATCCCGCTTTCGTCTAACAGTTCGGCGAAACTCTTCTCGCCTCCCTCCTCTTCCATCATCTGAATGTTTTCCTCCATGGTTCTCCTCATGCAAAAGAAAATATGATACCTTCGTAACAATACGGTAAATCGTCCATCAAAATGCGCGGCATCTTGCTCCGATCCCGGCGCCCTGTCAAGGACAAATCGGCGTGCCCCCATTCTCCGTCACGATTCGATCCACCGGGACATCATGCTGATCCGCCGGAATCTCCTCGACGATCTGGCAGGAGAAGGCCGCCCCGATCCGGACCGCCCGTGGAACCTCCGGCAGAAAACGGTCGTAGTAGCCGCCGCCGCAGCCGACACGATATCCACGCCGGTCAAAGGCCACGGCGGGAACGAGGATTGCATCGATCTCTTCCCGCGGCACAGGCCGGATGTTCTCCGCCTTCGGCTCGCGGATCCCGTAGTGGCCGATTTCCAGCTCCGTAAAACTACCGAGCAGGCATGGCGTCAGCCCCCGATCCTCCGGCCGGCAGAGAGGAACGACCATCCGCTTCCCCGCCTCCCATCCCCAGCGGAGCAGATCGTCGGTCAGAACCTCGCTTCCGAAACTGAGGAAAACCATCAGCGTGGACGCTTCCCGGAGATCCCGGAGCTCGGTCAGCCGCCGGATGATCAAGCCGCTCTTCGCCGCGATCTCCCCCGGCGTCATGCCATTTCTCAGCGTCAGGATTTTTTTACGGATCTCCTGCTTATAGGCCATTTCATCCATTTTTAGATATGTAAAAATAACGTGAAATCGAACAAATATCAAGCCTGTTTTTCGTCCGGCGCCCATCTTTTTCAGATCACCCCACCGCACCGGCTATCCCTCGCCCCCCATCTCGAGCATCAGCTTCGTCAGGTCGCGGATCCGGTCGCGCAGCAGGGCCGCCTTCTCGAATTCAAGCTCCTTCGCGGCCTGTTTCATCTCTTCCTTCAATTTCCGAATGACGACGGGAAGCTCCTTCTCGGAGGCGTAGGCCGCCGCCTCCTCCGAAACCGTCGGCACGGTCACATAATCGGCCTCATAGACGGAGCCGAGGATTTGACGGATCTCCGTTTTGATGCTCTCGGGCGTAATCCCGTTTTTCTCGTTGAAGTCCGCCTGCAGAAGCCGCCGCCGCCGGGTCTCGTCAAGACAAGTCCGGATCGAGGCGGTGATTGAATCGGCGTACATGATCACCTGCCCCGCCACGTTCCTGGCCGCGCGGCCGCTCGTCTGGATGAGCGAACGCGCGGAGCGGAGGAAGCCCTCCTTGTCGGCATCGAGAATCGCCACGAGGGAGACCTCCGGGATGTCCAGCCCCTCGCGCAGGAGGTTCACGCCGACGAGGCAGTCGAACTCACCCATCCGGAGGTCGCGGATGATCTCCACCCGTTCCAGGGTATGGATGTCCGAATGGAGGTACTTCACCCGGACGCCCAGCCCCTCGTAGTAAGAGGTCAGGTTCTCCGCCATCCGTTTCGTGAGGGTCGTCACGAGGACCCGCTCGCCCCGTTCGGCCCGCTCCCGGATCTCCGCAAGGAGATCGTCCACCTGGCCGGTCACGGGCTTAACAATGATCTCCGGATCCATCAGACCCGTCGGCCGGATGATCTGCTCCACGACCCGCCCGCCGGCCTCTCCCAGCTCGTAGGCCGCGGGTGTCGCCGAGACGCAGATCCGCTGATTCGGAAAGGCATCGAATTCCTCGAAGCGGAGCGGACGGTTGTCGAGGGCGGAAGGAAGGCGGAAGCCGTAGTGGACGAGGGTCTCCTTCCGCGCCCGGTCGCCCTTGTACATCCCGATAAGCTGGGGGATCGTCGCGTGGCTCTCGTCGATGAAGATGAGGGCGTCCTTTGGAAAGTATTCCATCAGCGTCGGGGGCGGCTGGCCGGGCTTGCGGCCGGTCAGGTGGCGTGAGTAGTTCTCGATGCCCGAACAGTAGCCCATCTCCTCCATCATCTCGATATCGAAATGGGTCCGCTGCTCAAGACGCTGCGCCTCGAGGAGCTTGTTTTCCGCATTCAGCTCCCGGAGCCTCTCGCCCAGTTCCTCCCGGATTGCGATAATCGCCCGTTTGAGGTTCTCCTGCGTTGTCACAAAGTGGCTGCCGGGGTAGACCGCCGTCCGTTGCAGCGTTTCCAGTTTTTTCCCCCGGAGCGGATCGACGAGAGAGATCGCCTCCACGGTGTCACCGAAGAACTCCACACGGATGGCCTTCTCCTCCTCGTATGGAGGAAAGATCTCGACGACGTCGCCCCGGACGCGGAAGGCGCCCCGGTGGAAATCGATATCGTTCCTCTCGTAGTGGATCTCGACGAGACGGGCAAGCATGGCGTCCCGCTGGACCTCCATCCCCACTTCCAGGAAAAGGAGCATCCCCCGGTAGGCCTCGGGGGAGCCAAGACCGTAGATACAGGAGACGCTGGCCACGATGATGACGTCCCGCCGTTCCAGCAGAAAGTGGGTTGCCGCATGGCGGAGCTTGTCGATCTCTTCGTTGATCGCGGAATCCTTCTCGATGTAGGTGTCGGTGCTGGGGATATAGGCCTCGGGCTGGTAGTAATCGTAATAACTGACGAAATACGCGACGGCGTTGTCTGGAAAGAGGGCCTTGAACTCCCCGTAGAGCTGGGCGGCGAGGGTCTTGTTGTGGGCGATGACGAGGGCGGGTCGGTCCACGGCGGCGATCACATTCGCCATCGTGAAGGTCTTCCCGGAACCGGTGACCCCGAGCAGAACCTGGTTGTCATCGCCCTTCTCCAGTCCCGCAACGAGATCGGCGATCGCCTGCGGCTGATCCCCCCGCGGCTGAAAATCGCTGACCAGATGAAACCCGCCCATGTACTCCTCCCCCGGCAATCTATCCGAATTACCCATAATTTATCGCTATTGATCCTGACACAATTTCCGAGGGATGGCAAGGGAGCACCTTTGGTTTTAAATTTTCACAAACGAAAACTGATCTGGTTAAATCCATTGATCCACAGCTCGTTGCGGGGTATCTAAGACAGCCGTGAACGATGCAAGCTTCGGGAAAATATGACCCGAAGGGATTCAACATAAGAGATAAGGAGGAAGAAAAAGATTGGTGCATTTTACAGGAAAAACAAGGGGGGCTTCACGCTGATCGAACTCATGATCGTCATCGCCATCATCGGCATTCTGGCGGCCGTCCGCTGCATCCCTGGTTGTTAAGAATTTTCCTTTTTGTCGTTCGCCTCGCGGATCTTCCGCCAGTAATCCAACCGCTCCCCGATGATCTTCTCGTACCCCCGGTCCGTCGGACGGTAGAACCGTCCCCCCTTCCCCCGGAGCTCATCCGGGAGGTACTCCTGGGGAACATAGGCGTCGGCAAAATCGTGGGCGTAGCGGTACCCCTTGCCGTAGTCCAACTCCTTCATCAGCTTCGTCGGGGCGTTCCGGATGTGGAGCGGGACGGGCAGGGTTCCCGTCTTTTCGATCGTCGCGCGGACCTGTCCGTAGCCGGCATAGAGGGCGTTGCTCTTCGGCGCTGTAGCAAGGTAAACTACCGCCTGGGCGAGGGCCAGTTCCCCCTCGGGGGAGCCGAGGAAGTGGTAGGCCTGCATGGCGTCGATGGTCACGGTCAGCGCGCGCGGGTCGGCGTTCCCGACATCCTCGGAGGCGAAGCGGACCAGACGCCGGGCAAGGTAGAGAGGATCCTCGCCCGCCATCAGCATCCGGCCGAGCCAGTATAGGGCAGCGTCGGGATCGCTCCCCCGGAGGCTCTTGTGGAGGGCGGAGATGAGGTTGTAGTGTTCCTCCCCGGTTTTGTCGTACTGGAGCGCCTTTTTCTGGATCGCCTCCTCGACAAAGGCGCGGGTGATCCGCCTTCCCGCCCCGGCGGTTTTGTCGGCGAGAGACGCCGCCGCTTCGAGGCTGTTCAGGGCGGCGCGGGCATCCCCGTCCGCCGACCAGACGATGTGGGTCAGCGCCTCCGGTTCGATATCGAGATCGAACCAGCCTAGCCCCCGTTCACGGTCCGCAAGGGCGCTCCGGACGATCAGGGCAAGGTCCTCCTCGGTGAACGGCTTGAGGGTCAGAACCCGCATCCGGGAGAGGAGCGGCGAGATGACCTCGAAGGAGGGGTTCTCCGTCGTAGCGCCGATCAGCGTGATCAGGCCGCTCTCGACGTGGGGGAGAAAGGCGTCCTGCTGGGCCTTGTTGAAGCGGTGGATCTCGTCCACGAAGAGGATCGTCCGCCGGCGCTGGAGCCGCCACAGATCGGTGGCCTCGTCTACGACGGCGCGGATCTCCTTCACGCCGGAGAGCACCGCGGAAAAACTGATGAAGTGGGACTTCGTCTCCCCGGCCATGATCCGGGCGAGTGTCGTCTTTCCCGATCCCGGGGGGCCCCAGAAGATGACGGAGAAGAGGCGGTCCTCCGCGACAGCCCTCCTGAGGAGACTCTCCGCGCCGATGAGGTGGCCCTGCCCCACATATTCATCGAGGGTCCGCGGCCGCATCCGTTCGGCCAGCGGCCTGTTGTCGCTCTTACCGTCCTGCTGATCAAAAAGATCCATCCCGGTGTCCTTTAAGAAAAGGGGGAACAGTTCCCCTATTTCTTTGTCTCTGCCTGACGGTTAGGGCGGCGTCGAGGATTGTCGTCATCCGGTCCTTCGGAATCTGCTTGCAAAAGCGCTCCCAGGCCTCCGGCATCAGGGTTTCACTCAGGTATTTCTCCACCGGGAAACCGGACCCCCAGCAGCGGAGGACCTGCCGGCAGGGAAGATCCCCCGCCTCCCGTTCACAGTAGGAAAATGGTACCTCCCCGCCCAGGCGCGGGCACCTCATGACCCGTTCCCGATATGATTTGAAGCTCCCCGCCCACAGGGCGGGGCTTCCCGGCAAGGAAGCTGTCTGTTTGTTATCGCGCCCCTTATCCCCGCCTACAAGGCGGGGCTTGCGGGTTGCGCTCCCGGTCATCTTTTCGTCCGCCGATCCGTTTTTGACGGCCATCCTATCCCCTTTCTCTCTCCCGATCAAATCCTTGGTGAAAAGCATTCCCCTGTTTTGACTTCGGGAAATCGGGAGCTCTCCCCCCCTTCATGTCATCGGAAAGAGGATGAAGATCAGGAAATCCCAGAGGGCATGGGAGATGATCAGCGGGATCAGGTTTTTCTCCCGCTGGAAGAGGAGCCCCCAGTAGAGGCCGCACACCCCGGCCGCCGCGACCAGCATGAAGTTCCAGGAGGTGACGTGGACCATGGTATAGACGGCGGCCGTCGCCAGGACACCTGCCGTCGCGCCGTACCGCCCCGTGAGGCGGTGCTGGACAAATCCGTGCCAGTAGATCTCCTCCGCCGGCCCCATCACGAACAGCAGGAGAAGGCCGATCCAGACGGCATCCAACTGCGTTTTGCTTGCATAAACCGATTCGATCTGCCCCGGAGCGAAGGAGAAGAGGAGATTAGCCGCCAGCTTCCCGACCCAGAAGATTCCGTAGAGGATGAGCGCCGAGAGGACGCCGACCCACAGATGGCGAATCTTGAATGTAAAAAGAGCTTTGAGCTCGTTTCGGCTGGAGACGAGACCGATCGCGGCCAGAAGTGAGGCTGAACAGGTGAGCTTCAGCCAGAAATTCCCAGCAGGGACCGCGAAGATGAAAAACCAGAGGACAAAGGCGGCTGGCACGGTCCAGAAAACGGGGCGAAGGGATCCGTTCATCGGAAGAACCTCTGCAACTGGATCCCGCCGATCAGCAGAACGCCGAAAAGCACATCCAACCGGGCCGTCTGCGCGTCGGCGTCGGCCGGAACCCCCCGGCGGAACATCCCCATGAGTTTGAAGGCAAGCGGCAGCGAAAGCAAGGTCAGGAGGGCAAAGACCGAAAGCAGGCCGGTCGCGACCATGCCTACGATCAGGACATACGTGAGCAGGACGAAAAACTGATAGACCCGGGCCGATCGGGTCCCCCCGAGGAGTGTCGCAACTGTGTGAATTCCGACCTGACCATCGAAGCCGATATCCCGGATATTGTTCGCGAACAAAACCAGGGCCACGAAAATCCCGAAGGGGACGGAAACCCAGACGACCTGGGGATTGAAGGCGGCCATCTGGACGAAATAGGCGCCGCTGACCATCAGCGGACCGAACATGAAAAAAACGGCGATCTCCCCGAGCGCCTTGTACTTCAGGGCCACGGGCCGGGCCGTATAGCAGACGCCGGTAATGAAGCCGATCACCCCGAGGAGAAGGATCGTCAGCCCGCGCAGGGAGATCAGATAGACGCCGATCGGAATCGCCAGGGAGTAGATCCCGATTCCGATTGCCAGAACATGCCGGGGCTTCATCAGACCGCGGATCAGGACGCGCAGGTCGTTGCCGTAGCTTCCCGGAACCTCATCGGTATCGACATGGTAGCGGTAATCGAAATAATCGTTGATGACGTTCGCGCCGCCGTGGAGGAAAACCACCCCCAGGGCGGTCAGGAGGTAGGCCGGCCAGTCGACCGCCCCCCGGAGCGCCGCGAGCGACGTCCCCACGCTCACGGAAATCACAGAAATCATGAACGACTGCGGTTTCATGGTCATCCACAAGGCTTTGATCACATCATATCTCCCCCGGCGGCCCCTTCACCCACCGCAAAAATATCCGTTTTCAGCACCTTAGCGATCCGGAATCGGAAAGTCAATTTGAAACAGGCGGATGTCATGTCCCCTCTCGCGCCTCTTCCTCCACCATTTCCCTCAGGCGTTGTTCCGCCTGCCGTTTCTTCCGCATGTACCCGTAAATGAAGATCAGCGCCATAACGAACCAGAGCGTCGAGACGCTGGTGATCATCGGGATCCAGGAGACTCGGAGCTTGAGGTAGAACAGCCACCCCTCCTCCAGATCGGCAATGCTCATCCCTGTCCCCCGCCGGAGCGCCCCCTCCAGATCCCCGCAGCGGGTGTAATCGCGGATCAGCCGGTGGAAGGCCTCCCGTCCCACCTTGTTGATGAGAAAGGAGACAAACATGAAGCCCTCCGCATAGGCCAATTCGGCCGGCCCCGCCTCCGCCGGAAAGGAGAGGGCGAGAACGGGCAGCGGGATCAGCCTGTCCGTCAGGGCGGCCGTCGTCAGGACGGAGATCCGGGAAAAGGTCCACTCCCTGGCCTCGTAGATCGCAAGCCCCTCGTTGAGCCAGACTGGAACCCTCACCCCGGCAAGGGCGCGGCCCAATGCGATATGGCTGAATTCATGCGCGAAGACATCAACCACATCGATCCGGCTCCCTTTGACCGCCCGCGGCGACCGCAGGACGATCACGTTCTCCTCGGGATAGGCGACCCCCGCGGCCCAGAGGGGGATCCACGTCCCGCCGGGCTGCGCCTCCCGGAAGGCCTCGATGGTCGGACAGAGGCGGATCTCCGTCCTGCCGGAAAAATCGACGCCGATGTCGGCGATGATCCTCTCCCGGATGCCGGGCGATTCCCGGTTCAGCTTCGCGGCGATCCCCTCGTCTTCCGCGGCGTGGCGGATGATGAAATGGTCGTTTTCCATCCGCAGATCCATCGCGCCGGCGTTTGCCGCGGGCATAAAAAAGAGCAGAAACAGAATGATCACCGGGGTGGTTGTCCTCATTTCATGCCAGACGCCTTTCCTTAAGAGGCTGCGGCGAGCGGAGACCTGCCGCCCCAAAGAAAGTCAAAGATGATATCCTGCGTCCCGACCCCTCCCGGGAGGGATTGCGGCAACGGGGACCGGGCAACGTCTACGGCTTCGGGAAACCCTCGATCGCCCTCAGCGCCCGCTGGATCTCTTCATCGGGAAGTTCATAGGGGATCAGTTTCCCGGAGAGGTACGCGTCGTAGGCCGCCATATCGACCATCCCGTGGCCGCTGAAGTTGAAGAGGATCGTCTTTTCCTTCCCCTCCGCCTTCGCACGCCGCGCCTCCGTGACGACCGCGGCGATGGCGTGGTTGGTCTCCGGGGCGGGGATGAAGCCTTCGGTCCGCGCCCACTGGACGCCCGCCTCGAATGTTGCGATCTGGTCATAGGCCATGGCCTCGATCAGCCCCTCCCGGAGGAGATGGCTGATGATCGGCGCCATCCCGTGGTAGCGGAGCCCCCCGGCGTGGATCGGCGCGGGCACGTAATCGTGGCCGAGCGTGTACATCGGCAGAAGCGGCGTCTTCTTCGCCAGATCACCGAAATCGTAGGCAAAAGGCCCTCTCGTCATCGTCGGGCAGGAGGCGGGTTCGGCGCCGACGATCCGCACCTGTTTCCCGTGGATCTTGTCCCGGACGAACGGAAGCGCAATGCCGGCGAAATTGCTTCCTCCGCCGGCACAGCCGATCACCACATCGGGATAGATCCCGATCTTTTCGAACTGCTTCTCCGCCTCCAGACCGATGATCGTCTGGTGCAGCAGGACGTGGTTCAGGACGCTCCCCAGCGAATAACGGGAATTCTCGCGGGATACGGCGTCCTCCACGGCCTCGCTGATCGCGATACCGAGGCTCCCCGGAGAATCGGGGTGCTCGGCCAGAACCTGTCGCCCCGCCTCGGTCCGATCACTGGGGCTTGGGATGCACTCGGCGCCCCAGGTGTTCATCATCATCCGCCGGTAAGGCTTCTGCTCGTAGCTCACCCGGACCATGAAGACACGCAACTCCAGGTCGAACATCTTGCAGGCCATCGCCAGGGCGCTCCCCCACTGCCCGGCGCCGGTCTCAGTGGAGAGCCGCTTCACACCGAAGGCCTTGTTGTAGTAGGCCTGCGGAATGGCGGTGTTCGGCTTATGGGAACCGGCAGGGCTCGATCCTTCATTCTTGTAGTAGATCTTCACGGGGGCATTGAGAAGCTTCTCGAAATTCCGCGCCCGGCAGAGGGGGCTCGGCCGCCAGATCAAGTATTTATCGAGGACCTCGCCGGGGATGTCGATCCACCGCTCCTGGCTCACCTCCTGCTCGATGAGGTTCATCGGGAAGATCGGCGCCAGATCCTCCGCCGAGACCGGCTTCCCTGTGCCCGGATGGAGAGGGGGGCTCATGGGTTTGGGCAAATCCGCCTGGATGTTGTACCATTGCTTCGGGATTTCCTGATCCGTCAGAACTACCTTGGTCTGTTCCATAATCCGTCTCCTTTTGATATAGTTAATAAACAAAAAGCCATGGGAACTTCCCATGGCTTCATGTACTTTCGTTAGAGACATGGGAGGGTTCGCCCTGCCCACGGCTCATTTACTTAAAAGAGCTAATGCGGGCAGACTTTCGAGGTCTGCCGCCACCAGAACAACGATATGATTCTTAAACCCTTTTTCACAGCTTCCACCCCCATTGTCTTATGGCCTTCCCGTAACACAGGGGAAAATCGGATGTCAAGCATTTATTCATGGATTGGCGAGGAGGCCCCGGTGACGCCGGTACCACAGGTTCGGGAAGAGGCGGTAGAGGAGCCTTGATACGGGCCCGATGTATTCCCTTGCCCGGCGGTCGAACTGCGTCGCCTGGAGAATCTGCTCCCGGATCTCCTCGCGGCTCGGCGCTTCGTTGAAGATTTTGTAGGCGCAGTGGAAGATCGGGCTGTACATGTTCCGTTTTTCCAGGAATTTGTGAACGTTCAAGATGGTGTTCGGCCCCTCCGGCTTCCCGTCGATCTTCTGGAGGACCTTGAGATGGGTCTCGACGGAATTGCCGGTGAACAGCTCATAGAAGAAACGGCCGTAGCGGTGGTTCTTGCTCGCATCCGAGGAGAGGGTCACGTACATGTCGCCCACGCCGGCCTGGCTCTGGAAGGCCTGAAAGCTCCCGCCGAGGATACGGGAGACCGACCGGACCTCCACCCCGGCGCGCGAAAAAAGAGTCCCGGGGATCGAATCGCCGAGTTCCAGGCAGTCCGCCAACCCCTTGACGTTGGCCACGATGTTCTTCAGGGCGCCGCAGGCCTCCACCCCAACGGCGTCAAAGTTGTAGTAGGAGGAGAGCTCCCGCCGGTTGGCGTCGATGAATTCCCTCCGGACGATCCCGCAGATGCGCTTCGGTCCCGCCACGGTAAGGCAGACAGGGTTTCCCAGGGCGACATCGATATCGAAAAACGGCCCACCGATGGAGACGATGTCGTATCTGTCCTTCCATTTCAGGAAATGGTTCCGGATCAGCTGGGAAGGGGTAATGAGCTGGCGGGTCGTCTCTACCGCGGTGAGCCCCTTGATCGCCGAGATGAAACAGGTGTGCGTGCCCTTGCGCCGGAGGATCGGTTCGATCCGATTCAGGATCTCCGGAAGCCGGTCCATCGTGACGGAAAGAAAAATGAAATCATTCTCTTCGACGACCCTCTCCAGGTCGTTCGTCGCGTAAACCTGCGGGGAGAGGCGCGGAACCTTGTCCATCCCTCCGAGGCGCCGCGCAAGGTCCTCCGTCAGATGCCGCGGGTTCAGGTGCTCCCGGTTGATCGCCTTGCAGACGTCAACGTCGTGGTAATAAACAATGACCTTCTTGTTTTCCCGACCGAACTTATAGGCAAAGGCCGTCCCTAGCCGTCCCGGTCCGATAATGGCGATCCGGTCCGTTTCGAGAGGCAGACTCAACGGATTCCGCAGCATGGGGTTCAACTCTGCATCACCTCGCGGGCAATGACGATCCGCTGCACCTCGGAGGTCCCTTCATAGATCGTAGTGACCCGGGCGTCCCGGTAGAGCCGCTCCACCTTGTACTCCTTCATGTATCCGTAGCCGCCGTGAATCTGGACGGCCCGGTAGGCCGCACGGTTCGCCATTTCGGAGGAGATGAGTTTCGCCATCGACGCCTCCTTCGTAAAGGGGAGCCCCTGATCCTTCCGGTCGGCCGCGTAAAGGGTGAGCCAACCGGCTGCCTCGATCTCCGCAGCGGTATCGGCAATCATCCACTGGATCGCCTGGAAGGAACCGATGTTCTTCCCGAACTGCTTGCGCGTCTTCGCATACTGGATCGTCTCATAGAGGCAGGCCCGGGCGATTCCGAGGGATTGGGAGGCGATTCCGATCCGGCCGCTGTCGAGGGCGACCATCGCGGTCGTGAAGCCGGCGCCCTCCCTGCCCAGCATGTTCTCCTTCGGGATCCGGCATTCGTCGAAGAGAAGCTCGACGGTGTCGGAGGCGCGAAGCCCCATCTTCTCCTCGCGGCGGCCGATCCGGAATCCCGGCGTCCCCTTCGTCAGCAGGAAGGCGGAGAGCCCCCGGTGGGCCTTCTCCTTTCCGGTCCGAGTAATCAGGACGACCACGTCGGCATAGCTGCCGTTCGTGATGAAAATCTTGGAGCCGTTGACCAGGTAGTGGTCCCCCCGCTCCTCGGCACGTGTCGTCATGCTTCCGGGGTCGGACCCGGCCTCCGGCTCCGTGACGGCGAAGGCGCCCAACATCTCCCCCTGGGCAAGCGGCACCAGGTAGCGGCGCTTCTGCTCTTCGCTCCCGAACTTGAGGATCGGATCGGAGGAGAGGTTCGTCACCGACATCGTCACCGCTGTGGAGGCGCAGGCGTAGGCGATCTCCTGGAGGGCAAGGGAATAGCTCACCGCCCCGGCCCCGGCGCCGCCGTATTCGGCGGGGATCATCATCCCCATGAGCCCGAGGCCGCTCATCTTTTTGATCGCCGCCTCCGGGAAGGTCTCTTCCCGGTCCCATTTTCCGGCGAAAGGCTCCAACTCTTTGTTCGCGAAGTCCCGGGCCATCAGCCGGATCATCTCCTGTTCCTGGGTCAGTTGAAAAGACATCGCATCCTCCTCAGGGCACGTAGACGATGACCAGCAGTTCGGCGATCTCCGGACTGGGATTGCTCAGCTTGTGATGGAGGGCGGAATTGAAATGGAGACTCTCCCCCCTGGCCAATTTCGAGACGTTCTCGCCGACCTGAAGGGTGATCCCCCCCTTGAGGACGAAGACGAACTCCTCTCCCTCGTGGTGATACTCGACCCCCTTGTGTTCAGTGAGGGGTTCGATCGTGACCAGGTAGCCCCGCAGGTGCTTGTCCGGCCCCGGTTTGCTGAGCGGGGTGTAGGCATAGGAATCGACCCGTTTCTTGTGACTTTTGGAGCGACGCTTTGTCGCCAGGACATCCTCCTGCGTCTCCAGTTCGTCCATGTTCAGTTTCAGGACACGGCTGAGCTGTAGAACGAGAGACACCGGCGGCACGGTCCGATCCTCTTCAACCCCGGCAAGGATCTCCCGCAGATACCCCGTTTCCAGGGCAAGGTCCTCGACGCTCATCCCCATCTTCTCCCGGCCGGCCTTCATCCGCTGGCCGAGGGAGGTCTTCTCACTTTTCTTTTTAACCATTGGTCGCCTCCTTGATTTCCTTCGCAGGACTGCCGACACAAGCCGACACCGGCGATCAAGCCGGCCGCCGGAACGGATAGGAAGGCGAAAACGCGCCCCCAAGCCGTTTCCGCCTTTTCACTTAAGAACCGGTAAAAAATCTCTTTTGCAGGCTGTTCAAAAATGCCCAGATGCAAGGCCCCCGAAATCCTGAGCCGTGAGGCGTACTTTCTTGTACGTTGAACGGCGAAGGATGAGGGAAACGCAACAGATGGGCGTTTTGGAAGCAGCCCGCCCATAGGGCGGGGCTTCCCGGCAAGGAAGCCATCTGTTTTTCATTGCGCCCCTTATCCTCGCCCACAAGGCGGGGATTGCGGGATGCGCTCCCGGTCAACAGCCTCAAAAAGGTCTTTGACACGGAACGGACTACAACCTATACTAACCGCGCCTTTTTGTAAAGCCCTGGGGCAGAATCGTCTGCGGCCGCCGACCGGCGCCTTCCGCGACCCCTCCCGGGAAGGCGTTCCACCAGCCCATAACATGGGCTGGCATCCCAATCAGGCAGGAGACGATTATGACCGAGTTTCATGTGGCAACCGCACTCTTCGAGCGCATCGGCAAATACGGCAACCGCACCGCCATCCGGTACCGACCAAACGACGTCTGGCAGGAAATCTCATGGAATGGCCTCGGCGAGCAGGTCCGGGCGGCGGCCAAGGGGCTGCTGGCGATGGGTGTCAAAGAAGGCGAAATGGTCAGCATCTTTTCCCAGAACTGCCCGGAGTGGATTGTCGCCGACTACGCGATCCTCTGCCTCCGGGGCGTTTCCGTCCCGATCTATGCCACCAACACGCCGAAGCAGGCCGAATACGTCGTGGATGAAGCGGAAATCGGCATCGTCTTCGCCGGAGCCCAGGAGCAGTATGACCATATCCGCGCCATGCACGGCGGCTCCCCCAAACTCAAAAGGATCATCGTCTTCAACGAGGGGGTAAACCTTGCCGGTGCGGCAAACGCCGTCTATTTCAAGGATTTTCTGGAAGAAGGCCGGCGGGCCGGCGGGGATGCCGAGATCGACGAGAGACTCAAGCGTGCTTCCATGGATGATCTGGCGACCCTGATCTATACCTCGGGAACGACCGGGGAACCCAAGGGGGTCATGCTCCACCATTCCACCTTCTACCACTCCTTCCTCGCCCACAAAAAGCGCCTGGAGGTCAGCGACCGGGATGTCTCCATGTGTTTCCTTCCGCTATCCCACATCTTCGAGAGGGCGTGGACCCACTTCGCGCTGAGCCAGGGGATGGTCGTCAACGTCTGCGACAATACCGCCAAGATCGTCGAATACATGCGCCGCGCGTGAAAAAGAAACTCTTCCTGTGGGCCATCGGCGTTGGCGAGCAGGGCTTCCTGCTTACGAAGGAACAACTGCCTGTTCCACCCATCCTGAAGATCAAGTACAAAATCGCCGTGGCCCTGGTGTTGAAGAAGATCCGGGGGGTCGTCGGCGGCCGCATCCGCTTCTTCCCCTGCGCCGGGGCGCCCCTCTCGAAGAAGATCGAGGAGTTCTTCCATGCGGCGGGGGTGACCATCGCCTACGGCTACGGCCTCACCGAGACCTGCGCCACCGTGACCTGCCATGAGAAGTACCACTTCCGCCCCGGCACCGTCGGAAAACCGATTCCGGGCGTTGAGGTGCGGATCGGCGAGGCCGGTGAAATCCAGGTGAAGGGGGGAACGGTCACGAAGGGCTACTACAAAAAGCCGGAGGCGACGGCGGAGGCGTTCACCGCGGACGGCTGGTTCCGGACGGGGGATGTGGGCGTCATCGAGGACGGCTTTCTCTCGATCACCGACCGAATCAAGGACCTGATGAAGACCTCGGGCGGAAAATACATCGCCCCGCAGCTCGTTGAAACCCTGATCGGAAACGACTACTACGTGGATCAGGTCTCCATAATCGGCGACCTTCGGCAGTACGTGACGGCCCTCATCGTTCCCGCCTTCGACCCGCTGGAGGAGTACGCCCGGAAGAACGGCATCCCCTTCTCCTCCCGCGAAGAGCTGATTCAAAACCCCGAGATCATCAAATTCTACGAAAAACGGATCCGGGAGAA
>JAPLJY010000206.1 GCA_026388345.1 Deltaproteobacteria bacterium
TTCGTGCGGAGGCGCGCTGAGCCTGCGGGCCATATAGGAGGCGATGCATGTATCCCCCCGGCCGCTGCGACCCGTCAGCGTTTCAGGATGGAACCGGGCTTCATGAAAATGATTCCCATCGTATACGAGCACCCCATCCCGGTGGGTCAGCACCACCTCCTTCGGACCCAAGTCGGCAATTCGTCTGACCGCAATCCGCATGTCCTTCTGCCCCGTGAGAAATTTGGCATCCATCCGTATCATGCGAGGCGGGTTAAATATCGCGCCGAAGAACGTGAAAGCGACTTCTACGACTTATATATCCATTCGGAATTCCATCAGGATGTCATGGGGCCGTTGTCTTTCCATATCCTGGATAGGGACCAAGATCTGCAATCTTTACTGTATCGGTAAAAAAAGATTTGCTATACATTGTCGCTATATACTAAAGTAATTTCCATATTGTGTATCACGTCAGACAAGGAGCCGCGTTGTGCCGAAGTTGAAAAGGGTAAAAACTGAATCTCTCCGTTCTCAAGTGTATGTACAGCTTAAATCGAAGCTAATGGAAGGCGTTTGGAAAATAGGTGAAAAATTGCCTTCAGAGAACGAACTCTGCGAATCCTTTGGCGTGAGTCGGGTAACGGTTCGGGCCGCAATCCAGCAATTGGGAATTCTCGGTCTGGTGGAAACCAAACACGGCGGTGGAACTTTCGTCAGGGATTTCTCAACCATCAACGCGGTGGACACGCTCCATCCCTTGATGCAGATCAATAAAAACCAAGACCTCATCACGGTCTTGGTATACCGTAAAATCATCGAGAAAGGCACAATCGGTCTGGCTGTCCCCAAAATAACCAATAAAGATATAGAGTATTTGGAAGAAACGTACGCGACGATGCTGTCGTGTATCGATAAACCGGCAAAACACGCGACGGCTGACCATTCTTTCCATTACCGAATAGCGCAGATCGCACATAACCCAATTATTACGAAAGTGTATGGAATCATTAACGAGATTATTTCCACCGCCATGGTCGATGTCGTCAAGTTGCTCGGTTGCGAAATCGGACTCCGATATCACCGGAAGCTTATCGATGCGTTAAAAAGCAGGGATAAGGCTGTGTGTGAGGCGCTGATGGACGCGCACATAGAAGAAACAATTCAAGCGATTCTCAAATCGAGCGAGGGATATTGTCGGAAGAGATGACCAGCCCCCCAAAAACCGGGCCAGTTTTATGTTAGGACTCTGGCATAATTTTGGATCATGATTAAGGAGGGGAGGTCATGAGTCGTAGGCGATTTACAGCGGAACAGATTATTGGGTTATTGCGGGAAGTGGATGTGAAGCTATCCCAGGCCACACAGCTCTTTGAATTATCACCCTCTGGCACCAGAGGCGTATCTGCATTGAGAAATAAAAAAAGACAGAACACTAACTCTATCATGTGGTACATGTCCCGGGGGCAGGTCAATTCCCCAAAATATTTTCTTGACATATTAGAAGAGTCATGTGAAAATTTAGTTGTCACACAACCTACATTAATCTAAGGAGGAATGTGTGAATAAGCGGTGTGTTCCGACACAGCAGGTTGTGATAAAATCTTCTTGAAATACAAGATTCTTTTCCGTACCGTCAGTCAGCGGGGGGGTAACTTCTTATCAATAACAAGAAAGGAGGAACGTGATGAAGGACCATCCAAAGAAGGGGAAGACGAGGGTGAAGTTGAGCCGGCGTGATTTTCTCAAGGCAGGAGCTGCCGGCTTGGGTGTAGCTGCCATGGGAGGGCTGCTGCCCGACATGCTTCTTGCCGCCAAGGCGCCGGCATTTAAGAAAGGAACCAAACTCTCCATTCTGCAGGGTTCCTATTTCATTGCGCCCTCGCAGGATCTGTACAAGAGGCAGGCTCAGGAGTGGGGCGAGGCGAACGGCGTTGAGATGTCTTGCGACTTCTTGAACTGGCCGGACCTGCAACCCAAGATTGCGGCTTCCGTGCAGGCCGGCGGCTACGACATCGTAGAGCTATGGGGTGGCTGGAACTATCTTTATAAAGACAACCTTGTAGAGGTAGGCGATATTGCCGAGGCTTTCGGAAAGAGAAATGGAGGGTGGGAAAGATATGTTGAACTCTCTTACAAGGTTGGAAACCGCTGTCTGGGAGTTCCCCATGGTTACTCCAATGGTTCCATGGCCTACCGGATTAGTTGGTTCCAGGAAGCCGGATGCCCGAACGCCGAGGATGGGAACAAAATAGATTTGACCTGGGACGAGTACTTCGCCATCGGCAAGAAGTGCAAGGCAAAAGGGCATCCTTTCGGGCAGGCACTCGGCCATAGCACCGGGGATCCTCCGGGATACTGCTATCCGTACATGTGGGCTCATGGGGCCATGGAAGTGGAAAAGGACGGCAAGACCATAGCCTTCAATAAACCCCAGTTTGTAGAGGGAATGCGGAAGTTCATTGAAGGCTGGAAGGATGCCTATGACGAAACCGGAACCTCCTGGGACGACAGTAACAACAACCGCGCTTATCTTTCCGGACAAATCTCCAGCACCTTCAACGGTTCCAGCATCTATTTTACCGCAAGGAAGAATCAGCCGGAGATAGCCGCAGATACGCACCACATTCTCATTCCCAAGGGACCGGCCGGCCGGTTCTACTGGCTGGATACCCGGACATTTGCCATTCTGAAGAACTCGAAGAATATTCCGGCGGCCAAGGCGTTCTTGAAGTGGTGGTTCGAAGATAAACAGTTCGGAGACTGGTGGCGCAGCCAGGAAGGATATATGCTTCAGCCAGTGAAAAAATATTATACCGATCCTATCTGGTTCAAGGATCCGAAAATGGCCCCCTTCCGGGAACAGCCCAAATATGGGCTTAATATGGGCTATTCCGGACCGCCGAATGAAAAGGCAGCCATGGCGTGGTCAAAGTATATCGTCGTGGACACTTTTGCCAAGGCTGTCCAGGGTGGGGATGCCAAAGCAGCGATTGAATGGGGCGCGGAACAGTTGAAACGGATCTATGGCAGGTAATTCCTAATGAGATGGGGGGGTGGATTGAAAACCAATCCATCCCCTTTATTTTTTTGAATATTCTAAGCATATCTCCTATGGTAGTTAATCCTCGATTAAAATCCTTTTCCATGAGGGACTTTTTTGACACGGAGAGGAATCTCGGCATCATTCTCATGTTGCCTGGCGCCATCCTCCTGATTGCCTTCATGGCCTATCCCTTTTTTCTCGGCATCTGGCTCTCCCTGACGGACAGCATGATCGGGCGAGCCGGGCAATTTATCGGCCTCAGGAATTTTGTTGATCTGCTAACCGACACCATCTTTCACCAAACCGCCAAGAATACGTTCATATATGCCCTGGTAACCGTCCCCTTTAAAGCAATGCTTGGCCTGGGGTTGGCTTTAATCTTGAACCGGCATATGCGGTTCAGCAGCCCGGTCC
>JAPLJY010000296.1 GCA_026388345.1 Deltaproteobacteria bacterium
TTCCTGATGGACCTCTTCGGCCTGGCCGTGCTGTTCGGCGTGCTGCTGGCCATCGACCGGCGGTACATCCGGCGGCCCGACCGGCTCGGCTATCAGGGAAAGCCGGACAACACCCCGGATGACGCGATCGCGCTGCTGCTGATCCTCGGGATCATCGTGACCGGCTTCATTATCGAGGCCCTCCGGATCCATGTGACCAATCCTCCGTGGGAGTACTGGTCCTTCGTCGGGTGGCTCCTGGCCAAGGCCTTCACCGGCGTCGATCCCGGAACGGCGAAGATCCTCCACAAGGTGACCTGGTGGACGCATACGTTCATTGCGCTGGGGTTCATCGCCTATATCCCCTACTCACGGCTGATGCACATCATCACGACGCCGGCCAACCATTTCATGGCCTCCCTGCAGCCGGTGGGGACCATCGAACCGATCCGGGACTTCGAAACGGCGGAATCCTTCGGTGTGGGCAAGTTGGAGGAGTTCACGAAAAAACAGATCTTTGATTCGGACGCCTGTACGCGCTGCGGGCGCTGCCAGGACGGCTGTCCGGCCTACCTCTCCGGGAAGCCTCTCTCTCCGAAAAAGCTGCTCCAGGACCTTAAGACCTTCTGGTTGGAACAGGCGCCTGCGGCCGTTGCGGCGAAAAGGGCCGCAGGATGCGCCGCGGCGGAAGGGAAACCCGTGGAACCGAACCTCCTCGTCAAGACCCTCGACCGGGTCGACGCCGCAGTCGATGCCGTGGTGAAAGGGGCCATGCGGGAAGAGGCGCCGGCGGAAAAGGCGATGGTCGGCGAAGTGGTCGACCTCCACGAACTGTGGGCCTGCACGAACTGCCTGTACTGTCAGGAGAACTGCTCAGCCTCGATCGAGCATGTTCCCAAGATCGTCGGGATGAGGCAGTACAAGGTCCTCACCGAGGCGGATTTCGCGCCGGAACTCCAGCTCACCTACCGGAACATGGAGAACAACTCCAACCCCTGGGGGATCGGTTCCCACCTCCGGGCGGACTGGGCCAAGGATCTCGGGATCAAAACCCTGGCCGAGGACCCCGACGTCGAGTACCTCTTCTACGTGGGCTGCTCCGGGTCGTTCGACGACCGCGGGAAGAAGGTCTCCGCGGCCTTCGCCAAGATCCTGAAGGCGGCGGGTGTGAGCTTCGGCATCCTCGGAACGGAGGAAGGGTGTTGCGGCGACTCCGCCATGCGGGGCGGCAACGAATACCTCTACCAGACGCTGGCCCAGGCGAACATCGAGGTGATGAAGCGCTACAATGTGAAGAAGATCATCGCGACCTGTCCCCACGGTTACAACGCCCTGAAGAAGGACTATCCACATTTCGACGGAAACTTCGAGGTGTTTCATCACACGGAGATCATCGCCGACCTGATCGCCAACGGAAAAATCACCCTCAAAAAATCGGTGGAGGGACTCTATACCTATCACGACTCCTGCTTCCTCGGCCGCTACAACGAGATCTACGACCAGCCGCGGCGGATCCTCAAGGCCGTTCCCGGCCTGAAGCTGACGGAGATGGAGCGGAATCTCGCCAAGAGCTTCTGCTGCGGCGCGGGTGGGGCAAGGATGTGGATGGAGGAGGACATCGGCGAGCGGATCAACGACATGCGGACAGACCAGGCAATCGCGGCTGGGGCCGACCGGATCGCCGTGGGCTGTCCCTTCTGCCTGACGATGCTCTCCGACGGCATCAAGGACCGCAAGAAGGAAGAGGGCATGGCCGCCCTCGACATCGCCGAGATCGTCTGGAAGGCCATGGACCTCGAAGAGGAGAAGCCGCCGGTCAACGTCTGCGCGGCGCCGGCCTCCTGATTCCGGACTTTCTCCGGTCATGCAGGCCTTTTACACCTTTAATCATTTATCGTTCCCACGCCGGAGCGTGGGAACGATAACCGGGAGCTTGGACCCGCAAGCCCGCCTTGTAGGCGGGGATAAGGGGCGCAATAAGAAACAGACAGGTTCCTTACCGGGAATCTCCGCCCTGTGGGCGGGAAGCTTCAACTTTTCTTAAAGTCGTCCTACATGGAAAGCCCTGTTCTGCGAGGGGGTTTTTTATGTGGCAAATTCCTGCAATTTGTTTTAAAATACAACACAAATGGGTACAGAGCGTTTTCCGCGGGAACCTCGGGAGGGGGCACAACCCCTCCCATAGCACCGCTTTTCTTCGCAAGGGGGGCGTTGAGGGCGTCGGTATTCTTGGGGGTTTGCAATCAAACAGACCAATCAAAAAAAGAAGGGAGAGTGGACGAGAATGGCTGAGACAAAGTATCAGGAAAAGCTATGGCTGAAGTCCTACGAAAAGGGCGTCCCGGAATTTATCAAGTACGATGAGATCTGCATGCCGGATATTCTTGACCGGTCGGCGAAGCAGTTTGCTGACAAGCCGGCCCTCCTCTTTCAGGGGACGAGCATGACCTTCGGGCAACTCAAGGAGAAGGTGGACCGCTTTGCCGCCTGCCTGGCCGATTTCGGGGTCAAGAAGGGGGATGCCGTGGCGATCCTGCTGCCCAACGTGATCCCCTGCGTGATCGCCTACTACGCGGTCCTGAAAATCGGAGGGATCGTTGTGATGAACAATCCCACCTATTCGGACCCGGAGCTGGAGCACCAGTTCAACGATTCCGGCGCCAAGGTGCTCATCACGCTGGATGTGCTCGCCAAACGGATGATCGCGCTCCGGCCCAAGACGAAGGTCAAGCAGATCGTCTACACCTGCATCGGCGACTATCTCCCCGCCGTCAAGCGCATCCTGGGAAAATGGCTCAAGAAGTATCCCTTCGCCGAGGTGGACGCAGCCCCGGATGTCTAC
>JAPLJY010000078.1 GCA_026388345.1 Deltaproteobacteria bacterium
GTTCTGGCTCACCGAGTAGCCGGCGGAGTGGAAGATGGGATAGACCCCCATGAGGGTCTCCTCGCCGTCCTTGAGATCCGGGAACCAGGCGCGGAACTGCTGGATGACGCCGCAGATGTTCGCATGGGTCAGCATCGCCCCCTTGCTTACCCCCGTCGTCCCGCCGGTGTAGATGAAGGCGGCGACATCCTCCCACCGGGCGGCGATGGGAACGGGGTCGTCCGGGTACTTCCCGATGAGGTCGAGGAAGGGGTGGACGCCCGGCCCCGGGACGACCTTCCGGTACATCTTCCGCTTCACGAGGGGGTAGAGCTGTTTTTTCGGGAAGGGGAGGTAATCATTGATATGGCAGGGGATGATCGCCTCGATCTTCGTTGCGGGCTTGATCTTCAGCGCCCGGGGGAGCAGAAGGTCGAGCGTCACGAGGAAGCGCGCGTCGGAGTCGTTGAGTTGCTGTTCCAACTCCCTCTCCGAGTAGAGAGGGTTGTTCATCACGGTGACCGCGCCCAGTCGGTAGCAGGCGTGGTTGGCGATCACGAGTTGGGGAAGGTTTGGCATGAGCATCGCCACCTTGTCCCCCTCCCGGACGCCGAGAGCGGCCAGCGCCCGCGTGAAGCGGTTGACCAGGGATTCCAGTTCGGCAAAGGTGATTTTTCGGCCCATGAAGTAAAAGGCCGTCCGGTCGGGGAAGCGCCCGGCCGTCCTGCGGAGGGCTTCCGCAATGGTGATCTTTTCCGGCTCGATCGCCGGCGGGACACCCGGTGCATAGGATTTGTGCCAGATTCTCTCGAAACCCATCGCTGCCCTCCTTATGATCATTTCAGATTTGTAAAACGGTTTCCGGTTACCTCCTGACAATTTTAAGAAGAGTTCGTGTGCGGCGCTGTTGCGCCACATTGCGGCAATCTGGCTTTGGCCCCGAAGGGCGCGGCGCCGAAGCGGAGAGAGGTATTCAGCGGATGAAAGCGATGGATTTCAAATGAATCGGCTTTCGGAAACCATACAGATAAACGGGCAATATGGCAAACGAAAAATCGATATTTTCCTCTATGGGCGGAAGACTGATACTGAAGCTGCCCGATATCCCTGCAACCCGGAAAGGAGAAACTTCTGCGATGTAGCGATCAGGCCGAAAATATCTGTTTACAAAACAATACCAAAATGTATTATAATGTAAACCGTTTATGGTGGTGACGATCGAATTTTCCCACCTTGCCGTCCGCCTTTTCACCGGTTTCGAGACCCGGGGCGGCTTCAACCTGGCCCTTCCGGAGAAGGCCCTGCTCGATATGATCTATCTGCACAAGGCGATCCCCTTCCGGGACGAACTGAATCTCGCGCTTCTGGACCGACGGAGGCTGGATCTGCTGGCGAAAAACTTTCCCGGACTCACGAGAAAGCTGGTCCGGGAACTGATTTCCCCTAATAATGATGGGTCTGCAACGGTTGCATAGAAGCTACACTACGAGAAGATGTTTTGGACAACAGGAAAAGGAGAGACGTAATGGGAGACAAGGGCGGCAAGAAAGATAAGGAAAAGGGTCAGAAACGGAATGCCGAAAAACAGAAGCAAAAGTCGGAAGATAAGCGTGATAAGCAGCCAAAAAGAAAGCCCTGATAGAAATCAGGGCGCGGCGATCCGCACAATCATGGTGTCAGCGGGATGCCTTCGCGACCGTCCACAACAGCACGACGAGAACGATGTTGACAAGCGCCATGCCCATGACGATGGTCAGGGCCAGGTTTGCGTCGCCATTCACCAGCAGGAAGCTTGCGATCGAGGGGGAGAGGGCCTGCGCCAGCAGGCTCGGCATAGCCAGGCGGCCCATCAATGAGGCATATCCGAGTGGGCCGAACAGTCTCAGGGGCACTGTTCCCCGCGCAATGGAACCGAGGCCGACCCCGCCGCCGTATATCACCAGGGCCACGGCCACGATCCGAAATTGATCCTGCATCAGCGTGAGGCCGGCGGCGATCAGGGTCGTCGAAGCGATCAGGGTCCAGATCGGGTGATAAAACCGCCCGAACGCCAGCTCAATCAGGCGCGCCCCAACCTGCGCCGGTCCGATGAGCGCGCCCAGGGCGACCGCCGCCGCCAATCCCATGCCGCGAGTCTGCAGGATCGAAAGCAGGTGGACGGAGATCACCGTAACCAGGGCCGAGTTCAGTGTGACGATGACCGTCAGGAGCACGAACTCGGTCATTTTCTTGCGGCTGGAAGAGACGTCACTCGGAAGGGTCGCAGGCGCCGCCGGTGCCGCCTTCGTAGATGGAGCGAGGCTCCCGCGTGGGAGCACGAAAAGGTTCAGCGGCAGGCAGACGACAAAGTGCAGTCCCGCATAAACGAGACAGGCCCCGCGCCAGCCGAGCTCTCCGGCCAGAAAGGCCGTTAGCGGCCAGCACACGGTACTGGCAAACCCGCCGAATATGGTCAACATGGCGATTGCCGGGCGTGCATTCTGGCCATAAATGCGCCCGAGCGTCGCAAAGGTCGCATCGTAGAGTCCACAGCCCATGGCGAAACCGATGATGAGCCATGCGGCAAGGTACACGGGAAGGTTCACTGCCAGGGATAGACAGCCAAGACCGAGCGCAAAGAGTATCGAGCTGCACGACAGAACCAGGCGGCCCCCGCGATGCTCGATCGTGCGCCCTACATACGGGGACGCCACCCCTCCCGCGAGGAGTCCGAGCGAAATCCCACCTACGACCCATGGCAGCGACCAGCCCGTCTCTGCAACAATCGGCTTGGCCAAAACCGCCAGCAGGTAATACGATGACCCCCAGGAGATGATCTGATTAACGCCAAGCGCCGTTACAAGCGTGCCGCGTCTTGGCGGCTCACCCGCGTTGATCGCTGCAAATGGCTGCGAAATCGAACTGCTCACGCGGCCACCCTGCAGCCGCACGCCATCTTCTTCACGGTGTTTTTCTTCACCTCCCGATTACAAAACTGCGGCTCGAGATACAGCGATGTCCGGTGAAACAAACGGGGAATCCCTAACGACCCGCTCAACCGCAACAGATTCCCTTGGCCTTGCCCGCGGACGGATCCTGCGGATCGATGCTGCAGCCGCAGGAGGCGCTTTGCCGGTTCAGCATCCCGTTGATCACCGCGGCGGCGCATCCGACGCCGGTCTCAACCGACACGGCGCCGACCGGGCAATTGCGGCTGCACGCCCCGCATTCCATGCAGGCATCGCGATTCCGGATGCGGACGCGTCGTTCAGCGATCTCCAGCACCCCATGGGGGCAGACCTCCAGGCACATGCCGCAGCCGGTGCATTGATCCGCATCGACCCTCAGGGTGACCACATCCCTCAGATAGATCAAATCCTTCATTTCATACCCCTCTAAAAAAAACGGGAGACCAGGAAAACGGCAAACCCGGATACACCGACGCCGATTTCCAGAGGCAAAGCCCAGCGCATTTCCCGCCTTACGCCGGATAGAGAGGTGTACGTGGAGGCGCCGGTAAAGTTCATCGCCAGAAATGCGGAAAAGGCCGGAATCAGCAGCAGCCAGGCGACCCCGAGCAGGAGATCCCGCCGGCTGCCGGCATCCCCTCCCCATGTCAGGAGCAGAAGAACGGCCGCCGTCAGGCCGACGGCGAGGCCCTTCGCTGAAAAGGCGCGCCCCGGCAGATAGGGAAGCAGAAGCGGGGTCAGGACCGCGCCGGAAAAGACGGCCAGCAAAAAGGCCGCCAGTGAAAAAAGGCCGTCGCGGATCACATTGCGGACGAATCCCCCGTCCCCGCCGAAACCGCTGATGAGAAACAGGAGGGGGATGATGACCAAGGCGGGCTTCAGCGCGGCGACCAGTTCGATGGGGATGAGAACGGCGCGCTCCCGCAGCGGAAAGGCCTTCCGCCGCATCTTGGCCGTCGCCCTGAGGCCGGCGTCGAGATAGGCGGGAAGGTCCCGGGCGAGAATCGGCCCATAGTGAACCTTGAAGCCCGACCGTTTCCGGGCCAGATGGGCGGATACGCCCGGGGCGCCAAGCTGAGGCAGGATCAGATCGCGGTGTTTCACGACATTCTGCAAACCGGCGGCCTCGATGCGGAGGAGGAGTTCCTCCGTCCCGAAGGTTCCCTTGCCGGCGGCGCACCAGACGTTGATTCCCAGCGTGTCGAGGACCAGGATCCAGGCATTTCGCCCCGGCAGGGCCTCCCGGAGGCAGTCGAAACTCATCTTGTAATTGGCCGTGACGAGAACGGGCGAACCCCCATCGGGCGACCCGAGGGCGTAGAGCCCCGGATCGACGGCATAGTCCATCCTGCCGACTCCCCACCGGGCCTTGATCGAACCCCACCGGTCGCGCCTTGTGAGCGCCGAGGGGACACAGGGGATCCTTCCCGAAGGACCCTCCACGGAACCGGTCACAAACGCCTGGTCCAAACGGGGCGGGCTCGGCGGGGCCCCGTTGGCCGCAGCCGGGCATGACGCAACAGACGCCATGGGCAGCAGGACCGGCTTGTTCGACGAATCATTTCCACACGCTTCCATTCGATTTTCTCCCGAGACAGGTTATCCTCTCCAACGGATTACGGCTTTGCCACGCACTTGCAGGCATCGGCCGGGGGCTCTCCGCACAGCGCGCGACCGATACATGGCTCACGGCCTCCAGGAACAGACGGGTCCCGTCCAGGACGGAGGCCCTCTTCTCTTCCGGAATGCGTTCCTGCACGGCCCGGACGAGTGAGATGAGGCACTGCCAGACCCGTTCATGCACTTCCCTGCCGTTTTCGGTCATGATCAGCTTTGCCGCGCGGGAATCGTGATCGGCCCTTTCACGGACCACCAGTCCCCGCCGGATCAGGGGAGCAACCAAACGCGTCGTCGTGCTTTTATCGACGGAGAGGATCTCATGGAGGACCGCCATGTTCAGGGTGCGGTTTTGCGCAATCGCATCGAGGATCTGGAACTGGGCAAAGGTCACGTCCTCACAGAAGACTTCATCCCGGCGACAGCAGCGGAGGGCCGTTGATAAACGGGTGATGAGGGAGAGGATTTCCCGATCTGCATTGGAGATTTCACGTTTCATGGTTGTAGCATACAACTATATGGCTGTTTGTCAAGGCGTATCGCTAAAAATCCGGGGCGACGCCATAATCCCCTTGACGCAAGAGGCCCGCCTTCGTACGCTTTTGCTGCAGAAAAGAAAGTTCTTCTCGATCCATTGCGACCCAAGCGGGTGATCCGGACGGACCCGGTCTGATTTCCCGGTGGATGTCCGATGACGCCGGGCAAGACGATGTTGAAAACGCGGAAGAGCGGAAAGGAATCCTGATGAAGCAACCCGATATCGGAAAAATGGCATTCGATCAGTTGGAGATTCTGGCGCAGGCGAGGCTTGTTCCGCCCCCCTCCTCCCGCATCCCGGGTTTCGGCATGGCCGACGCCTACGCGGTCGCAGCGGAGATCGTCCGGCTGCGCCGCGCCCGCGGCGAAAGGACTGCCGGGCGCAAGATCGGCTTTACCAACCTCTCGACCTGGGCGCGGCATGGCCTCGATACGCCGATCTGGGCCCACATCTACGAGGGGACGGTGCGGTTCGCGGCAAACGATGCGGCGGCACTGCCGCTGGCAGGCATGGCCCTCCCCAGGATCGAACCGGAGATCGTCTTCGGTCTCGCAAAGGCCCCCGCCGGGAACGACGAGCGGTCGATGCTCGCCGCGGTCGAGTGGCTGGCACTGGGATTCGAGGTTGTCGACTGCCACTTTCCCGGTTGGAGGTTCACGCCGGCGGACGGGGTCGTCGATTTCGGCCTCCATGCGAAGCTTCTCATCGGGACGCCCTTGCCCGTGACGGGGAAAAATGCGGACAAGCTCATCGGACAGCTCAAGGAGTTTCGCGTCAAGCTCCTGTGCAACGGGGAATTGAAGGAGGAAGGCGTCGGGGAAAACGTTCTGGGAAGCCCGCTGCTGTCGCTCCGGCATCTCGCCCAGGTGATCGGGAACCACACCGCAGAACCGCTCGCGCCGGGGGAGACGATCACGACCGGCATGCTGACCGCCGCCCCGGACATCCGGGCGGGTGAGACCTGGATGGCCGAGGTGCAGGGAATCGATCTGTCGCCGCTAAGGCTCGACTTGGCGTAAAACGGATCACTCCAACTTTATGGAGTCTTTTGTTTTCTGCTTCCTTTTGCTATCCTTTTCGTCATATGCTTTAATGCAGCTGCTGTCTTTCCCCTTGAGGAGAGAACATTCCAGATACTCGGAAATTTCCACGATGCAGCCCCGGATCGCCTTACCGGTGGGAGTTTTGGCCTTTTCGCCGAGGTTTCCGGAGAAGAATCCCAGATTCAGACCCAGCCGCATGCCGGAGGATTCGGATGTGGCTTCGACGGTTCTCGCGTCGGCGATTTCGCCGGTGTTCGTATCCATCACCTTC
>JAPLJY010000224.1 GCA_026388345.1 Deltaproteobacteria bacterium
CGCCCCCGACCGGATCTACGACGAGTTCTGCGCCGCCTTCGAATTCGAGGAGACGCCGGACCAGGCGAAGGCGATCGAGGACATCCATCTCGACATGAACGGCGGCAAGCCGATGGACCGTCTGATCTGCGGCGACGCCGGGTTCGGGAAGACCGAGGTGGCGATGCGGGCGTCGCTCCGGGCCGCCCTCGACGGGAAGCAGGTGGCCGTCCTCGTCCCCACGACGATCCTTGCCGAGCAGCACCACCAGACCTTCTCCCTGCGGTTGAAACCCTACCCGATCCGCGTCGAGGTCCTGAACCGCTTCCGGACGAAGGCCGAGCAGAAGGAGATCCTCGACGGCCTCGCCCGGGGTACAGTGGACATCGTGATCGGCACCCACCGCCTCCTCCAGAAGGACGTGACCTTCCGGAACCTGGGGCTGGTCATCATCGACGAGGAGCAGCGCTTCGGCGTGACCCACAAGGAGAAGCTCAAGAAGCTCCGGACGCTGGTCGACGTGCTCACCCTGACGGCGACCCCGATCCCGCGGACGCTCCACCTGTCGCTCGTCGGAATCCGGGACCTCTCCATCATCAACACCGCGCCGGAGGACCGTCTCCCGGTGAAGACCCACGTCCTCGAATTCAACGAGGAGGTGATTGCCGACGCGATTCGCCGCGAGCTTGCGCGCGGCGGCCAGGTCTTTTTCCTCCACGACCGTGTCCGGTCGATCTTTACCATGGCCCGCCTTGTCCGGAAGCTTGTTCCCGAGGCGCAGATAGGGGTGGTCCACGGCCAGATGAAGCCGGCGGAGATCGAGGGGGCGATGGCGCGGTTCGTCCGCCGGGAGGACAACGTCCTCGTCTGCACGACGATCATCGGCGCCGGTCTCGACATCCCGACGGCGAATACGATCATCATCAACCGGGCCGACCGCTTCGGCCTTGCCCAGCTTTATCAGATCCGGGGGCGCGTGGGGAGGTCGAAGGAGGAGGCCTCCGCCTATCTTCTCGTTCCGAAGGGGGCAATGCTCTCCCGCGACGCCCAGAAGCGGCTCCAGGTGATCATGGACTTCACCGAACCGGGCTCCGGCTTCCGGATCGCCTCCAACGACCTGGAGATCCGGGGGGCGGGGAGCCTGCTGGGGATCTCCCAGTCCGGACATGTCTCCGCCGTCGGCTACGAACTCTACACGGAGCTGATGGAGAAGGCGATCCGGGAGATCAAGGGAGAGCCGGCGCCGGAGGAGGAGTTGAGGCCCGAAATTCATCTCGGGCTTCCGGCGTTCATCCCCGAGGCGTACATGGCCGACGAACACCGGAGACTCGTGACCTACAAAAGGGCCTCCCTTGCCGCGACCGACGAAGACCTGGAGGGGATCCGGGCCGAGCTCCTGGATTGCTACGGCCTCATCCCCGCCGAGGTGGAAAATCTCCTCGCCGTGATCGGGATCCGGAACCTCCTCAAGGGTCTTAAGGGGAAGAAGATGGGCTACGACGGCAAGGCGATGTCGGTATTCCTGCAGGAGAAGAGCCCGGTCGATCCCAGGCGGATCATCGAGATGTACCGGCGCAAGGTCCGGGGGGTTCAGCTCACCCCCGATCTCAAACTGACCATACCCATGCCGGGGCTTGAAGGGGTGGAGATCCTGACCCGGGCGCGGGAGCTGCTCCGGGAGCTGAGGGGCTAAAAATGGGTGATGCCATGATTGGCAGCTATTGGGGAAAAGGGGGACACTTCCCCTATTTTTCCAGGAAAAATAGGGGAAGTGTCCCCCTTTTCCTGTTGGTTGTCATGCTTTCATTTCTATCGGCCTGCGGGGGCGAGAAACCGCCCTCGTCCCCGAAGGCGCCGCCTGAGGTTGCAATGGTGAACGGCGAAGCGATTAATCTCCCGGAGTTTGAAAAATCCGTGGCGGCGGAGACGGCCCTTGCGAAAGGGGGAATGCCGCTGAAGGAGGAGGAGACGGAAAGCCTGAAGGAGGCGGTCCTCGACAACCTGATCCGGGAGAAGATCATGCTCCAGCGCGCCCGTGAGATTTATCTCGCCGTCGGCGAGGAGGAGCTTTCCGCAAGGATCGAGGAGATCCGAAAGGATTACAACGGAGACCGGTTCGGCGAGCTCTTCGGCGCCGGCGGGATCGACTATGCCGCCTGGAAGGAGGCGCTGCGGACGCGGATGCTGTTCGAGAAACTCATCGCCCGGGATGTGAACGCAAGGATCCAGGTGACGGACGACGAGGCGGAGCGGTATTACATCGCCAACCGCAAGGCCTTTGCCACGGATCGGCGGGTGCGCGTCGCGCAGATCGTCCTGCCCGACCGCGGCCGGGCGGAGGCGATCCTGAAAAGATTGAAGACGGGGGAGGATTTTGATAAGGTGGCCAGGGAAGTTTCCATCGGCCCGGAGGCGGTAAGGGGCGGTGATCTCGGTTTCTTCGAAAGGGGGGTCATGCCCGAGGCGATCGACCGGATGGTCTTTTCCCTGCCGGTGGAGAAGGTGAGCCGCATTGCCCAGAGCCCCTACGGCTTCCACATTTTCAAGGTCCTGGGACAGGAGGGCGCCGGCGGCCGGAAGTTTGCGGATGTGAAGGAGAAGGTGATCGCCGATCTAAAAAAACAGAGGGAGGCCGGGGCCTACAAAATCTGGATCGAAGGCTTGAAGGCGAAGGCCGTGATTCGGATCAATCGCCCCCTTCCGGGCGGTCCGTCGCCGGTGCAACCGGAGATGACGGATGCACGTCCGCCGGCCGTTCCGGAGAAACACTGAGATGTTTCCTGTAGATTTGGAAATGATATCAAATTTGAGGAGATCATGATGAAAATCGGCAAAGCGGTTCTGGCGGGAGTGGCGGCGGTTTTCCTGAGTGTGGCGGTACAGGCCGCGGTGGCGGACCGGATCGTGGCCGTGATCAATAATGAGATCATCACCTTGTCCGAGTTGAACAACGCCTTTGAGCCCTATCAGGAAAGGTTCGAAGCCTCCTACCAGGGGCCGGATCGGGAGAAGGCGAGGACCGAAACCAAGCTGCTCCTTCTAAACCGGATGATCGAAAGTGTCCTCATGGAGCAGGAGTCCCGGAAGACCGGGATCTCCGTCCGGAACGATGAGGTGACGGATGCGATCAATGATATACAGAAACAGCGGAATTTCTCTCAGGATGAATTCCGCAAGGCCCTGGAGCGGGATGGGACAACCCCTGATGCCTTCAGGAAGGATATGCGGAATCAGCTCATGCGGATGAAGCTGATCCGGCGGGACATCAAATCCCGCGTGGCGGTGACGGATGAAGAGATCGGGGAATATTACCGCAAGCACAGGGAAGATTATGAGGGGAAGGAGTCCGTCCGTATCAAACAGATTCTTCTCCTCCTGCCGAAAGAAGGAGATCCGGCCATGAAGGCGAAACTCCGGGCAGACGCCGAGGCGATCCACAAGAGATTGATGAACGGCGAGCCCTTCGAACAGCTCTCCGCAAAATACTCCCGGGGGCCGGCGGCCGCCGACGGCGGCGACGTCGGCTACATCGAGAGGGGGATCATCCACTCCGAGGTGGAGGATGCCGCCTTCAGCCTGCCGCTCAATCAGATCAGCGGCGTCATCGAATCGGCCGTCGGATTTCACATCATCCAGGTGATCGACCGCCGGGGGGCGGGACTCAAGGCGATCGGGAGCGTCCGGGAGGAGATCCGGGAGAAGATCGACCGGGAGAAGATGGAAAAGAGGTATGGGGAGTGGCTGGAGGAGCTTCGGAAGAAGTCGCATATCGAGATCAAATTACAATGAATACCATAAAAATCAAGGGCGCCGCACAGCACAACCTCAAGAACATCAATCTGGACATCCCCCGCGACCGCCTGGTGGTCATCACCGGCGTCAGCGGTTCCGGAAAGTCGTCCCTCGCGTTCGATACGATCTACGCCGAGGGGCAACGGCGCTACGTGGAGTCGCTCTCCACCTACGCCCGGCAGTTTATCGGCCAGATGGACAAGCCCGACGTGGAATCGATCGAGGGGCTCTCCCCGGCCATCGCCATCGAGCAGCGGGCGGCCGCCCACAACCCCCGCTCCACCGTGGGGACGGTGACGGAGATCTACGACTACCTCCGTCTCCTCTTTGCCCGGATCGGCGTCCCCCATTGCCACAAGTGCGGGAAGGAGATCCGCTCCCAGTCCATTGACACGATGCTGGAGACGATCCTTGCCTATCCGGTGAATGCGCGCCTGACGATCCTCGCCCCGCTCGCCCGGGGGAAGAAGGGGGAGTTCCAGAAGGAACTCAAAAAGCTCCTGAAGGAGGGTTACGTCCGCGTCCGCGTGGACGGCGAGGTCCGGGATCTTGCCGAGGAGATTACCCTCGACAAGAACAAACGCCATGACATCGATGTGGTGATTGACCGTCTGATCGTCAAGGAGGGGATCCGCAAGCGCCTGCGCGACTCCCTGGAGACCGCCGCGAGGATTTCCGACGGTCTGGTCCGCGTCGCTCCGATCGGCGGAGAGGAGGTCCTGTTCAGCGAACGGTACGCCTGCCCGGACTGCGGCGTCAGCATCACGGAACTTGCCCCCCGGATGTTCTCCTTCAACAGCCCTTACGGGGCCTGCCAGGACTGCGGGGGGCTGGGCACACGGATGCACTTCGACGAGGAACTGGTCGTCCCCGACGGGGGGATCTCCGTCCGCGAGGGGGCGATCGTCCCCTGGTCGGGCCGCCACTCGCTCCACTATTTCCAGACGATCGACGCCCTGGCCGACCATTACAAGTTCGACATCAACACGCCGTTCGAGAAGCTTCCGGAGCATATCCGGAACGCCCTCCTCCACGGTTCCCGGGAGGAGAAGATCCGCTTCTATGCCGACCGGGGGGGAAGGCGTTACTTCTTCACCCGCCCGTTTGAGGGGGTCCTGAACCAGCTCGACCGGCGCTACAAGGAGACGACCTCCCTCCATGTCCGCATGGATCTGTCGCGGTACATCAACCTGCGCGAGTGCACGACCTGCCAGGGGGCCCGGCTGAAAAAAGAAAGCCTCTTCGTGACCGTGGGGGGAAAGAGCATCTTTGATGTCTGCCGCCTGCCGATCCGGGAGTGTCTTGCCTTCCTTACGGAGATCCCCCTCACCCCGCAGGAGGTCCAGGTGACCGAACGGATCATGAAGGAGATCCGCCTGCGGCTCCGGTTTCTGCTGGACGTCGGCATGGACTACCTGAGCCTGGATCGGGCTTCGGGGAGCCTCTCCGGGGGCGAAGGGCAGAGGATCCGGCTGGCCACCCAGATCGGTTCGGGGCTGGTCGGCGTCCTCTATGTCCTCGATGAGCCGACCGTCGGCCTCCACCAGCGGGACAACGTCCGCCTCATCGCGACGCTCAAGCGCCTCCGCGACATGGGAAACACCGTCCTCGTCGTGGAGCACGACCAGGACATGATGATGGAATCGGACCAGATCATCGACATCGGGCCGGGGGCCGGCGTCGACGGGGGCGAGGTCGTCTTCCAGGGAACGCCGGAAGAGGCCTGCCGGAGCGAGGTCTCGCTGACGGGGGCTTACCTCTCGGGCCGGAAGTCCATCGCCATCCCGGAAAAGCGCCGGCCTGCAGCGGGGAGGTTCATCGTCCTGGAGGGGGCGCATGAGCACAACCTCCAGGATGTGGACATCCGGATCCCCGTCGGGATCTTTACCGCAGTGACCGGGGTCTCCGGGTCGGGGAAGAGCACGATGGTGATCGAGACCCTCTACAAGGCCCTCGCCAGGCGGCTTAACCAGGAAAAGACGGGGGGCGGGAAGATCCGCCGGATCGCAGACCTGGGCGGGATCGAGCGGATCATCCTGATGAACCAGCAACCCATCGGGCGGACCCCCCGCTCGAACCCGGTCACCTACACCGGCATCTTCTCCCCCATCCGGGACCTCTTCACCGGCCTTCCCGAATCGAGGCTGCGGGGCTACAAGCCGGGCCGGTTCAGCTTCAATGTGAAGGGGGGGCGCTGCGAGGCGTGCGAGGGGAACGGCCTGATCAAAATCGAGATGCACTTCCTCCCGGACGTCTACGTGACCTGCGACGTCTGCCACGGCCACCGGTTCAACCTGGACACCCTCGATGTCCGGTACAAGGAGAAGAACATCGCCGAGGTCCTCGACATGACCGTCCAGCAGGCCCTCGTCTTCTTCGAGAATATTCCGGCGATCCGCGGGAAGCTCCAGCTCCTCTACGACGTCGGCCTCGGCTACATCCGCCTCGGCCAGTCGGCGACGACCCTCTCCGGCGGCGAGGCGCAGCGGATCAAGCTCTCCCGGGAGCTGGGGAAGCGGATGAACAGCAACACCCTCTATATCCTGGACGAGCCGACGATCGGCCTCCACTTTGCCGATATCCAGAAGCTCCTCGACGTCCTCACGAGACTTGCAGGGATGGGGAACACCATCGTTGTCATCGAGCACAACCTGGACGTCATCAAATGCGCCGATTACATCATCGACCTGGGACCGGAAGGGGGACCGGGCGGCGGCCGGATCATCGCCACGGGCACGCCGGAGCAGGTTGCCGAGACGGCAGATTCCTACACCGGCCGGTTCCTCCGGAAGATCCTCATGACCGGAGTATGAAGGGAAAAGGCCATGCAATCCAAAACAGACAAGAAACCGTTCTCCCATCAGGAAAGGCACGGAAAGGCGGCGGATAAGGGTATCGCCTACCGTGCGATTCGCTTTGACGAAACCTGCCCGGTTCCAGACACCCTGCTTTCCCTGCTGAAATACGAGTACCTGCGTCAGGAACTCTGGGTCCCTCTGGAGAAGCGGGAAGGTCGGATTTGCGTACTGTTGGACGATCCCCAGAACATCCTGAAACGGGATGCCATCGAAAGCCTGCTCAAAACCAAGACGGTGGAGTACTGCGTGGCGGCGAAGGAAGACATCCTGCTGTACATCGACCACTTCTTCAAGGCGGAGGCGTCCGGCAAACACCGCGGCAACGGGGAGGACCCTTCCGTCTCCGAATCGGACCACAATATCGTCAAACTCGTCGATGAAGTCATCAATGAGGCCTATCTCCGCCGGGCGTCGGACATCCATTTCGAACCCGATATCCGGGACCATCTGGTGAACGTCCGTTTCCGGATCGACGGGGAGTGCATCCTCTTCAAGACCTATCCCTACGAGTACCGTTCCGCCATCGTCTCGCGGATCAAGATCATGTCCAACCTCGATATCACCGAACGGCGGCTTCCCCAAGACGGGAAGATCAAGCACAAGGTCCCGGACACCGGAGAGATCGAACTGCGGGTGGCCACCGTCCCCACCCAGGGCTATGTGGAGGACGTCGTTCTGCGGATCCTCACTCGGGGGAAAATCCTGGTTCTCGATGAACTCCAGATGGCGCCGGAGACCCTGGAAAGGTTCAAGGCGATCCTGAAAAAACCGTACGGCCTGATCCTGCTCGTCGGCCCCACCGGTTCGGGAAAGACCACGACCGCCCATGCCGCGCTGCACATGCTCAACCGCCCCAACGTGAAAATCTGGACGGTGGAGGACCCCGTGGAGATCACCCAGAAGGGGATCCGCCAGGTTCAGGTCCATCACAAGATCGGCCTCGATTTCAGCAACGCCATGCGCGCCTTTCTCCGGGCCGATCCGGACATCATCATGGTGGGCGAGATGCGGGACTACGAGACGGCGAAGATGGGGGTCGACGCCTCCACCACGGGCCATCTGGTCCTCTCCACGCTGCACACCAACAACGCGCCGGAGACGATCGTCCGGCTCCTGGACATGGGGATCGACCCCTTCTCCTTCGCCGATTCCCTGCTGTGCGTGCTGGCGCAGCGGCTGGTCCGCTCCCTTTGCACCGCCTGCAAGGAACCCTATCATCCCGCG
>JAPLJY010000097.1 GCA_026388345.1 Deltaproteobacteria bacterium
CGAGGTGGGAGACATGGTAAACGTGAGCGGCAGCAGGATAGCAACGCCGTTCGGCCCTCCCAGGCCCGGCAGCACGCCGACGATGACTCCCAGTATAAGGCCGATCGCCATCATGCCGAGGTTATACCAGGTAAGTATAACTGAAAAACCATGGAATAGATTTGACACGTCCTCCACTTGACAATCCTCCTAAGCGGCAGTGCTTCAGTTTAAACAGTTCAGTAGCCGAACAGGGATTCCAGCGGCCCTTTGGGCAGCGGAACCAGGAACTGAATTTCAAACATCCAGAAAAGCGTTACAGTTATGCAGACGCTGACCAGGATGACTTTAAGCCAGCTGAACTTGGCCATCGCCCGCATGAAACCGCCGATGAACAAGGCGGAGGCGACATAGATGCCAATGAATTGGGTGACCAATACATAGAGAACAGTCGGTATCAGCACGCAAAGCACCTGCTTGAAGCGGTCCCAAGAAACGAAGAGCTCATAATTGCGGTGTTTGCTGAAAAGCGCCCTGAGAAAAACAACAACGCTTGAAATACTGAGGATGGCCCCGGTGCGGAACGGAAAGTATCCTGCCTTAGGCCCGTCAACGGCCCAACCTAATCCGATTCTATGACTGTCCATCATCATCACAACGCCGACGAGGAAGATGGCAACGGCCACGATCACCTCCGCTGTCTGATACGTCAACCAGGCCGAACGAGGTCGTTCCTGTGTTTGTTTCTGTTCCATACACTACCTCCCATGACGACCGTCGAAACAGAGCGCCGGTCCGGCGGATCGCGCTACAGCACCCGGACCCGCCAGAACCGGCGTGATTCTAATCTATTTCTTGGCTGCAAACCCGGCTTCGGTCATCAGCTGTACGTGTTTTGCCATGTCTTTTTTCAGAAAGTCGACGAACTCGTCTCCGGTGGTATAGTGCCTTGTGAGCGCATTGTTCTCGGTGTATTCGAGCCACTCCGGTTTGGAAACCACCGTTTTCAGCAGATCCGCGTAGAACGCAACCTGTTCCTTGGTGGTTCCGGGCGGCAGGAAGAAGGCGCGCAGCATCTGGTATTGTACGTCGATTCCCTGCGACTTGCAGGTAGGGATATCGGACCATGCTTTGTCAGCTATTTTCTTCTTATAGTCCATTGGCTTATCAGAGAAGACGCACAGGGGGCGCGCCGCGCCGGCCCGCCACTGGGCAACGTTCTCGCTGGGGTTGTTGACATTGGAATCGATGTGTTTACCGGCCAGTTGGGTGGAGGCCTCGCCTCCGCTTGAATAGGGGATATAGGTTATTTTTTTCCCAACAACTTTTTCAAATGCAACGGTGATGATCTGGTCTTCTCGCTTCGAGCCGGTGCCGCCCGCCTTGATGGTCCCCTCAGGCGCCGCTTTTATGGCATTAACATAGTCCATCGCTGTCTTGTACGGCGAATCTGAATGGACCCACAGGATAAAATCATCCAAAGCGATCATTGCCACCGGGTTGAAGTTTTCCCAGCCGAGCGGCAGATTCTGCGCGATCGGCAGGGTATAGATGAGGGAGAACGCCACCAGGAGTTTGTGGGCATCACCCTGGGACTGTTTGACATCCATGGCGCCCTCGGCGCCGCTCGCGCCGCCCTTCGTAAAGATCATAACGGGCTGTTTCATCAATTTGTACTTCAGGATGATGCCTTGGATTGTGCGCGCCATCTGGTCTGACGCACCGCCCGCACCAGCGGGAACAATGAACTCCACCGGCTTGGTGGGTTCCCAGGCGGCAGCCTGGACCTGAATGGCCAGGAACAGGACGGCAAACAACGCCAGCACGGCCATACGGAACAACCTGCTTCCAAACATACTGGTTTTCATCTCTCCAACCTCCTTCATGTTTCCGGTTAATAAAGCACTGTTTTTTAACCAAACCGCGTTACGCTACTTTATCACTTTATATAATTTCGCCCGTCGGTTATCAAGCGGCATCCAGTTAAAAGATGGAATCGCACCGCTTGCACATCCGACCGGATCAACGGGACGCCAGATATTCCATTGCCGCGATGACCCCGCCCTTCTGATGGGAGACGCCCGTCAGCGCGAATCCCATTTCCACACCGCCGAGGGTGCCGACGAGCATCAGATCGTTCATATCGCCCAAGTGGCCGATCCGGAACACCTGATCCTTCAGCTTACCCAGGCCGCTTCCCAGCGACATGTTGAACTTTTCGAGAACGACCTCCCGGTAGGCGTCGGCGCCCTTCCACCCCGGCATCACGACCGTCGTCAGGACCGGGCTGTACTCCGTAGGCTCGAGGCAGAGGATGTCGAGCCCCCAGGTCCTGACTGCCCGGCGCGTGGCCTCGGCATGGCGCTTGTGGCGGGCGAAGACATTGTCGAGCCCCTCCTCCGCCAGGAGATGGAGGGATTCCCGGAGGCCATAGAGCAAGTTGGTGGCCGGTGAGCTGGGAAAGAAGCCCCCCTTGTTGGCGGCAATCATCTCATCCCATCCCCAGTAAGACTTGGGAAGCTTCGAGGTTTTTGCCGCGGCCAGCGCCTTGTCGCTGATCGCGTTGAAACCAAGCCCCGGGGGCAGCATCAGACCCTTCTGGGAACAACCCACCGTGACATCCACCCCCCATTCGTCATGGCGGTAGTCGATGGATCCGAGGGATGAGATCGTATCGACCATGAAGAGCGCCGGATGGCCGGTACGGTCGATCGCCCTTCGGATCTCGGCGATGCGGCTCGCAACGCCGGTCGAGGTCTCGTTGTGGACAACCATGACCGACTTGATCCGGTGATTCTTGTCCTCGGCCAGTTTGGCCTCGACCACGGCGGGATCGGCACCGTGACGCCAGTCGCCGGCGACAAAATCCACCTCCAGACCCAGACGGACCGCCATGTTCTTCCAGAGGGTCGCGAAGTGACCCGTCTCGAACATCAGGACCTTGTCCCCGGGAGAGAGGGTGTTGACCAGCCCCGCCTCCCAGGCGCCGGTTCCCGAAGATGCGAAGATAACGACCGGTCCGGCCGTCTTGAAAACCGGCTTGAGGCCGCCCAGCACCTCCAGCCCCAGGGCCTTGAATTCCGGCCCCCGGTGATCGATGGTCGGTTTGGCCATCGCCCGGAGCACCTGCTCGGGCACGTTTGTCGGTCCGGGAATCTGCAGAAAATGACGTCCGCTTGGATAGGACATGGCGTTCCTCCTTCTTCGGGGGACAACCTGCCGGCCCCCCCGACCGGCAGATTGTCCTTCGTTTTACTTCTTCCAGTCGGTCCAGGGATGATCCTTCAGGCTCGGATCCTCCACGCGGTTGAAGACCTTCAGGATCATCCTCGCCTTCGCGAGCGGCTCCATTTTCTTGTCCGTATGGACGATCAGCTTCGCGCCGAACTTCTCGCCGCAGAGCTTCGCAAGGGCCTCCATCGTCTTCGGGCTTCCCGTCACCGGCAGGCTGGGCCAGAAGTAGGTCGAGACGCCCATCGCCACCAGACTCAGTGCCTCGGCGATCTCGGCGTTCCGGTTGGCCTCCGCGAAGCAGGCCAGAACCGGCAGCTCCTTCACGGCCTTCTTGGCCGCCGCGGAGAGCGCAAACAGGAATTCGGCCACACCGCCGTTTTCGGCATACCCGAAATCGAGGACGGCCGGGAGGTTCGAGCCTGCGGCCTTGAGGAGTTCCGCCACGCCCGGGCTGCAGTGCTTCTCGCATTGGCGCGGATTGAGGAATCCGTATTTCGCGAGGCTCACGCTCGCATCGCCTTCTGAGATGCAGAGGATGTCGTCCTTCAGGAATTCCTGCGCCATCGACACAAAGGGCAGATCCTGAGTGTATTTCACATTGTTCGTGCCCGCAAGAATCGCGATCCCCTTGATCTTCCCCCCGTTCAGGGCCTCGGCAATCTTCTTCACATTGAGATCCGCCGCGGAAAGCCCCATGAGGGCGGTCTCCTTCGCCGCGGGAATATCCCGCACGAGCGAACGGCGGAACTCGAAGGCGTTGACGGCCTTCTCCACGATCGCCTTGGCAAAGGCGTCCGGATTCTGCGCCTTCAGGCTTTCCGTCGAAACGACCGCCACCTGGTACTCTGCGGCGATGGCCGCAAGCGACGGGTTGACGAACTGGTCGCCGACCACGATCAGATCGACGGCGCCGGTCATCAGGGGCAATTCCTGGGAACCGTAGCTCGTCACCGGGGCAAACGCATAGGGGGCCAGCAGCGGATCGGTACAGACGCCCGCCACCGCCACATTCTTCTTCGCCGCCGCGGCCGCGATCTTTGCTTTCAGGACCGGTGAGAAGCGCCCATAGAGAAGAATATTCGCGGCATCCTTTTTCAGAACGCCCATGTTGACTTCAATCTCGGCGGGCGCCGCACCGAAGACGGCCCTTTTCAGCCCGCCCTGGAGCTTCTGGGCGAAGGCGCCAAGCAATGCGGCCTTGAAGGCCCAGAACAGCGTCTCCTCGACGCCGGCGATACCGCCCTCCACCTTCTGCGAGGCCTTGAAGAGATCCTTGGCCACACCCTGGGGATAGATCCCGGCCTCTTCCCAGGCCGCGAGCAGGGCCTTGGGGAAGGCCTTCTGCAGACCGGCGCCGCCCTCTTTCAGAAGGGCCTCGATCCCGGCGACGATCTTTTTCGACTCGGCTGCATCCTTGGGTTTCACCGCCCCGGAGGCAATCCCCTCCACAAAATCGCTGACCTGATCCAGGGAGGCCATGGTCCCCTTGATGACCAGTTTCAACAGGGTCTGGACGGCCAGGATATCCTTGTCCTTCCCGCAGACGCCCAGTTTGTTGGCATCCCGGAAGGGGTGGCTGATGCACGGCCCCTGGAGGCAATCCCGGCAGCTTAATCCCGATTCACAGAAACCGCACTCGGGAAGCTGTCCCTCGAAACGGTCCCATACCAATTTCACACCCTTGTCTGCCGCTTTCGGCAGGAAATGCTCTACTGCGTTATCGGCGGTCTTCTTCTGGATGAACTCCATTGTAAATCTCCTTTCTGATCCCTATTGTCCGCGACCCATCCGGTCATCCGTCCAATGGTGATTGAATCCTGTTTGTTGGTTAAAACTTCTTCTTCCGATAATCCTTCCGTTCCACGAGGGAAAGAGCCCCGGTGGGACAGACCTCCGCGCAGATGGGATAGCCCATGCTCCGGCAGCGGTCGCACTTGATCGCGACTTTCATGGACGACGACGGGTTGATGATTCCGAAGGGACACACCATGACGCACATCCAGCAGGCGATGCAGGTCTGTTCGTTCACATAGATCAGTCCGGTTTCCGGATCGCGGCGCATGGTTCCGTTGGGACAGGCATCCAGGCAGGGGGCCTCTTCGCAATGCCTGCACTGGAGAGCAAAAGGCTGTCCCTCCACATAGACGCGGGGCACCGGATGAGGCTCCTCGTGGATCGCCCTGGAGAGCTCCTTGGATGTGGAGGCGATTTCCGTCCCGCACCAGAGCTCGCACTGATGGCACCCCGTACACTTTTCTTTGTCTACCATTATTACTTTCACGTTTTCCTCCTCACTTGCAACCTGTGCTCTTATCTTGAAAACAGGTCAAAGAATTACAGTCCGGTATCCATCAGTTCCTTGTACTCCGGTTCGCTGAAATGGTCGGCATTCCTCCGGAGGATCGGCAGCAGATCCATGAAATTCAGCCGTTCGCTCATCAGAAGCGGGATGGAGTCGGCGACATAGACCTGCTTTTTGAGCAGAATCGACATCAAACCGGCTTTCTGGGTCTGACCGACCAGAATCGCCCCGATGACCTTCCCGTTTCGGAGAACAAGTTTCTTGTAAATATCCTTCGTCCTCACCCGGACCTCCCTGAATTCATCCTGATCGGATTGCATCACGCAGGATTCGGCATGGGTTACTCCCATGGAGATGGCGGGAATCCCGATGAAATTCCCGATGGAGTTTCTGCGGTAGGAGCCGGGATAGGGGGTTTTCTTGCCGGCCATGTTGAACCCGGCGAAGTGACCCTGCTCAAAGGCGCAGGGCCAGATGGCGTTGAGGAAGTAGGCATTCCGCGCGATATCGTGGGTCTCCGCGACGTCGCCGGCGGCGTAGATGTCCTGGGCGCTGGTCATCATGAACTCGTCGACCCGGATCCCCTTCAGTTCGCCGACGGTCAGTCCTGCCTGGACGGCGAGCTCGATCTGCGGACGGACTCCCACAGACAGCACGACCATGTCGCAGGGCAATTCGCGGTTGTCGGTTACGACGCCCGTCACGCGCTTGTCGCCCGTAAACTTCAGGGCCTTCTCGCCGGTGATCACCGTGATCCCGAGATCCTCGATCCGTTTGCGGACAATCTCCGCCGCCTCCGCATCGAAGACGGTCGGCATGACCTGCCCGAGCTGCTCCAGCAGCGTAGCCTTGATTCCCCGCCGGGTCAGGCTGATACAGGCCTCGACGCCGATGGAGCCCGCACCGATCACCACGGCGCGTTTCCCTTTCATGTTATAGATCTTCTCCGCATCAGCCATGGTCTTCAAGGTGGAGATCCCCTCCTTGTCGATCCCCGGGATGGGCGGAACAATCGCCTTCCCGCCCGTGGCGAGCAGCAGTTTATCAAAGGCATATTCCTTTCCGTCCGCCGTCTTGATGGTCTTGCCGGCAGCATTCAGATCGGTGACCTTCACCCCCATGTGGGGCGTCACCTTATTTTCTTCAAAAAAATCGGCTGTCCTGAAATTGAGCAACGGCTTGGAAAGCTCCTCCGCAACGTAGTACGGGAGGAGGACTCTCGAAAAGAGGGGGGTTTCTTCATCGCTGAACAGGTCGATCCGGGAATCCTTATCCAGAGACCGGATGGACTCAACGGCGCTGATCGCTGCGGCGCTCCCTCCTACTATGATGTATTGCATCTTCTTCTCCTTCCTGATATCCAATCAATGAATGGAGCCCGTCTAATACAGGCTGTTGAGCGTGTAGAGAGGGAGCAGCTCCTTGAAGAGCGCCCTGCCCCGCGTCACGTTGTAGTTGCCGCAGGAACAGCACTCGGCAAGCTCGATACTGCAATCCTCGATCGTTCTGCGCCCCCGTTTCACGTCCCGGACCATCTTGCGGACCAGGTCCGAGGCGATCATCCCGTGACCGCACATGGTGACCGTTTGGAGGATCTCGAAATCGGGCAGCCGCTCCGTGTTGCCCCAGGTGCCGAGGGAATATTCAAGGGAATGGATCCGCCCCATCCCCGCCTCCGTCATGCACTGCTGAACAACATCGGGCACGCCGGAAATGATGACCGAGATGCCGGGTCTGTCGTCCTTCAGTTCTTTGAGGAGGGAAACGATCTTCTCCCGGTTGTCGAAGGTGCACTCGACGATCGTCCCGTCCGTCACGCGGCTCAGGATATCGTCCATCGTCGTGTTGTAGATGTTGCCGGTTTTCATATCGCCTAAGTTGATCGGCCCATGCTTGTAGCAGATACTCAGGAATTTCCGGGTTTTGGGGGCCGACCCCTTCTTGTTGACGCCGGTTGCCGGACAGCCCAGAACGACGAAATCGTTGCTCAGGCTCTCCCGGGTTCCCCTGCGGTGCAAACTGTGTGTCATGATTCTCCTCCTTTACCGTTCATCATCGAACTTGAAGTGCGGTTCGCCCAAGCCCATGTTGTTCTTGCTGTTGATGGAATGCCAGAGACCCATCTCCTTGAAGACGGGAACGATGGGGATCTCGCCCTCCGGCGGGACCTTCGTGATCACTTCCAGTGTAAAGACCGTATCGAGCGTCTTGGCGACATCCTGGAGGACCCGAAGGGCCTCGGGCAGCCTCTCCAGCTTGCACTTCCCCTCGATAATGGCCGACGTCGCCTTCTCGCCGAGGATGTCGTCGCGGAGCTTCCCCGTGGTCTTGTCGGACATGAAATGGGTCACGGGATTTTCTGCCGCCAGTTGATAACCGATATTGGCCTTCATCAGAGCCATGGCCACGGTCTGGACGTCCCGGAAATAGGCGCCGACCCCCGGCCGGCCCAGTTCAACACCAACGCCCACTTCGCCGGGGAGGAAGGTCCCCTTGACGTCGTTTGTCTTCATCTCCTCGGTTCCGCGACCGGGCGTCTGCGACCCCATGAACTCGATCATGGGATTGCTCAGAACACCGCGGACCTCGCGGGGCCAGGGTTCTTCCGGCTGGAAAAGGGCGTTCACCGGACAGATGTTCGCCCGCAGGCACATCCCGCAATCGGTACAGGCGTCCTGGTCGATCTCGATGTAGACCCTGCCGGGAATCTGGTCATGACGCTCGAATGTCTGAATCCTTCCCATCGGGCAATAGGGGAAACATCTCTTGCATGCTATGCACTTATCCTTATCTGCCTTCATACAACCTCCTCATTCGTATTGCCTGTATCTTTTCTCTTTCCGACCCTGCGACGGGATTTTGCGCGCATATCCGGGGCATCCCTCACTTCGCCTCGCGGTTGGTCTGGAGCGCATCCTCCTTGGACTGCCGGATGTGAGTCCGCATCACCCGATCGCAGAGCTCCGGGTCTTTGAGCTTCAAGGCCAGGAGAATCTGTCGATGGCCGTCGCTGGCCCTCTTCCCCGCACCGAGGTATTGAAGGGTGTCCTTTCGATATCTCAGCACGTATTTCCTCATATTCACGATCAGGCTGTGGAAACGACGCTTGTCCGCAACCATGCCGTGCAGGGTGTCGTGGAACAGGGTATTCCACTGAAATACCTCATCGATCCTTTTTCGCCGGAGTGCGTCATCCGCTTTCTCGATGATCCCTTCCAGCATCGCGATCTGTTCGTCGGTGATCCGCTCGCAGATGATCTTGAGGGTGTAACCTTCCAGAACCGTCCGGAGTTCGAAGAGGTCTTCGATCTCCTCCGGTGAATCGTTCGGGATGCAGAATCCCCGGGACTGCAGGGGCTCGATCAATCCATCCTGTTCGAGTTTGTGGAGGGCCTCCCTCACCGGGGTGCGGCTGACCCCCAACTCCTCGGCGAGATGCTCCTCCGCAAGGCGTTCACCGGGGCGGAATCGGCCGGAAAAGATACCGGCCTTCAGATACTCGTAGGTTTTCTCCCTGACGGGGATACCGTTTTTCCCGGGTTTTCGGGATGGGTTCAAGTTCATGATTGTATCCAATAAAGCCGTCTTTATAAACTTTGGAGATTTTTTATTACATCTTAAATTACTTGTCAAGCTGATTTATTATAAAATATGATGCTGATATTACACATATTAACTTTTTTCATCCCTTTCATCGCCGTTGCAGGCTTGGCTTCGGAAAATATCGGTGATCCGTTGTTATTGGATACATTTATTGGCTTGTATCCCCCAACGACTTGTGCTAAAAAGTGCGAAGTCCAGGGGGAAAACGATCTCCCCACGATGATTCATGGAAAGGAGTTTTGCGACCCGATGGCTTTTAAGGTGACCGTGGACAGCAGGAGGTGCAACGGCTGTGAGGAATGTCTGGAGGCCTGCACGGTGGGACTGTTCCGGATGCACAACGGGAAGGCTGTGCCCATGACGGACAGGGAATGCATGGGATGTGAGAGTTGCGCGGGCATCTGCGATGAAAATGCCATCGCCGTGACCGACACCCGGGTAGCGCTTTCGGACACCTGCCTGCATCTTTTGGGGGCGTTGGATGAGATGGAAAACGAAACGGAAGGCCGCCGGTCAGACGGTCGTTAAGCTAAGGAGGATGATAATGCGTTCCGACAGGATGAAAAAAGGGTTGGAGAGGGCGCCGCACCGCTCCCTGTTCAAGGCGCTGGGGCTGACGGACCGGGAAATCGAACAGCCGATGATCGGCATCGCCAACTCGGCGAACGAAGTCATCCCCGGCCATCTTCATCTGCACCAGATCTCCGAGGCGGTCAAGGCCGGCGTCCGGATGGCCGGGGGGACGCCGATGGAGTTCTTCACGATCGGGGTCTGCGACGGCATCGTCATGGGCCACGAGGGGATGAAGTACTCGCTGAGCTCCCGCGAGCTGATCGCCGACTCCGTCGAGTCGATGGCGATGGCCTACCCCTTCGACGGCCTCGTCCTCATCCCCAACTGCGACAAGATCATCCCCGGGATGCTCATGGCCGCGGCGCGCCTCGACATCCCGGCCATCGTGATCAGCGGCGGCCCGATGCTTTCCGGCGAATTCCAGGGGAAGAAGATCGACCTGATCAAAGTCTTCGAATATGTCGGCAAGGCCAAGGTTGGGGCGATGACGATGGATGAGCTCCACGAGGCGGAGGGGTGCGCCTGTCCGGGCGTCGGCTCCTGCGCGGGGATGTTCACAGCCAACTCGATGAACTGCCTCACCGAGGCGCTCGGCATGGGGCTCCCCGGAAACGGGACGATTCCCGCCGTCTGGGCGGAGCGGATCCGCCTGGCAAAGGAAGCCGGAATGCAGGTCATGGAACTGGTGAAAATGGATCTCAAACCTTCCGACATCCTGACGACCGCGGCCTTCGAAAACGCCCTCAGGGTCGATCTCGCCTTCGGCGGCTCGACCAACACCTCGCTCCACCTGCCCGCGATCGCCAAGGAGGCGGGGATCCCGCTCACCCTCGAAACCTTCAACACCTTCAGCGACAAGACCCCGCACCTCTGCTTCATGGCGCCCGGCGGCCCGCACGACCTCTACCAGCTCCACCAAGCGGGCGGCATCCAGGCCCTCATGCAGGAACTCTCCCGCAGCGGCATGATCCGCAAGGAGGCGATGACCGTCACGGGAAAAACGGTCGGAGAGAACCTCACGGGCAGGAAGGTCCTCGATCCCGATATCATCCATCCCCTGGAGAAGCCCTACCACGCGACGGGCGGCCTCGCCGTCCTTTTCGGAAACCTCGCCCCGGAGGGCGCCGTCGTCAAGAGCTCCGCGGTCGACGACTCCATGCTCCGCCACACCGGCCCGGCCCGCGTTTTCGACGCGGAGGAGCCGGCGATGCAGGCGATTATGGATGGAAAAATCAACAAGGGGGACGTCATCGTCATCCGCTACGAGGGGCCCAAAGGCGGCCCCGGCATGCGGGAGATGCTCTCGCCGACCTCCGCCATCGTCGGGATCGGCCGGGACCGCGATGTTGCGCTTCTCACCGACGGCCGCTTCTCCGGCGGCAGCCGCGGCGCAGCGATCGGCCACATCTCCCCGGAGGCGGCGGAGGGGGGTCCTATCGCCGCCGTGCGGGAGGGCGACCGGATCGAAATCGACATCCCCGGAAAGAGGTTGAACCTCCTGATCTCCGACGAGGAACTCAAGGCGCGCCTCGCCCAGTGGAAACCGATGAAGCGGAAGCTCAAGGGCTACCTGAAGCGCTACGCGGCCCTCGTCCGCTCCGCCCACACGGGTGCCACGTTCGAATAGGGTTTGTTGCCCATCAGCGGCGGCAGGAATGCCTGACGGAACCATCCACACGAGAAGCCTCCCATGCCGTCACGGGGGGCTTCTCGTTTTTTATCTGCGGCAATATTCCTTCAGGCAGCCTGACCGATCGGCAAATCGGTAAATCATTCTTCCTGAAGGACACCTTGGACGAAGCCATCCCTCGGGCTGTGAAAAACAAGAAAAACCGGCGTGAAAATGATGGGAGCCGGCGCAATAGTAATAATTATATCATAAAGATAAGTCGTATCAGCGCGTCGATATGCCTTCGAGATGGGTGCGGTTTCGGTGGCCTGGCCGGTGGGTTCACGAAGAAGGAATTTATGGACTTCTTCCTGTAAGCGAGCATCCGTAAATTTTGACGGACATCCAGCCTTTCAAACCGTAAGCAATACCTGGTAGCAACTTACGCCCCGAAGGGCGGTTTATCAGGGAGTAACTTTTGAAGTTACGCAGAAGGCCAAACCAACCCTTCGACAAATAAGATGGAAATGAAAGCTTGACAGGACATTTTTGGAGGTGCAAATGTAAATGAACATTTACTTACATTAATGGTGTGGATATGAAAAAAGGTATCGCCAAGGTAAATACAGAAGTGAGGCGGGAACAGATAAGGCAGGCCACATTCAATATTATCGCCAATCAAGGCGTAAAAGGCCTTACCATCTCTGCTATTGCTGGAAAAGTGGGTGTATCGGAAGCCAACCTTTATCGGCATTTTAAGAACAAAAAAGACATCCTTGCTAATGCTGTTGAAAGTATTGGCGAAGGTCTCCTGCAGAACCTCAGAAGTGTTAAAAATGCAAAGATGACGGATCCTGTGAAGCGGCTAAAAAAGCTCTTCAAGCTCCATCTCGAATATATTGAAGCAAACGAGGGAATTCCGCATCTTGTCTTTTCAGAAGAGTTACATAAAGGCAATCCTGATTTGAGGAATAAGCTTCTGAATACGATCAACACCTATGCCCAAGAGATAGAATTATTGATAAAGAAGGGGCAAGAAGACGGAATCATCAATAAGGGAATCGATACTCACGCCTTTTCCTTTACGATTATCGGCATGATCCAAATATCGACCATGGTGTGGTCGTTAAATAAATTTTCATCTTCGCTGGTTCTTGATGGCATGAGCCTCTGGAATAATTTCGAGAAATGCATGGCGCGATAAAGCCGTAAGATACTAATTCAGGAGCTTATTATCCGTTTCGAAAAGGTGCTTTATAACAAGGGAAGTCAATGCCAGGATCCTGACTCTTGGCATGTACAGCTTTGCCGCTGCTCACTGCGACACATTGGATGGACCCGTAATTCAAGATGCCCGGAAGGCCTTGGAGGCCAAGGATGTCACACCCGTCCTCAAGTGGGTGAAACAGGAGGATGAAAAGATCGTTCGTGCGGCCTATGACAAGGCGCTCAGCTCCAAGGGCAAGAAAAATGCCGATGCAGCAGAAAATCAGTTCTTTGCGACCCTCGTCAAGATCCATCGAGCCGGCGAAGGTGCATCCTTTACTGGATTGAAGCCGGCAGGTGAATTCGAACCTGCTATTACAGAAGCGGATAAAGCCCTGGCGAATAGTTCCTCTGATGCGCTGGTAAAACTGGTCACAGACGATATAGCTGCCGGCATCAAGAACCGCTACGAGCATGCCGCGGCTACATACAAACACAAGGATGAGAGCGTCGGGCAGGGCCGAGAGCTTGTTGAAGCGTACATTGAATACACGCATTATGTGGAACGGCTTCATCTGGATGCAACAGGCAAAGGATTACATGACGAACACCACGAAGGTTCTAAACATCCCCCCGCCAAGCATCGTTCATCTGATGTTCACAAACAGGGGAAATAATCAAAGCCGGGTTTTATTTGGAGGTTAAACCATGGACAAAAAAACCTGCCAGGAACGTTTACAGCGGTGCGGACAATTGATGGAGACCACAGGCATTGATGTGCTTATCCTTGTAAAGCCTGCTAACATGCATTATCTCACTGGTGACGGAAGACTCTGTTCTTATGCCATGATAACCAAGGATCTTCAGGTTGTCATGGGAGTACCCCAGACCGATATTGAGGATGTTAAGCGCCTTGCCTATTTTGATCATATTGTTGGATTTGAGAACGAAGTGGGTCTGATCCACTCTGTTGCCCATTATTTCAAAGATTTAGGCATAACAAAAGGTGTCGTCGGCCTTGAGTATGCGTTTCTGCCTGCGCCACGCATGGGCATGTTTACACACCCGCATGCAAAACCCGAAGGCGTAGAGCCCAAGGACTGTACCCCACTCATGTCTGCATTGCGGTTGGTGAAGGATAGCGAAGAAATTGAACTGATGCGGGCAGCAGGCAAAGTGGCGGATGCCGGGATGAAGTTCGCCGTAGCTTCCATCAAGCAGGGTATGACCGAGAGCCAGGTTGCCGCTGAAGCCGAATATGCCATGCGGCAGGCAGGCGCCGATGACTTCTACCGCACCTATGTCGCATCGGGACCACGCACCAATATTGCCCACGGGCTTCCCACGCAGAGAATTCTTGAAAAAGGCGATCTTGTAATGATCGATATTCATCCCGTCGTCAATGGATACTGTTCAGATTTATGCAGAACAGTCTGTGTAGGCACGCCGACGGCAGAGCAGAAAGCGGCGCATGATCTGTATGTCGAAGCACTCGAAGCAGCCATTGCAAAAGTTCGGCAGGGAGTCGGGATGGAGGTCCTTGAGGAGACGATGCACCACGTCTTTAAGGAAGCAGGCCACAAAGACCATATCTTCGGCCCGCCCATCCACGGCATCGGCCTTGAGTTTGAAGAGGCTCCGCTCCCAGCAGGCCATGCCTTTTTCCATGGCGAGAAAGGCCCGGGGCCGCTTGCCGCAGGCACGGTGATTGCCTTAGGCAACTGCGGCCTTTACACTGGCCCCTGGGGGGTCCGCGTCGAGGACACTGTGGTGGTAAAGCCGGAAGGGCCGCAAATCCTGACGGGTTATGTCCGTAAACTGGAAATCTAAGGAGGCAACAAGATGGAACGGATTAATCTGAAAGAGAAAGAGGTGTTCAAAAAGGAAGGGAGGGGCATGGCCAACTTGGTCGATGAACCGTATCTACTGATCAACCAGGTTTGTCTGGAGGCGGGACAGAATGTCCCGGAGCACCAAGCCAATTCCAATGTGACCCTCCAGGTGATCTCCGGCGAAGGAACGTTCTTCATCGGCAAGGAACAAGTTAAAGCTGGGCCGGGAAACCTCCTCCGAGTTCCTCTGAACTCCCCCATGAGCATTCAAAATGAATCCCCGGAACGCTTGGTCTTTCTGGTCATCAAAACCCCTCATCCGGATGCCGTGAAAAAGGATTCGCCCGAGGATAAAACCAGAGAAGGGCGTTTCGTGAACCTGATCAAATTCCCTGCGGTGAAACCCGGCAAGGAGAAAGAATTTCGGGATTGGTTCGGACACTCCAGCGAACTTTTCGCCAAACATCAGGGCTTCATCTCCCGGACGCTCCTGAAATCGACGGAAGGGACGGGCCGCTATGCCGCCGTCGTCGAACACGAATCGAAGGAGACCTTCATGGCCATGCACCTAAGTGATGAACGTAAGATGCTCTTCAAGAAGATAGAGACGCTGATCGATGGGATGCCGAAACCGGATTTCTACGAAGTGGTGGCGACTCGGCGTAAATAGTGTCTGGGACGATGATGATATACCTGTAACGATAAGGAGGACAAGCGGATGAAACGACCCATCAAGAACAACGTTTCCTGGATCGGAAAGGTCGACTGGGAACTCAGGAGATTCCATGGCGATGAGTATTCGACCCACAGGGGCTCCACCTATAACTCCTATCTGATCGAGGAGGAGAAGGTCGCCGTGATCGATACGGTCTGGCTGCCCTTCGCCAAGGAGTATGTCGGGAATCTGGAGGAGCGGATCGATCTGAAAAAGATCGACTCCGTGATCGCCAACCACGCGGAGATCGACCACAGCGGAGCCCTTCCCGAGCTGATGGCCCGCATTCCCGATGTGCCCATCTACTGTACGGCCAACGGCGTCAAGTCGCTCAAGGGCCACTACCACAAGGATTGGAACTTCCACCCAGTCAAGACCGGGGACAAGCTCAGCCTGGGGATGAAGGAGCTGATCTTCATCGAGGCGCCGATGCTCCACTGGCCCGACACCATGTTCTGCTACCTGACCGGGGACAACATCCTCTTTAGCAATGACGCCTTCGGCCAGCACTATGCGTCGGAATACCTGTTCAACGACCTGGTAGACCAGGCGGAACTGATGGCCGAGTGCATCAAGTACTACGCCAACATCCTGACCCCCTTCAGCGAGCAGGTCACGAAGAAGATCCAGGAGGTCCTCGCCTTCAACCTGCCCGTGGACGTCATCTGCACGAGCCACGGGGTCGTCTGGCGGAACAACCCCGTCGGGATCGTCCAGCAGTACCTGAAATGGGCGGACCGTTATCAGGAAAACCAGGTCACGATCGTCTACGACACAATGTGGAACGGGACGCGGGTCATGGCCGAGCACATCGCCGAGGGGCTCGGGAAAGCCGATCCCCAGGCCAACGTGAAGCTCTACAACCTGGCCAAGTCGGACCGGAACGACGTGATGACCGAGATCTTCAAATCCCGGGCGATCGTGGTCGGCTCCCCGACCATCAACCGCGGCGTCCTGACCTCCATCGCAGGGCTTCTGGAAGAGATGAAGGGGCTGAAGTTCAGGAACAAGAAGGCGGCCGCCTTCGGCTGTTACGGCTGGAGCGGCGAGTCGGTCAAGGTGATCCGGGGTCAGCTCGAAGCGGCGGGATTCCAGGTGATGGACGACGGCCTGCGCTGCCTCTGGAATCCCGATCCGAAGGCTGTTGAATCCTGCGTCGAGTATGGAGGAAAGTTGGCCGGACTCTTAAAATAAATGGGGCTTCCGGCGGGTGGTGAATGCCCGACCCAAGGGGTGACCTTCGTTTCTGTTATCCCTGCATGGAATCGAGGCGCCACCGATGTAAGATTCTCAATGTAGGATATGTGCGTGGTCCGTATTTGATCCGAACACCGTCGCATGAGGATTTCAGGATGCAGAATTTTATTCGTAAAATGCACCTGGGCATCATCCTAGTCGTTGCCTGGTGGGCTCTGCCCTGCACATTTTGGGAGGCAAATGCACAGGATTCAAAAGCCGGTGCTGCAGGCAAAGTGGAAACTAGAAGCGAGGCCATCCAGGGCTCCCTTTCCCTGAAGGATTGTCTTGCCCGGGCCTTAAAGGACAATCCCCTCCTGGCCGAGGCGCGCCTGGGGGTCCGGGCCGGGGGAAAAGCCGTCGAAAGTGCCTGGGGGAGGCACCTTCCGAAGTTTTCTCTGGATGGGAATTATACGCAGCGACAGGATTCGTGGCCCTTTATCCCAGCCCAGTCGAACACCATTTCCCCTCATTTCAGCGATACCTTCGCCACACTGGCGCTGGTGATGACCCTGCCCATCTACCAGGGGGGACAGGTTGCCGCCAGTATTGACCTGGCCCGGATCCGGGAAACCCTTCAGGAAGAAACCCTGGCCCTGACCCGCAATGAAGTCATGGCCAATACGATCAATACCTACAACAAGATCCTCCAGGTCCAGAAGCTCCGGGAGGCCGCACAGTCATCGGTGACTGCTCTGGAGACCCAGCAGCAGAATGCACAGCTTTTTTTCGATGTGGGACGTATCGCTAAAGTTGATCTGCTGAAGGTGGAGGTGCAGCTTGCCAATGAACGGCAGCGCCTCCTGTCGATCGACGAGGGGCTTACGAATCTGGCCGGAACGCTTTTTTACCTGATGGGTCAACCTGCCGCGGGACCGGTTGCCGTGCCCACGCTCTCCGACCAGCTGACCCTCTCCGAAGTGGATGTCGATTTCGACCAAGGACTGGCGACGGCGCAGAAGAGGCGACCGGAATACCGGATCGCCGAAATAAGCATAAGGGAAGCCGGACTCAACCAGAACCTTGCCCGGGGAAAACTCCTTCCGACCGTCGGCACTTTTGCCGGATACATGGACCAGTATGGCTTCAATCCCTGGTACAAGGAAAGCAACTGGTTTGGCGGGATCAACCTGAATCTGCCGCTCTTTGAAAAATCATTTTATGATGATCTGGCCAAGGAACGCATCCTGGTGGACAAGGCAGAAAAACATTTCGCTGCCGTAGGCAATCAGCTCCGGCTTGATTTGCAGACCTCCCTGTCTTCCCTGAAGGAGAGCCGAAATCGGGTCCTGACCTCTATGAAGGCCGTAGATCAGGGCGAAGAATCCTTCCGCATCGAACAGAAAAAATACGCGAGCGGCGCCGGGGCCGCAGTGGACATGCTCTTTGCCCAATCGGCCTATGTGACGGCCGTGGCCAATCACACCCAGGCCCTCTTCGACTATAACGCGGCCATCGTCGCCTATTGGAAGGTGACCGGCACACTGGAGGATTGTCTGCAATGAGAAAGAAATGGATCATTCTGGGGATCGTCGTCATCGCAATCCTGGCCGGCGCCGTTTTCCTGATCAACATGAAAAAAAAAGAGGTGACCTCCTTAGCCAAGCCGCAGCCATACCGGCAGACCGTTCAGGCCGCTGCCGTTTCCCAGGGGCGCTTGGAGGTGACGACCCATTATCTCGGAGTCATCGAACCGTACACTCGGAGCGATCTTTCCGCGCGGATTTCCGGGAATATCCTGTCCCTGCCGAAGCGCGAAGGCGATTTGGTCCATTCGGGTGAGCTGTTAGCGGTGATCGACGACCGTGAACTGGCAGATCGGGCGCAGGCAATCGACGCCGAAGCCCTAGCCACCCAGCAGCGGATCGCCGGGGCGCAAAGCGCCTACGAGATGCAGAAATCCATCTCCGAACGAGATGCGACACTTTACAAGGAAGGGGCGATTTCAAAAGAGGCTCTGGAGCGGTCGCAGGCAGCTCTGGACGGCGTTCGGGCGACTCTGCTTGCCTTTCAGGAGACCCTTCAGGGGTTGAAAAAGAACGCCACGGCAGCGCGGACACAGACAGGATACGCAAAGATCACCAGCCCCTTCGACGGTATCGTCAGCAAGCGATGGAGTGACCTGGGTGAGATGGCCGTACTGGGTAAGCCCCTCCTGACCGTTGAAAAGTCGTCGCCCTACAAGGTGATGGTTCAGATCCCCCAAGAAGAGATCGGCCGGGTGAAAAGAGGCACGAAGGTTTATCTGCTCAACGGTGATAAACGGCTGACGGCGGCCGTCGACCGGGCCTATCCGGCACTGGGCAGAAACCTTCTGGGCACCATCGAGATCATCCTAGCTGCCCGCCCCTTCAACCTGTCCTCCGGGGCGACGGTGGGGGTTGATCTGGTGGCCTCGGTTGTGGAGGGGCTACTCGTTCCGGAGAACGCAGTTGTCAAATCCGGTCGAGGAGTCTTTGTCTATGCGGTCGACGGAAATGTCGTCAAGATCAGGCTGGTCACCCTCCTAGGAACGGGTGCCGGGCGGGCTGCTCTCAGCGGTCAGCTCCGAGCAGGCGAGCGGGTCGCCGTCGGCCAGGAGAACCGGCTCCTCAGCCTGAAAGAGGGAAGCGCCGTCGAGCCTGTCGAATATGAGGCCCGGCCATGAAACTGGTGGCGCAATACATCAAAAAGCCTCATCTCGTCCTTTCGGTCGTTCTTTTGCTGTCGGCGGTAGGCATCATCGGCTACGTCAAGATGCCCTTCAACCTCTTTCCCGATGTCGACCATCCGCAGATCAGCGTCATCACTGTCATGCCCGGCGCGGCAGCCTCGGATGTGGAAGCGGACATCTCCCGGACGATCGAGAAGGAACTTTCCACCATCGACTTGGTGCGCAGGGTGACCTCCACATCCAAAGACGAGGTTTCCGTCGTTCAGGCCGAATTCGAGTACCAGAAAAGCTTGGAAGCGGCGGCGACGGATGTGGCAAACGCCCTGAGCAAGGTGAGTGCCCGCCTGCCCGCCGGTATCCGCCCGCCCCAGATCTTCAAGATCAGCCAGGCCACCCAGCCCACGATGACCCTGGCCCTCTCCCCCGAGGCCGGTTATCCCGCCGACCTACGCAAGATCAGGGAGCTGGCCGACAACCAGATCAAGGAAGACCTTCTGCGCATCCCGAAGATCGCCAACGTTGAGGTCTTCGGTGCCTGGCAGCCGGAAGTGCGGGTGGTGATCGATCGGGACCGGCTGAAGCGCTTTAGCCTCAACTTGAACGACGTGATGGGAGCTTTGGTCGCGCAGAATCAGAATATCCCCCAAGGGCTCATCATCCGCAAAGAAGGACAATTCATTTTCAAGACGGAAGGTCAGGTCAAAGACCCCCTGGAGCTGAAGAATCTGGTCGTCGGCCGGAAAGAGGGCGGGACGATTCACCTGCGCGATGTGGCCACTGTCGAACCGGGGGTCCAGGAACCTCAGTCGGTCTACAGGGGGAACGGCCGCGAGGCCATAGGCATTAATATCATGCGTTCCCAGAACGGACATACCCTCGATACGATCCAGGCCGCCGAGAATGCCCTTCCCCAGCTCCGGACCCGCTACCCTTTCATCCATTTTGAGATCAGCTATACCCAGAAAGAATTGATCACGTTGAGCGTGGACAACATGCTGGAGGCGCTCCGGGACGCCATCCTCATCACGGTCCTGGTGATTTTTCTCTTTCTGGGAAACCTTCGTACGATGGCGCTGGTGGCCATTTCCATCCCCTTCACCTATCTGATTACCTTTGCCTTCATGTGGCTCTTCGATTTCGAGTTTCACATGATCACCCTGACGGGTGTGATTCTGGCCGTGGGAATGCTCCTCGACGACGCCATCGTGGTCATCGAGAACATCGAAAGGCACTACCGAGAGAGCGGCAAAGCCCTTGCCGACGTCGTGGCCGGGAGCACTGAGGAGGTGATGCTGGCCATTTTCTCCGGGACCTATGCCACAGTGGTCGTCCTGGTGCCGATCATCTTCATCGGCGGTTATGTACAGACCGTCCTGCGACCCCTGTCCCTGTCGCTGTGTATTGCCCTCATCGCATCCTATATCGTCTCGGTGACAATCATTCCAATTCTTGCCCCGGCCATTCTGAAAAAGACGCAGCAGTCAAACCGAATGGAAGCCTGGGTCAAGAGGGGAAGCGACCGTTTTATCGATGTGATCCGTAATTTCTTCGTAGACGCCCTGGATATCGCCCTTCGCCATCGGATGATCTTCATCGTGGCGGCCTTCGTCTCTTGTCCTCACGAGTAAATTCGTTCGGCCCCTGGTCGGCCAGAACATCATGCCGCCCATGGACACGGGGATCATCAAGATCAACTTCGAGGCGGACAGCAATTCATCCCTCATCCAGAGCCATGCCATCCTACAGCGGCTTGAGTCCATCATCAAAAAGCAGACGGGTCTGGTCTCCATCAGTTCCATCCTGGGGTCGGAGCCCTCGGTGGTTTCCTTCGGCAGCGGCAAGAATCCCCAACAGGGCAACATTACCGTCAATATGGTGGACCGATACCATCGCAAAGAGACAATCTGGCAGATCGAATCGGCCATGCGCAATAAATTCCTGAAAATCCCCGGCCTGAAATACGTGGATGTCTTCGATTATGGTGCGACGCCTCTTTCCACCATCCGGGCTACCGTGGATGTCATGGTCACTGGGCCGGATCCGATGGTTCTGTATGCGATCGGTCAGGACATCGAGCACCGCCTGGGCGGGGCGGGCGGCCTCAAGTCCGTATCTCTGAGCTGGACCGCCGACAAAAAGGAGATTAACTTCATCGCCGACCGTGAAAAATGTGCCTTTTACGGCATTTCTCCACGGGAAATCGCCGTACAGGTCCAGGCCGCCGTCCAGGGCGGCATCGCTTCCATCTTCCGCATTCCGGGCGAAGACGGTTTTCTGATCCGCGCCCGTTACCCGGAGATCGACCGGAACAGCCTCTCAGGAATGACCGCAATGAACGTCCACACGCCGCTAGGGGATGTTCCCCTGTCCGCCCTCGGCCGGATCACAGCCACCTATGTACCCATGCTGCTCACTCGGCAGAACCTGCGGAACAGCATCGATGTCTTCGGGTACCGGGAAAAGGCACCAGTATCGCATATCATGGATAATGTCCAGAAAGCCATGGACGGACTGCAACTGCCTGCCGGCTACCAGATTTCCCAGGAGGGAGACGCCAAGCAGGCCGCGGAATCCTTTGACGCCCTCCTGGTCGCAATGGCGATCGGAATGGTCCTGCTCTATTTCTCCCTGGTGCCGGCCTTCCGCTCCTTTGTCCACCCGCTGACGATCATGACGGCCATTCCGCTGGCCCTGATCGGCGCCATGTGGTCGCTCCTGATCGTCGGAAAGCAGCAATCTCTGGCGTCTTTCATGGGAATCATTCTGCTCGCAGGAATCGTTGTAAAAAACTCGATCCTGCTCATCGATTTCATTACGCTGGCGAAAGAACAGGGCGCCTCAACCCTGCAGGCACTCCGGGATAGCGTCCGTGTCAGGACTCGGCCTATTTTAATGACCGCTTTCGCCACAGCGGTGGGGATGATTCCGATCGCCCTAGAACGGGCCATCGGCTTGGAGCGGCTGTCCCCGCTGGCGGTCGTTGCAATCGGCGGGTTGGTGGTGTCTACTTTCCTCACCCTGCTTTATGTTCCCATTTTTTATACCATTTTTGAGGACGTCACGGGATGGCTCAAACGTTGCTTGTTGTCTCGTTGATAGTTGATAACGGTTGCAAATTGATCCTGTCAATCTTCACCCAAGCTCATGAACATTGACACCAATGGAATTCGGGTGCGTAGCAGATTCAAAGATGAAAAGCTTGATAATGTGACAGCTCTGGGTGCTGTTTGCAGAAAGGAACGAGAATAATTTTCCTAAATCGCATAGCTGGAGGTTTTCCTCGCGACACCTCACAGAATTTTGGAAGTGTCTTACTAAATTGTCATAGAGTAAATCACTCAGTCCAGCACATTGAAGCACTGCTTATAAGTGGTAATCTTCGATTCAACTCCATATTGAAAGTTAAGGATAAGTATTTGCAAGCGTTAAATCAACAGCGGGAGCGGCTGAATCTGGCAAAAAAGTTCTTCCTGTAAGGTAGCATCGGCCGATTTTCTCAGACATACTTCATTTCAATCGGAAATGAATGATCTTGGTCAACAACATCTAAGAAAAATATTTGCATAATAAGAAATATAGGATATAAGAATCAAACAATAAAATTAAGGAGGGCTGATTATGTTCGCACCGAAAAATATCCTAGTCCCGACAGATTTTTCAAAGTATTCTGACGCGTCATTGCAAAAGGCGGTGGATATTGCCATTCAGTACGAGGCGAAAATTTACCTCCTTCACGTTATCACCCAGCACGTTCAACAGTGCGCGGTGGATTATTGCCTCACGGCTCAGCTGGTAAATCAACTCGAAAAAGAAAGCATCAAAGGTGCTGAAAACAAGCTGAAAAAAGAGGCGAATGCATTGGCTAAGCAAAAAGGCGTAAAAATATTTTTCGACATCAAGAGTGGCATCCCTCATGAGGTTATTCTTAGTGAACAAAAGGCAAAAAAAATCGATTTGATTGTTATTGCATCTCATGGAAAGACCGGTATCCTGAAGCAACTGATCGGAAGCGTGGCAGATAAAGTCGTAAAAGGGGCGAAATGTCCTGTCATTGTAGTGAAACCTTAGCATGAGATGGTTGTCCATCTGACACGATTGAAAAGTGTATGCAGTAATCTATTGTAATCACTAACATCTTTAAGCCGTCTCGTTTTCCGATGAGGCGGCTTGTTATTTTCAATCCTTAATCTTCATTTCTAAGAATTGACCACCACTGAATAGGTGTTGTACGTAACAAAAGGTTAACCCGATGAACCAAATTATAAAAAGGCTGTTGAGGCTTGACATGATACTATTAAAGGAAACCGACCGGGGGGCCGTGAAATCCGTTCGCCGTTTTCTGGAAGAGGGAGGTATCAGACCATGATTCAGTACAAGGGCTACATGGGCAAGGTCGAATTTGACGATGTGGCGGACATCTTCCACGGCGAGGTGATCGGTCTGCGGGACGTGATCACCTTTCAGGGAAGGACCGTCGAGGAGGTCAAGGGGGCCTTCCGGGAGTCGGTCGACGACTATTTGGCGTTCTGCGCCAAACGCGGGGAGGAACCGGAGAAGCCGTTCACCGGAAAATTTGTGGTTCGCATTCCTCCGGATTTACACCGTAAAGTTTACGTGGCTGCAAAGAAGTCAGGCTCCAGTCTGAATTCCTGGATTCTCCAAACACTGGAGCATTCAACCGAGCATGTAACGTAAATGGAGATCCGATCCTTGAACCTCTCCAGAACCACCCGCCCCTTCAACTTCATCGTCGGGTCAGCATCTCGTCCACGGACCACCGGCCTCACCTCAGTTCAGCGGGGAGCGAGCGTCTGCTCCGTCTTCGCGTGGTTCGCGATCTCCCGGTCGCTGAACCACCAGTACCGTTTCTCGCCGTTCATGAAGGGTTCGACCTGATCCCGGAAGTGCCGGGTGAGCTGGCGCCCCGAGACGCCGCCGGGGAGGACCGCAAGGACCTTGTCGCGGTCGCCGAGATCGGCGACCATCCGCAGGGCAGCGGAGACGCCGACCGCATACGGCCGGTTGGGATCGTAGTTCGCCCGGTAGAGCGTCTCCTGCGAACCATCCATTGGATGGGTTCCGCCTCCCAGAAACGCGCTTCCCGTCCCCTCCCGGCGCAGCGGCGAGACGAACGTGATCCGGTGATGATTCCCCCACCGCCACTTCGCCGGATCCCCATCGCCCGAGGCCTTCGCCTCCGCCATCACACGGGCGGCGGCGCGGTAAAAAAGGTCATCTCGTCCTTCTTTCGCCGGCGTTCCCTGATCGTCGAACCAGGGTGACTCTCCGTTCAGCACGAGACCCTGGAGGCGCTCCTCCCAGAAATACCAGTTGCCGAGCATCGCCCGGGCCAACTCCTCCCCCAACTCGTCCCGGAAAACCTCCAGCGCGAAACGCTCGTAAACCTGATGGAAGACAAGCGGCGCCGCCTGATCGGCCCGGTCCCGGAAGTCCCACCGTTCGATGAGCTTTCCAAGCGCCTCGGTATCCGGGTGGCCAAGAAGCGCCTTCGCCATGACGGGCGCGATCACTCGAGCCATCACGTTCGTGTCGTCCCGCTGGAGCGCCCAGTGGTCGTCGACCGTTTTTGGCCCCGGCCGGTCCAGCACCTCGGCAAGACGCCGGTAGCGGTAGGAAGGGGAGGCGTGCGAGGTGTAGTAATACGGGTAGTCGCTGCGGACGGTCATGTGGTTGCAGGTGCCCACCCATCCCCGCGGGGGATCGGCGCTCCCGGGCATCTCTTCATAGGGGATCCACCCCGTCCAGTTGTCCTTCCCGTCCGTAACGACGAAGGGAACCGTCCCGTCGCCGCGGGCGCGGATGGGGAGGCGTCCCGAGGTCTGCCAGCCGATCCGTCCCTCTGCGTCGACGAAGACGAAATTGAGCATGGCAGTCGTGATCTCCCCGATCGCCGCGCGCAGATCATTGACCGATTTCGCCGTCAGAATCCGGTCCAGGCCGAGGGAGGGGGTCATCGTCTCGAAGGGCGACCAGCGAATGGTCATCACCCTCCGGCTCTTCAGGCCGGGGAGGAGGTCCGTGATCACGGGACCGCGCCGGGTCAGGCGGATCGTGACGCTCTCTTCCCGGAAACCGCCGGGGGCTTTGCTGTCCCTGATACGCAGCGTCTCCCGAAGAACCTCGAATGGGATGGATTTACGCCCCTCGAGATAGCGCCCGGGGTCGGCTGGATCGACAGTTTCCACATAGAGGTCCTGGGCGTCCCCGTAGGAATTGGTAATCCCGACGGCGATCCGCTCCGTCCTTCCCACGACCATCCCGGGAAGGCCGGGAACGGTAACCCCGACCGCCCTTCCCTGCGGCGTGATCAGCCCCGTCGGGTATAAAGGACCGGGGAGGATCCGGGCGTCGAGATGCGGGTCATTGGCAAGAACCGGTTTCCCGCTCGCGGAAAGAGCGCCCGCCGTGACCCAGTTGTTGCTCCCGATGCGCAGGTGCCCCTCGGTCTCGCGCAGGAGGGCCAGCAGCTCTCCGTCGCCGACAAGGTCAAAATGGGCCCGGTTGGCCGCCTGCGCTTCCTTCGGCCGCACCGCGGGGAGGGGATCATCGGGGTTGACGGTGACGGGGAAGATCTCCCGGGCCCTCGCCTCTCCCAGTTTTTCGACCAGCATTTGGGCGACGACCTCCGTTTCCAGGTTCGCCGCGAAACTCCAGCCCATGTAATAGAGGATGGCCAGGGAATCGGCGACGGTCCAGGGTTCCGGCTTGATCCCGGCCAGGCGGAATTCGAGGGGCAGATCCTTTCCGCCCGCAACAAAGGCGTTCACCCCGTCGATATAATTCTGGAAGAGGCGTCTCGTCCGCTCGTCGAGGATCTTCTCGTGCCTTTTCGCCTGACGTAAGAAACCGATGGTCCGCATGAGGGTATCGCTCCGCTTCCCCTTTTCGCCGGCCAGCTCGGAGATCCGGCCCGTGGCGAAGAGCCGGGTGAGCTGCATCGAAAAGAGGCGGTCCTGGGCGGTGACGAATCCCTGCGCCCGCGCAAGATCGTCCTCGCCCGCCGCGCGGATGTAGGCCATCCCGTTCTCGTCCCGGACGACCTTCACCTCTTTCTGCAAGCCGGGAAGCAGAAGGCGGCCGCCGCGATCAAAATCGTTCAGGCGGGGCATGAGCCAAACGACTGTCAAGGCCAGCACAACAACCGCTGCCGCGATCCATTTAAGCCATCTCATCGTTTCCCTCCTTATATCCTAAATTACCAATAAACAACGTCACATTCAAGAATTATACGACCAATTCCACTCGGTCCGGTGGATTTTCATCCGGGCAATCCGAATTTTGACATCGCGGATACCCGTCGTCCGGCCCGCCATAATGAAGCGCATACCCCTCGACTCTGTATATAATTAGGGAGGAGTCAAACATGTACCCACATGCGCGTGTTGGTTACCGGTTTGACATTTTCGCATACAAGAGATAGTGTCTTCTGTCATCTGACATGTTTCCGCGCCACTGATCAACATAGGGAGGCCCGATGAACGATCCATACAAGACAAAGCCGGAACTGATCAAAGAGATATCCGCCTTAAAAAAGAGAATTCAGGAACTGGAACGATCGGAAACCGAGCGCAAGCGAGCGGAGGAAGAGCTGAGATTCTCCCGGCAAAAACTGCAACTGCTCATCGACGCCGGTCCGGATTTTTTCTTCCTGAAAGACCTCGATCTGCGTTACCAATTGGTCAACTCCGCAAATGCCCGATTCTTTGGGCGCGATGAGGCGGACATCCTGGGCAGGACCGATGCCGAACTTATGCCCGAGGAGTCCGCCGTCGCATGCCAGGAGAGCGATCGACTGGCCATTCGCGAGAAGAGAACCGTGGTCACGATCGAGCCGGTTGGGGACAGGTTCTATGAGACCTATAAATTTCCCGTGATGGTTGCCGACCAAATTGTCGGGGTGGCCGGAATTATCCGTGACATCACCGACCGCAAGCGGGCGGAGGAGGACCTTAAAACGAGCGAAAAGAAATACCGCAGTGTTATAGAAAACATCCAGGATGTGTTCTATCGATCCGACGCCAGAGGACTGCTCCTCATGGGCAGTCCTTCAGGGGCTAAAATGTTCGGGTATGACTCAGTCGATGAAATGATCGGTTTGCCCCTTGATATCTTCTGGCCTGACCCTATAGGACGCCAACAACTTCTTGATCAGATAAAGGCAAAGGGCAGTGCAAGGGACTTCGAAGCTGTACTGCTAAAAAAGGATGGCACCACGTTTAACGCCTCGTTTACAACACAGTTTTATTATGACGACCAGGGTAATTTCCTCGGTACCGAGGGTATCATCCGCGAAATCACCCACCGCAAGCTCCTCGAATCCCAGCTTCTCCAGGCCCGAAAGCTGGAGGCGGTCGGCACCCTTGCCGGCGGCGTTGCCCATGACTTCAACAACATCCTCATGGGGATCCAGGGGTACGCCTCCCTCATGATGCTGGATCTTGATACGCACCATCCCCACTATGAGCGTTTAAAACAGATTGAAGAACAGGTTCAAAGTGCGACGGACCTTACCAAACAGCTTTTGGGCTTTGCCCGCGGCGGCAGGTATGAGATGCGGACGGCAGACATGAACGAGATCATCAGGAAGACCTCCTCTATATTCGGCAGAACGAAGAAAGAGCTCACCGTTCACGGAAGATATGGGAAGGATCTCTGGACCGTTGAGGTCGACCGGGGCCAGATCGAGCAGGTCCTCCTCAACCTCTACGTGAATGCCTGGCATGCCATGCCGTCGGGAGGAGAGCTTTACCTCGAGACCAGCAATGTTGTCCTTGACGAGAGCTATGCGGCGCTCCATGTCGTTCTTCCCGGGAACTACGTCAGGGTCTCCGTTGCCGACACCGGGATGGGCATGGAAGAGGAAACGAGGAAGCGGATCTTTGACCCCTTCTTTACCACGAGGGAGATGGGGAGAGGGACCGGATTGGGGCTTGCCATGGTCTACGGGATCATGAAGGGACATAAGGGTTTTATCGATGTCAACAGCAAGCCCGGCCACGGCACCACCTTCACCCTCTACCTCCCCGCATCGGAGAAAAAGGCCCTTGAAGAAAGATCCGTCACCACGGAAGCGCTCAGGGGCTCGGAAACGATCCTCCTTGTAGATGATGAACCAACCGTCCTTGCCGTGAGCAAAGCGATCCTTGAATCTCTTGGATATACCGTACACGGAAAGGGGAGCGGGCAGGAGGCGATCGCCTTTTTAAGGGAGATGAAAAACAGCATCGACCTTGTCATCCTCGATATGATCATGCCGGTGCTCTCGGGAAGCGAAACCTTTGACCGGATCAGGGAACTTAACCCTTCGCTGAAGGTGATCCTCAGCAGCGGCTACAGCTTGAACGGCCAGGCGCAGCAGATCATGGACAGGGGGTGCCGCGGGTTCATCCAGAAGCCTTTCAGCATCGCCCGTCTTTCCCGGAAGATCCGGGAGGTCCTGGAAAAGTAGAAAGCATATATATTGACAGGCCAAAGCTTTTCTGAATTACATTTGACATCTCACAAGGTATCCGATAGTTTTCAGAAAAGTTTATTCACGCAACCAGGCAATGCCCATTTTTTCCCCAGCCAGAATCGTTCATCACGATAGGGGGCATTTATGAACGACCAAGCCAAAACAAATCACGAACTGATCGAAGAAATATCCGTCTTAAAGCAAAAAATCCAGGAACTGGAAGAATCGGAAGCAGAGCGCAAACAAGTGGAGAAGGCGCTTCGGGAGAGCGAGAAAAAGTATCGCTCTATCTTCAATAATGCCGTCGAAGGCTTTTTTCAGAGCACACCGGAAGGCCAGTTTCTTAACGTCAATCCTGCCTTTGCCCGAATCTTCGGATATGCATCGCCAGATGAACTCATACGTACTATTTCCAACATTTCTCAGCAGTATTATGTGAATTATGAGGACCGGCTCCGGTATATGGAAATTCTCCAGGAGAAAGGGACTGTGGAGAATTTTGAGTTCAAAGCGCGGTGTAAAGACGGTGCAGCGATCTGGGTTTCCAACAGCACCCGGGCCATTGTCGATGAAGATGGAAAAATCATCTATTACGAGGGCATTGTGGAGGACATCACCGACCGCAAGCAGGCAGAAGAGACGCTGCGGGAGAGTGAAGCGAAATTTCGCGCCCTTGCAGAAAGTTCATCTTCTGCAATATTTCTTATTCAGGGCACAAAATATATTTATATTAATCCTGCATTCGAGTCGATCATTGGCTATACGATGGAAGACCTCGCCGATATGAATTTCTGGGATTTTGTCCATCCGGATATGCGGGAGTTGATCAGAAACAGGGGTCTTAATCGTCTCAAAATGCAAAATCCACCATCAAGATACGAAATCAAATTCATTGCCAAGAATGGCCAGGAGAAATGGGTTGATTACTCTGCTACCGTCATCGAATTGGATAACAAACCGACTATCGTGGGATCGACATTTGATATCTCCGAGCGTAAGCAGACAGAGGAGGCGCTGAGAGAGAGTGAAGAGCGCTACCGGAACGTGTTTGAAAATCACACCGCTGTCAAGCTTCTCATTAATCCGGATACCGGCAGCATTATCGAAGCAAATAAAGCGGCCGTAAATTATTACGGATGGTCGCATGACCGGCTCAAGCAGATGAATATTCAGGAGATCAATACACTTTCTCCCGAAGACGTCAAAAAGGAGATGGAAAAGGCCATCAAGCAGAAACAAATCCATTTTGAATTTCGTCACCGGCGGGCAGATGGGTCAATCCGGGATGTGGAGGTGTTCAGCAGCAAGATCAAATTAAAGGGAAAAGATATCCTCCACTCCATCATTCATGACATAACTGACCGCAAGCGTGCGGAGGAGGCACTCCGGGACAGCGAAATCCGATATCAAAGCATCTTTGAAAACACCGGGACCGTGATGCTGATCATTGAAAAGGATATGACGATATCCTTTGCAAATGCCGAGTTTGAAAAGTTAACCGGTTACCGGCGAAAAGAGATCGAAGGGAAGAAAAAGTGGACGGAATTCGTTGAGAAATCTGATTTGGAACGGATGATTCAACAGCATCAGTTGCGGAGAACGGATAAGGACCTTGCAAAAAGAAGTTATGAGTTTCGACTTATTCATCGGGACGGTCATATCAAGGATATCTATCTGCTCGTTGACATTATACCCGGAACGAAAAAAAGTGTGGCCTCCCTTATTGACATCACCGAGCGGAAACGGGCGGAAAGAATGTTGCAGCGCCAGAACGTATATCTGGAATCGCTCAATGAAACCGCACTGGGTCTGATGTCCCGGATGGATCTGGCGGACCTCTTGCGGGCCATTATCGTCCGGGGCACGCGTTTTGTCGGCGCGGAGGAGGGGTGGATCTGCATTTACGAATCCCAAGACGGCGGTTTCGAATACAAGGCCGCGATCGGAAAGGGCGAATACCGGATCGGAAAGCGCTTCGAATCCGGCCGAGGGATCGCCGGGGAGGTCTGGCGCACCGGTCAAACGGTCCTGGTCGACGACTACCTTGTCTGGCCCCAGCGGGTGAATGAGGAGGGTTATGCCTTGCGTCGCGCAACGGTGGCCGTTCCGCTTCGATATGATGGCAGGCTTACCGGGACTCTCGGCTTGGCGCATTATGATGCCGCGAAACGTTTTGAGGATGACGATCTTGCCATGCTGGAACGGCTGGCGGAACTGGCCTCGATCGCCCTGAACAACGCCCGGCTCTACGATCAAGTGAAACAGGAACTCGCCGAGCGCACGCGCCTGGAAGCCGAACGGGACCTGATGCAGGCCAAGCTTCTGCAAATCCAGAAGATGGAGGCCGTCGGCACGTTGGCCGGCGGCATTGCGCACGACTTCAACAACCTGCTGATGGGGATTCAGGGGTATGCATCGCTGACGTTGCTGGATCTGGATCCCTCCCATCCGCATTATGAGCGGCTCAAGCGGATTGAGGAGCAGGTGCAGAGCGGGGCGGATTTAACCAAGCAACTGTTGGGTTTTGCCAGTGGGGGAAGATATGAGGTGAAGCCCGCCGATATGAACGACATCCTTAAAAAGAGTTCCTCGATGTTCGGGAGAACCAAAAAGGAGATCACCATCCATCGGAAATACGGGAAAGACCTCTCGGCGGTGGAGGTGGACCGGGGACAGATGGAGCAGGTGTTCATGAATCTTTTTGTGAACGCCTGGCAGGCGATGCCGGGGGGCGGGGAGATCTATCTGGAGACGGAGGATGTTCTTTTGAATGATGAACAAGCGATTTCCTACGCCATCAAGCCGGGGAGATATGTGAAGATAACGGTCACCGATACCGGTACGGGGATGGACGATAAGACCAGGGAGCGGATCTTTGATCCCTTCTTCACGACGAAGGAGATGGGAAGAGGGACGGGCCTGGGGCTGGCGACGGTCTATGGGATCATCAAGGGTCACGGGGGCATGATCCATGTGGACAGCGAGCCCGGTCATGGGACGACGTTCAATATCTATCTGCCCGCTTCGGAGAGGGAGGTGATCGGGAAAAAGACGGAGACTGGGGACATCGCCAGGGGCGCGGAGACGATCCTGCTGGTGGATGATGAAAAGATGGTCCTGGAGGTGAGCCGGGAGATGCTGGAGTCCCTGGGTTACCGGGTCTATGCGGCCGGGAGCGGTCAGGAGGCGCTCGCCGTTTACATGGAGAAGCGGAAGGAGAT
>JAPLJY010000125.1 GCA_026388345.1 Deltaproteobacteria bacterium
TGCCGCCATCCGTCACCATCTTTACCGCTTCCTCTCGAAACTCTTTCGTGTATCGCCCGTTCGGTATCCTTTCCATTTCCACACCTCCGTCTTGGTCTCTAACCTAAACATTGGTGTCCATATTTTTCAACCTATCTCAGACTTCGAGGGTCCTACCCTCATCTCTCGTGCAACATCGTGGCGCAACGGTTTAAGCGTGCTTGTCTAAAATGTCTTTCTTCCTGTATTGTTGTTTTTCTATTTGCGATAGCCCATGCAGCATTTCAAGTGTAAATCTTCGATTCGGACTGAAAACACGGGCTAAAGTCTCCTTGACTTTCCATTCGCATAAGAGCATTCATTAAGCGTCGTTTCTCTTATAGCTCAGTAAACCCATCAACCTAACCCCTCAACTTTCCCCTTAACCTTCTGGGGGTCACCATGAATCAGGGTAGAAAAATCCTTTCCATCGGGCTGATTTGTACCCTTGTCGGCGTGTTGGCCGCATGGGAACCTGCCTGGGCCCAGACATCTGAGCCGATACTGAGCGTCGAGGTGGGCACGCATAACGCCGGCGTCATGCGCATCGCCCTGGACCCATCCAATCGCATTCTCGTGACGGGCTCCGAGGACAAGACAGTCCGGGTTTGGGACATCTCGGGCCGTGGCGAACTCCTGCGCATCCTGCGTCCCCCGGTGGATGCAGGCAATGTGGGGGAGATTAAGAGCGTTGCCCTGTCTCCGGACGGAGGGACCGTGGCCTGTGGCGGCTTTACCGGCTCGCCGCAGACAGGCGATGCGTGGGTATTCCTTTTTGACAGAACAACGGGCACCATGACCCGCCGGCTGGCAGGATTGCCCGGGGCTGCGCATCACCTGTCATACACCAACGACGGACGCTTTCTTGTGGTCGCGATGCGTAAGGGCGGCATACGCCTGTACCGTTTACCCAATTATGCCTTGGTCGCAGCGGACAGTATCTACGGCGATATAGTTGAGTGGGCCGAGAGCGATCCCACCGGTTTAATGCTTGCGACTTCCGAGTGGAATGGGTTCGTCCGTCTTTACGATCTCTCCTCCCTGACGAATCCGGATGGCCCCTCGCCTCGCCCTATCACTCCTGTGTCCAAGCTCAGGCCTCCAGGCGGCACGCGTCCCTGGGGACTGGCTTTCACGCCTGACGGAACCCGGCTGGCAGTGGGGTTCTACTATAGCACAAAGTTGGATGTTCTGGATGTCAAGGGTAACACCCTTGAGTATGCCTTTTCCCCGGATACCAAGGATTTGGATGGGTCTGGTTCAGAGAGCGTGGACTTGAGAGCCGTTGCCTGGTCCCCCGACGGCCGCTTCCTTTACGCTGGAGGGGGCATCCGGTCAAAAGGGGTCAGGCTAATCCGCAAATGGGCGGACGGCGGACGGGGAAAATCCATTTATCTCTCTACGGGATCTTCCAATCAGATCTTTCAGATCATTCCCACACGGGCAGGAGGGCTGGTATACGGCGCCAGAGACGGCTCCTTTGGGGCACTTAATGATCAAGGAAAGAGAACCATTTTCGTCCCTGCAGCTATCCCCAACTACCAAGCCAGCCATGAAGGATTTTTCCTCTCGGAGGATGGTGCAAGCGTCCAGTTCGGGTACGAGTCCTATGGAAAGTTACCTGCCATCTTTTCAGTGAACGAACGGAGACTCACAGACTCATTGTCCATTCTCTGGGCCGGCTTAAAAGCCGCATTCACTTTCCACAAGCCTATCACGGAAGGTCTCGAAGTGACCGACTGGAAAGACTCCCTATTCCCGAAACTAAACGGCAAACCGCTCCCCATAAAGAACGAGGCAGCCATGTGCCTGGCCATTCTCCCGAACCGATCGGCCTTCCTCCTGGGAACCGCTAATAACCTTCGGCTCTTCGATGCTGCGGGAAAAACGATCTGGCGGGCTCCCTTGCACACGCTGGCATACGTGGTGAACACCAACGGGAAAGTGGCAGTGGCAGGTCTCTGTGACGGAACGATCCGATGGTACCGGCTCACCGACGGCAGGGAGATCCTGGCCCTCTTCCCGCATCCCGACCGAAAGCGATGGATCCTCTGGACCCCGTCCGGGTACTTCGACGCGTCCCCTGGGGGCGAGGACTTCATCGGCTGGCACCTGAACAACGGGCCCGACCAGGCTGCCGACTTCTTTCCCGCCTCCCGGTTCCGCTCCACGTACAATCGCCCGGATGTCATCGATCGAGTGCTGAAAACGTTGGACGAAGCCGTGGCGCTGCAGCAGGCCAACGAAGAGTCTGGCCGGAAACAAGGAGTTGAAGTCTCGGTGCGGGAGAAGCTCCCCCCGGTGGTCACTATCACCTCTCCTGCCGACAGAGCGGAGGTATCCGGAACTCCGGTAAAAGTGCGCTACACTGCGCGGAGCTCCGAGCCCCTCACCGGACTGAAGATCCTCGTGGATGGCCGGCCTGTCTCCGCCGAAGGTGGTGGAAAATCGGGCAAGGAGAGCGGGGACATCTCCGTCCCGATCCCCTCCCGGGACTGCGAGGTTTCGATCATCGCGGAGAACAGTCGAGCGATGAGCGAGCCGGCCACGGTCCGACTCCGCTGGAAGGGGACGGTTGCAGCGAAAGAGGAGTTCCAGATCAAGCCCAAGCTCTATGTCCTGGCCGTGGGGATCAGTCAGTACCAGGATGCCGAACTGCGTCTCGGTCTTGCCGCCAAGGACGCCCTGGACTTCAGCACGACCTGGACCGAGCAGAAGGGGCGACTTTACAGCGGAGTGGAAGCAAGGGTCCTTGCCGATGCACAGGCCACCAAAGGGAACATCCTGGATGGACTGGAGTGGCTCCAGCGGCAGGCGACCCAAAAGGATGTCGCGGTCCTGTTCTTCGCCGGCCACGGTATCAACGACCCCAACGGGGTGTTCTACTTCCTCCCGGTGGATGCGGACCTGGAACGCCTGAAGCGAACCGGCATCTCTCAGTCCGACATTACCTCCACGGTGACAATGATCGCGGGCAAGGTGCTGGTCTTCATCGACGCCTGTCATTCCGGGAATCTGATGGGTAAAACCAAACGCCGAGGTTTGGTGGTCAGCAGCACAGTCGTGAACGAACTGGCCAGCGCGGAGAACGGGGCCGTCGTTTTCTCTTCATCAACCGGGCGTCAGTATTCCCAGGAGAAACCGGAGTGGGGAAACGGGGCGTTCACCAAAGGGCTCATGGAGGGGCTTTCCGGAAAGGCCGACTATAAAGGGACGGGCCGAATCACCGTGAACATGCTGGATCTATACGTCTCCGAGCGGGTCAAGGAGCTGACCGAGGGCCAGCAGACCCCCACCACGGTAAAGCCGCCCAACGTGCCGGACTTCCCAGTGACTGTGTTGCGCTAACACCCCTAAATGAAGGCCACATAGGTCATCTGATATGGTACCCGCTGCCTGTGTAAGACCTTTTACCCGCTGGTGACATTTCGGACGCTGATGGGTCTTCTTGAGGTTGGTTGTCAATGGTGGACACCAATATTTTATACTGCAAGTCGCTTTTCATAGAACAATGGTTCATAAGTGGCGGGAGACAGGAATCCAAGCCTGGCCTGTTCCCTTTGCCACGGGTCCCTCTCCGGCATTTTGTGTTTATCATCCTGATGATCTTGCTATGGGATATTTATCGAGTAGTTCCATCCGTAATCCTCAATTCTGATATTTGTCCACAATTACGGACTCGTAGGTGAACGAGAGAGAAGTACGCAAGAACCGGCTGAACCTTTTTTTCTTTTCATTTTTACCACCTCGCCAAATATTGAACACTGGATAATCAAAGGAGAAGCTGATAAGGTGCCGCCATGAAGAAAGTCGACTTCAGGGAAAATACGGCCGTGCTGACCGCGAAGGCGGTCGCCCACTACTGGCAAACGCGAGCCGTACAGCGACGGAGACAGGAAGAAAGCGGAAAGGCGGATCAGGGCTCGCGCAGCGCCGTCACCGGCGGCGCACAGATGGATGGCTTCATCGACCTCTTCACCGAGCTGATCACCCGGACCGGAATCCCCGAACGATACATCTTCAGAAAGAAGACCGTGGAGTTGCCCGGCTTCTTCCGACCCACCAAGGAATGGGACCTCCTGGTCGTGAACAATCGCACCCTGATTGCCGCAATTGAAGCCAAATCACAGGTCGGCCCCTCCCTCCTTCGGCAACAATTTCAACAACCGGACGGAAGAGGCGATGGGAAGCGCCCTGGACCTCTGGACCGCTTTCCGGGAGCGGGCGTATCTCGACAGCCCCCAACTCTTCCTCGGGTATTTCTTCATGCTGGAGGATTGCGAGGCATCCAACCGACCCGTCGGCATCCAGGAACCCCATTTCAAGGTGTTCCCCGAGTTTGTCGGCGCATCGTACATGCGCCGTTACGAACTGTTCTGTCGAAAACTTGTGCTGGAACGCCATTATACCGCCGCGGCCTTCATCACGTCATCCCCTGAAGACGGCGTCGAGGGGAAGTTCAAGACGCCCGCGGAAGATCTGTCGGTCGAACGATTTGCCTGGGTTCTCGCTGCCCATCTGACCGCCTTTGTGTAAAGAGATGCCTTCAACCATCCACAGACTGATCAACGGAGATGCGAGGAACCTGGCGTTTTTGGATGATGAGTCCGTCCATCTCGTCGTCACGTCACCCCCTTATTGGAACCTCAAGCGCTACAACGAACATCCGGATCAACTCGGCCATGTCCAGGATTACGAAACCTTCCTGGGAGAACTGGAGAAGGTCTGGCGACAGGTGTTCCGGATACTCGTTCCCGGCGGCCGCCTGGTCTGCGTCGTGGGGGATGTTTGCGTGGCGCGGCACGATTTCGGCCGGCACCTCGTCTTTCCGCTGCACGCGGACATCTGCGTCATCTGCCGACGACTCGGCTTTGACAATCTGAACCCCATCATCTGGCACAAGATATCAAACGCTTCCTATGAAGTCTCAAACGGCTCGAAGTTCCTCGGCAAACCTTATGAACCGAATGCGATCATCAAGAATGATATGGAATTCATTCTGATGCAGAGAAAACCGGGAGGATACCGGAAGCCGACCGACACCCAGCGCGATGCAAGCCGAATTTCCAAAGAGGAGTTCAACCGCTGGTTCCAACAGATCTGGAACATCACGGGCGCCTCCACCAAACATCATCCGGCGCCGTTCCCGCTGGAATTGGCGATGCGTCTGGTGAGGATGTTCTCTTTCAGTGGCGACACCGTCATTGATCCCTTCTGCGGGTCCGGCACGACGATGGTCGCGGCCTTCCGCACGGGCCGCAACAGCATCGGGATCGAGATCGATCCCGAATACTGCCGGATGGCCGCACGCTACCTGAAGGCCGAAAACACGGACCTCTTTGCAAGCGCGGAGTTGAGATTTGAAAGAATATCTGCCGGACGCGCCTGCGCCGTCATGGAAGAACCAGCTCTCTACGAAATCCGACCAGCAAAAAAGAGATTGGAATAGACAAAATGATGGAAGGAACAAGTGATCCCTGAGTTCGGGATTGGCCGCCCGTTTTGGTGTTGCGGCGGCATAAAAAAAGGGAGTGGAAGTCGTGTCAGCGCTTCCCCTCCCTTTCTTCTATGATAACATGATCGCTACGAAAGGCCGATCACCTTGAGCAGCGGATTGGCGTAGAGTATAACCAGCGCAACGACCAGCGCATAGATCGCCAGGGATTCGATCATGGCGAGCCCCACCATCATGGTGAGCAGGACCTTGCCCTGCGCCTCCGGGTTCCGGCCGACGGCGTTCGTGGCGCCGCTCAACCCGTGACCCATGCCGACGCCGGTGCCGATCGTCCCCAGGCCCATCGCGAGCCCTACGGCAAGAAGGCTGCAACCGACCACAATGGCCTTCGTATAATCGACGGATGAACCGGGCGCCGCCGCCTCCGCGGCCGCCGCCAGCGACACAGAAAACAGAACCGAAAAGATCACCAGAACAGCTTCAATAAAGGTCTTTTTCATCATTCTCCCTCCTTAATGTTTTTTGTGAACTCGTTGACGAACTTTAGGAACTCACCTCCTTTCTTCACGATTTTCCGCTCCTTTTTGGGAAAGGCGTCCTACTTCACCCTTCCGGGATGATTGCCAATCGGAAAATATCCCATTTTTCATGATGATTTTTGTAACGGCAAGGGAAAGGCTTGTCAAGAAATATTTGGTATCGCCTGGAAGGTTTGTGGTATAGAATGCGCGATCAAACTTCAGGGGAGTCAAGGCGCCGATGCCGCAGCAAGGGGTACGAAAATCCCCGGAAACTTCCGCACTGAGTCCACAGGAGGCCGATATCGCCAGGCTGATCCAGGGGGATATCCCTCTCACCGGACGTCCTTTTCAGCGGATTGCGGAAACCGCCGGTCTGACCGAAGGAGAGGTCCTGTCGCTTGCCCGCAGTCTCCGGAAACGAGGGATCATCCGGAAAATCGGCGCCATCGTCCGTCACCAGAAGGTCGGTTACACCCACAACGTCATGGTCCTCTGGGCCGTCCCCCCTGCTGGCGCCGAAGCCGCCGGGAAGGCGCTCTCCTCATTTGCGGAGGTCACCCACAATTACGAGCGGACACCCCCTTTCGCCGGCCGGTTCAATCTCTTCACGATGATCCATTTCCGGAAGAAAACAGACGAGGATCTTCTCCGGAAAATGGCGCTGGCCGCGGGCGTTACCGATTTCAGGATCCTGCGGAGCCTGGAGGAATTCAAAAAAAACAGCATGGAGTATTTCTGATGGGAATGAATATATCGATTATGTCGCATCCTGGGGTCCCATGATCCTCGGCCACAGCCATCCGGAGGTCGTCGCGGCCATCCGGAACGCAGCCGGCCGGGGGACAAGTTACGGGGCGCCGACCGCGTTGGAGACCGGCATGGCCGAGCGGCT
>JAPLJY010000036.1 GCA_026388345.1 Deltaproteobacteria bacterium
TGCGGAAATCGCCGTCCCCGCGCAGGCCGTGAGCGGCGCCTTTGAATGCAAGGACGCCTGGCTCTCCCGGGTCGCAGAGCTGCTCCCCGGCCTGATCCGCCGCAACCGGGGGCGCACCCTCGTTCTCTTCTCCAGCTACGGCGACCTGGCGGCAATCTCCGCACGAGTCGCCGACGAGATCCGCGCCGACGGCTATCCCCTCCTTCTCCAGCAGAGCGGCGTTCCCACCGCCGCGCTCTGCGACGAATTCCGGGCGATCCGGGAGAGCGTCCTCTTTGGCGTGGATACTTTCTGGTACGGGGTCGATTTCCCGGGGGAGACGCTGACCCAGGTGATCATCACCCGCATCCCCTTTCCCCACCCCCAGGATCCGCTTCAGATCGCGCGCAGGAATCTCCTCCCCCGGGAGGAGTACTGGCGGCGCTACCGCTACGAAACCGCAATCAAGCTGCGGCAGGGGATCGGCCGCCTCATCCGCTCGGAGTCCGACCGGGGCAGGATCGTCATCCTCGACGCGCGCTACCGCAGACACAAAGAGGTCACGGCATGACGGGCGTTATCCTTTCGGGAGGCAGGAACAGGCGAATGGGGGAGAACAAGGCCTTTCTCCCGGTGAACGGCGAACTCTTGATCGACCGGACCGTCCGTCTCTTCCGTGCGGTTTTTCAAGAGGTCATCATCGTTACGTCCAGCCCGGCAGATTATCTCGATCAGAATGCTGTCATCGTCACCGACATCCTCCCGGAGAAAGGGGCCCTCGGCGGGATCTACACGGGTCTCTTTTACGCCCGTGAGGACTACGCCTTCATTGCCGCCTGCGACATGCCCTTCCTGAACCGCGCCTTTCTGGAATACATGATTTTGCAGACGGAGGGATATGACATCATCGTTCCGGCCCCCCCCGACGGCCTCCAGCCCCTCCACGCCGTCTATGCCCGCCGTTGCCTCCCGGTCATCCGGGGACTGATCGAGAGGGACCGCCTGAAAATCACCGGCTTCTACCCGGAATACCGCCTCCTCAAGCTTTCCCCGGAGGTCATCGGCTCTTTTGACCCGGAGGGGAGGATGTTCCTGAACGTGAACACCCCGGAAGATCTCCGGAATCTGCCGTCCCGCTGACCCACGGGGACAGCGAAACGACCGGCCTACGTTTGCCTTTAATTCGATTAGACATTTCCGGTAGAACGTGGTAATTGGGGCGATCAAAAAAGGGGGAATGATTTATGGAAGGCGGGAAAACGTTCAATCGTTGGCTCATCGTCGTCGGCGCGTTGTTGATCCAGGTCAGTCTCGGCGCCATCTACATCTACAGCGTCTTCAAACCCGGCCTCAAGGCCCGCTTTCCCGACTGGAGCAATACGGACCTGGCGCTCCCGTCCATGCTGGTCCTGCTCTTCTTCGGTCTGGCAACGATCTTTGCCGGCCGCATCCAGGACAAGATCGGCCCGCGTTACGTCGCCATGACGGGGGCGGTCATGCTCGGCCTGGGATTGCTTTTGGCCTCCTTCTCCAACAGCCTGTTCATGTTCACCCTCGGCTTCGGAATCATCGGGGGTCTCGGAATCGGCACCGCCTATGTCTGCCCCATCGCGACCTGCGTGAAGTGGTTCCCCGACAAGCGGGGCCTCATCTCGGGGCTTGCGGTCGCCGGCTTCGGCGGCGGCGGCCTCGTCTTCGCCCCCGTAGCGAAATCCCTGATCCTCTCCGTCGGCGTAATGAACACGTTCCTCTGCCTGGGCGGCATCTTCTTTGTCATCGTGATGATCGGCGCCCAGTTCATGATCAATCCCCCGGCCGGCTACTGCCCGCCGGGATGGACACCGCCGACGGCAACCGGCGCCCCGGGCTGCGCGATCGGAGTCGATTACACGTGGCGGGAGATGGTCAAGACCTCCCGGTTCTGGCTCCTCTGGATCACCTACTTCGCGGGATGTTCCGCCGGCTTCCTGATCATCATGAACACGGTCAACATCTGGCAGTCCTTCTCCATCCTGAGCCTCGTACCCCAGTTTCCGACGATCCCCAAGGATACCTACCTGGATATCCTGACCAAGGGGACAACGGCCGTCATGGCCATCTCCGTGATGAACGCGCTGGGGCGCATCCTCTGGGGAAAGATCTCGGACAGCATCGGCCGGAAAAACACCCTCTACATCATGTTCCTCTACGGCGGGGTGGTGATGCTCTCTCTGAACTGGCTGACCTCCTTCCCGCTGTTCCTCTTCGGCGTCATGTCCGTCGGCTTCTGTTTCGGGGGTTTCCTGGGCGTCTATCCCGCCTTGACGGCGGACTACTTCGGAACGAAGAACATGGGGGTGAACTATGGCTGTATGTTCATGGCCTACGGCATGGCCGGCCTCTTCGGCCCCTGGATCGCCCCGAAACTGATGAAGGTTGTGCAGGAGGTCCCGTTCGAGAGCCTGGTTGCGAGCGTCGTCTCGACGAAAACCTACACGGCCGGAAACTACATCGCCTCGTTCGTCATCGCCGGTGTGATGTGTCTGGCATCGATCATTCTCGTCTGGATCGTCAAACCGCCTACGGAGAAAAAAGGCTGAGTCGGCTGATCGTCCGGCCGGCGCGATGCGTGTAGATGCCCAAAACCGGCAGGGAAGCAAACTAATGAAGAGATATCAGGTGATTTTTCAGCCCTCCGGCCGACGGGGGGAGATCCCGGAAGGGACGACCGTCCTGGAGGCCTCCCGGCTTTTGGGCGTGGGGATCGAATCCGTCTGCGGCGGAAAGAAGTCCTGCGGGAAGTGCCTGATCCGAATCGGGTCGGAAACCTTTGATCGGTATGGAATTACGTCGTTTCCTGACCATCTCTCGCCGTTCACCGAAGAGGAGGGCAAACTCATCGGAGAAAAAGAGCGGGCGGAGGGTTTCCGTATGGCCTGCGCGGCGTTAATCCGGGGAGATGTCCTGATCTTTGTGCCGGAGGAGAGCCGAACGGGCAAGCAGGTGGTCCGCAAGGAGGCCACGGACAGGGCGATCCGCCTCGATCCCGCCGTCAGACTCTTCCCCGTGACGCTCCGCCCCCCCGAACTGGACGATCCCCAAGCCGATTACGAGCGGCTCGTCGCCGCCCTCGCCCAGCGGTTCGGCCTGCAGCGGCCGGAAATCGACTATCCCGCCCTCCTCGGCCTTCCCGGCGCCCTCCGGAAGGGGAACTGGACGGTTACCGCGGCGATTTGGATGGAACGGGAGATCCTTGCCGTGTTTCCGGGAGAGGTTGAGGAGGCCTACGGCCTTGCCATCGACGTGGGCTCGACCACCGTGGCCGGATACCTATGCAGCCTGAAGACCGGAAAGCTCATCGGTACAGAGTCGCTCATGAACCCCCAAATCACTTTCGGCGATGATGTGATTTCGCGGATCACCTATGTGATAGACAACCCGGACGGCATGAAAAAGATGCGGGGGGCAATCATCGATGGCCTGAACCATCTCATCCGGACCGTCACAGGGGATCACGGCCTCTCCCCGGATGACATTCTTGAAATCACGATCGTTGGAAACACGGTGATGCACCACCTGTTTCTCGGCATCGATCCGCGCGCGCTCGGCTTCTCTCCTTTCACCCCCGCCGTCCACCGCAGCCTGGACATCAAGGCGCGCGATCTCGGTCTTCAGGCCCACCCCGCCGCCAATGTCCACATCCTTCCCATCATAGCCGGTTTTGTAGGTGCGGACAATGTGGGGGTGCTGATCGCGGAAGAGCCCTATCGCCAGGATGAGATGACGCTCATCATCGACGTGGGAACCAATGGGGAGATGATCCTGGGAAACCGGGAGAAACTCCTCTCCGCCTCCTGCGCGACCGGACCCGCCCTGGAGGGGGCCCATATCCGGTTCGGCATGCGGGCGGCCCCCGGGGCAATCGAGCGGATTCGAATCGATCCGGACACATTGGATGTCTCTTTCAAGATCATCGGCGTTGAGCGCTGGCGGCCGGAGTTCCGGATCACCGGCGCCCTGGGGATCTGCGGCTCCGGGATCATCGACGGGGTGGCCGAACTCTACCGGGTAGGCATCATCGATCAAAGCGGCCGTTTCCGTTCCGATCTCGCAACGCCCCGGCTCCGATTGGCCGACGGGAAGCCGGAATTCGTCATCGCCTGGCCGGACGAAACCTCTCTGGAGGGGGCGATCACGATCAGCCAGCAGGATGTCCGGAGCGTCCAGCTCGCCAAAGGCGCCCTCTATGCCGGCGCAAAACTGTTGATGAAAAAACGGGGAATCGAAAAACTGGAGCGGGTGGTCCTGGCGGGGGCCTTCGGGAGCTATATCGACAAAACGGAGGCGATGATTCTCGGGATGTTTCCCGACTGCGACCCGGAATGCATCTTTTCCGTCGGGAATGCGGCCGGCGACGGGGCGAGGATCGCCCTGCTGAACCGGGACAAGCGGTTGGAGGCCGAGGAGATGGCCCGGCGGGTCGAATACCTTGAGCTGACCCTGGCCAAGGAGTTCCAGCAGGAGTTCACGTCCGCCCTGTTCATCCCGCACATGGCGGATGCCTTCCCCCACCTGCCGCCCCTGCGAACGAACAGGACTTAATCGAGCAACTCCTGGGTAAACTTCTCGCCCGGCCCAAGTCGCAGAAACTTCTCGTCGGGGTAGGGACCCCGGAGGAGTTCGCGGAAGTAATCGAGGCTTCCTGGAATCTCCTCGTACCGTTTCTTCAGGACAGAGGCATTCTCCATCGCCCGCGCCCGCAGCGGCGCCATCTCCGCCACCCCTGTATCGATCAGAGCGATGTGGGTGTAGTGTTTGAGTTCCTCCTCCATGACCCAATGCGCCGTTTCCCGGCCATAACGGGGAACATTCTCCTCGATAATTCCCAGGGGGTCCTTCTTTTCCGCGACCCAGCCCGGCGTCAGGTAGTATGTTCCCGGATTTTCCCGAAAGCGTTCCAGGTGACAGTCCGGGGAACCGAGAAACAGCGCAATGCAGTCGTGGCAACGGGGGATGATCAACTCCGTATCCCTTGCCGCTCCGCCCACAATCCCTTTGGCACAGAGACCATAACCAAGGACAATCCTTGCGGCCCCCGGCATTTCCTGACGGATCTTCTGCTGGACCGTCACGATCAGTTTGTCAGGGGTTCGGTGGAGGGCCTGTTCGATGTAAAAGATTTCTGTCCCGTTGCCGTCCCTCTTTGCTTCCGCAACAAGATAAGACAACTCCGGTTCCATTACGCGGCAGGCGATGATTACATTCCGCACCTTCCGTTTGACTTCACCCACGGACACGACATCCCTCCCGACCGATGTTCGATTCGACCCACGGAAGGACAGATTGATATCTCATAGCCTCCGATTTCCGAATCACAAAAAACCGGTCTTTTTTTAGCAGGGAGCGGCGCATTATTCAAGGATTGTTTTGCCGTTGGACAGGGTGCGGCATCGGAACAGATATTATACGTTTTCACTCCGGTTTGCCGATATTCATGATCGCAAATCCATTCCATCGTAAATCGTGCCCATTATTTCGCAAAATAACCTTAATCTTCACAAAATTTTCATAGACAATAAAATTTCTTCCTCTTATAAGATAAAATTATACGGGTTTCATAAAGGGAGAGGTTTGAATTTCTGCTAAAACTCAACAAATCGCCATTCCTGCGGAAGCAGGAATTCGGTCCTTCGTAAAGCTTCGTGTTCCCGCTTTCGCGGAATGAAATACAGATCAGATTTTCAAATCAAAACTCAAGGAGGTGGTGGCGAAAAAGGTAGGGAAGATGGATATAAAGCATGGCAGCGGCGGTCGTAAACGGAAGGACGGCGAGTCGATGTGGGTTATCATTCTTAATTATTCAGGGAGGTTTTGAAATGTCTACATTAAAACAGCTGGCCGATTACGTGGAGAAAGGAAAAAGTGAGGAAATCAGATCCCTGGTTCAAAAGCTCCTCGGCGATAACATCAGCGCTGACCGAATTGTTAGCGACGGGCTTGTCCCGGGATTGGATGCCATCGGAGAGAAATATTCGAAATTTGAGGCTTTTGTCCCGGAACTCATGATTGCCGCCATGGCAGCCCAGGAGGCCCTTAAGGTTCTTCGCCCCAAAATGTCGGAGGGAACATTACACAAACCCATGGGGACCATTGTGATCGGCACCGTAGCGGGCGATGTTCATGACGTCGGCAAGAACATTGTTGCCATGGTGCTCGAAGGAGCGGGTTTCAAGGTGATCGACCTTGGAGTAAACGTCCCTACCGCCAGTTTCTTAAAAGAGGTAAAGTACCAGGAAGCTGAGATCGTGGCCCTCTCTTCTCTCTACACGCCAACACGACTGGCCATGAAAGACATCATCCAGGCATTGAAAGACCAGGGGATCAGGGATAAGGTTAAGGTCATGGTTGGGGGAGCCCCCATCGATCAGGCCTTCTGTGACTTGATTGGCGCGGACGGATATGCACCGGATGCGCCCCGAGCGGTCAAAGTGGCAAAAAGCTTGATTCAAGCCAAAAAATAATGATGCGGGAGTTGTCGACACCATTCTAACATGAGGCTCACTGAAAAGGAGACATGACATGAAAGAAGACAAAACCTACAAGGATAGGAGATATAGGATTGATGAACTCCGGGCGAAGAATGAAAAAATGACGTCCCGCCAAAGGACCCTCAAGGCGATAAACTTCGAGGAACCGGATCGTATGCCCATCGACAACTGGATGGTTGCTGAGATCAAGCAGCGGTGCATGGAATACTGGGGATGTGAGAACGAGGAGGAACTGCTTAAGTTCCTGGGTGTGGATGTCAGGGATAACTACGGGGCCAGCTACGTGGGTCAGGAATTCAAGAAGTATGACGACGGTACGGTGGAGGACCTTTGGGGGGTAAGGAGAAAGGTCGTGACCTATGGGAAGGGAACCCCTCACGAGGGGACATTCAAGGAAGTGTCATGGTCTCCTCTGGAACATATGAAGACCGTGGAGGAAATCAATACCTATACCCGTTGGCCCACACCCGACTGGTGGGATTATTCCAAGGTGAAGCAGGACTGCGCCAAATGGCACCCCCAGTATTTCGTACTCAACAAGGGCGACCGGCTGGACAGAACGGCTCAACTCAAACCGATGATGTATATGCGGGGCATTCAGCAAACCTTCATTGACCTCGCCGCGAACCCCAAAATCGTCGAGTGCATTCGCGACCACATCATCAACTATTTCGTAAACTACAACCCGAAAGTCTTCGAGGCGGGCGCTGGCGAAATGGACATGTTCATGATGGGCGACGATATGGGCGGCCAGCAGGGCCCCCTCGTCGGCCCTCAGATGTGGAAGCGGTATTTTGCCGACGGGTTCCGGAAATACTGCGATATTGCCCACAAATACGGCCTGAAGGTGATGTTCCACACCTGTGGGGATGTCTACGCCCTCATACCCCTGTTCATTGAAAACGGACTGGATTGCTTGCAGTCAGTTCAACCTACGGCCACCAATATGGACATCAAACGATTGAAAAAAGAGTTCGGCAAACATCTTTCCTTCCAGGGCGGCATGGACATCCAGCAGGTGCTCCCGCTGGGGAATCGGGAGGATGTGAAAAAGATGGTGAAATACGCCGCAGACAATGCCAAGTCCGGAGGAGGCTATATTTTCGGAACTTCCCACAATATCCAGGCGGACACCCCCATGGAGAACGTGGCGGCCCTCTTTGAGGCATATCACGAATATGGAGTCTATTAAAGGCCCTCTCAAGCGAGTCGGCGCCTCGCACTGAAATCATGACCATGCGGCCGCCCCGGAGAGGAGAAGTGGAGATCGGATGGAGATTATCGGCGAAAAAATCAATACGACGAGAAAAGACGTGGGAAAGGCGGTTCGAGAACGGGATGCCGCCTTTATACAGGAGCTGGCCCGAAAGCAGGCTGAGGGGGGCGCCACTTTTCTGGATGTGAATTCGGGGCTTGCGCTCTACCCCGAGGAAGAGGCCGAGGATTTTGCCTGGCTGGTGCCCCTGATTCAGAAGGTTGTTGACCTTCCGCTCTGCATTGACTCCGGCCGCTCCCGGCCCATCGAGGCAGCCCTGAAGCTTCACCGGGGTAAGGCCATGATCAATTCGGTGAACGGAGAACCGGCCAAAATGGAGGAGATTTTCCCTTTGGTCAAACAGTATGGGTGCAAGGTGATCGCGCTCACGTCGAGCAGTGAAGGTGGAATTCCTGCGACCAGCGAGGAACGCCTGAAGATAGCCGAAGCCATAGCGACGGAGGCGCAGAAATATAGGGTCCCCCTGGAGGATATCTATTTCGATCCTCTTGTGATGACCCTCTCAACCCAGCATGGAAACGGGACCTTGTTCTTGGAAACCCTCCGGGGGATCAAGAAAAACCTCGGAGAGGCAAAGACCGTTTCCGGGTTGAGCAATATTTCGTTTGGCCTCCCCAAACGGAAGCTCCTCAATCAGGCCTTTCTCATATTGGCACTGGGATGCGGGATGGACGCGGCGATTCTCGACCCCACCGATAAGGCCCTCATGGCGATGATCCGGGCCGGGGAAGCGCTCCTGTGTAAAGACCCTTTCTGCGCCCAGTATATCTGCGCCTTCCGGGAGGGAAGGCTTGACGCATAGGTCTAACATAGATACAATGAGGCGGACAGCCCGCCCATCGATCGATTCGCGGTAAGGAATCCTTGTGGAAGGGGGTGATTCTATCCCGGGAAGATGGATACCGAAACATGACGGCAGGAGATATTCAAAAGATATTAAAGAAGGAGGTGTTGTTATGAAAAAGAGTTTATTCATGTTCATCGTGGCATTGACACTGGTTTGGACTGGCGCGTCCCTGGCCGCGGATCAGCCGAAATCCGGCGACTTGAAAGAGGTGGCTCTGGTTCAGGCCAAGGGCGTCAAGGGGGAGGCGAAGGGCAAGATCGTCCTCAACACCGCCAACGGTGTTGATGTCTCGATCCAGATCAGCGGTCTGGATCCCAAGGGCCTCTATACCGCCTTCTTCGTCAATGAGCAAAGTCAGATGTTCGAAGGCATCGGCCCGGCGCCCCATGTTCTCAAGGTCAACGAGAAGGGGGAGGCGGATTTCAAAGGGACCATAAAGAAGGACGTCTACAAGCGTTTCGTGGCGGCGGGCATCTATCTCAATCCGGGGGGGAAGCCCATGGCCAATCCGGTGGGAGTCAAGGCGGCATTGGGAGATCTGGTTGCAAAGGACAAACCCAAGCTCATTCTGCTGGGAAAGCTCAGATAAACATTGGCAAAGAGGATCCTCAAACGACCCTAATCGGGTACAATAAAATGGAGGGAAATCTATGAGCACATTGACGCAATACGACGCCGGCAAAATGAGTCGAACGGACATCCTTTCCGCCTGGAAGAGCTGGCAGGTCAGGACCTTCGTCACCATCTGGATCACCTATGGTTCATTCTACCTGTGCCGCGCCAACATATCCTTCGCACTGCCCGGCCTCACCAACGAGTTCGGCTATTCCAAAACCCTTCTGGGCCTGCTGGGCACAGCCCTTTTCATCATGTATTCCCTGGGCCAGTTTGTCAACGGCCAGTTGGGCGACAAATACGGGGCACGCAAGCTCGTCTTCGTGGGAATGATCGGTTCGGCCCTGCTCAACATCGTTTTCAGCTTTTCCACCGCCTTCGGCTTCATGCTGGTCGTATGGGGTCTGAACGGCTACTTCCAGTCCATGGGATGGTCGCCCCAGGTCAAGACCATGGCCAACTGGTTCACCGTGGCCCAGCGCGGCAAATGGATGGGTCTGCTGGGTTCCTGCTACCAGATCGGAAACGCCCTGGCCTGGCTGTTGGCCTCCTCTCTGGCGGCGCACTACACCTGGCGCACCCTTTTCTGGGTGCCGTCCATTTTACTCCTCATCTCCTCTGTCCACTTCGTGATCCGCCTGCGCAATGCACCGGAAGAGGTCGGGCTTCCGCCGATCGAACAGCTTCGGAAGATCGCCTCGGGCGAAGCCGCTGAACCCTCAAAGCTCGACCCCACATCCGCTCCGGTGTGCCATGTGACCCAGGACAAGCACATGGGTTTCGGCTATACGGTCAAGGTGTGCTTGACCAATCCGCGCATCTGGGGCGTCTCCGTCGCCTTCTTCTGCCTGGACATCATCCGCTACGGTTTCTTCTACTGGGCGCCGGTTTTTCTGATCGAAGTCCAGGGGGCCTCGATCACCAGCGCCGGCCTTTCGGTGGCCGTCCTGCCCCTGGCGGGTTCGGCCGGCTCCATTTTCTGCGGCTGGGCCACCGGCAGGTTCTTCGACAATCGCCGGGCCCCAGTCGTCTGCCTCTGCCTCTTCGGACTGGCCATCTTCTCCTATCTGTTCTACTACGCGCCTGAGGGGGCATGGGTACTGGGCCTGGTCTACCTGGCCCTGATCGGTTTTTGCACCTACGGGGCCCACGTTCTCATGGTGGGACACGCGGCACAGGATTTCGCCGGCCGCAAGGCCGCGGCCTCGGCCGCCGGCTTTATCGACGGCTTCGGCTATCTCGGCGCCGCGATGACCGGTATTTTCACCGGTTGGCTGGTGGACAACTACAGCTGGACCGCCGGATTCTGGTACTGGATCATTGCCGCCCTCGTGGCCGCTTTCATCATGCTGGCCCTCTGGCGGGTGCCCGTCGTGGAATTGGATGAATAAGAATGATCGAAGCGACGGATCAACTCCGTCGGTCGGATGCGGGCTCTCTCCTCTTCGCCTGTTCCCGGGTAATGAGGAGGGAGCCCCTTTCTTGATGATACCCCGCGCAACCTGTGGTTGCGCGGCAATAAAACGAAGGAAATGGAATTCTACGCATGGGCTGGCGAGACCTCATCCCTAAAACCACCATATCCGAGGAAACCATGGAGGCCCTGGGCCCCGTGCTGGCGGGCCAGAGGCTGTTCAACCGCGGCCGGTACCTTGAGGCCGAGGCCTTCTACTGCCGGGCACTGGAAAACTTCCCCCCCAAAAGCGCCGGCGGCGTTTTAATCTACAACAAGTTGGGAATCCTCTACGAAAAAATGGGCGATCCGCGGCGCGCATTGGACAGTTACGACAGAAGCGTTCAGGAGGGGGCGCTCACACCCTTCACCTACCTGCGACTGAGTGGTCTGCATCTGGAGGCCGGCCGTCTGCCCCAGGCCCTGGCCTCCGCACAGCAGGGAATCACGGTATTGAAAAAGGCCCGCACCAATCTTCCCCAGGAGATCTACTTCTGGTTCCTCTTTCAGAGGCTGAAGCGGAAGATCAACCGCGGCATCTCCCTTTCAGGACGGTCCTGAAGCCTGAAGGGATCGATTCCGGAAACTTCTGCCATGAACCGCCGAAAGGCCATCCGGCGTACGACACCGGACGCCCCTTTCTCCCTTTACTTTTTAATTGGTTATGATAAAGTCACGGACATCCTTAGAAAGGAGCGGATTTTATCCACAGAATCCCATGAACTCCATCCGTCAATTGGAATGCGCGATTGTCAAGGGGGATATCCAGAGGGCAACCGCCTTTACCGGAAAATGCCTTCGGGAGGGCCTTCCCCCACCCCTCATCATCGAGAAGGGAATTCTGCGCGGGATGGAAATCGTCGGGGAAAAATGGAAGACCTACGAATACTTTATCCCGAATGTCCTGGTCTCGGCCATTGCGACGAAACTTTCCCTCAACATCCTGCAACCCGCCTTGATCGCATTGAGACCCCGGTATATTGGAAAAGCCGTGGCGGGAACCGTCAGCGGAGATGTCCATGATATCGGCAAAAACATTTTCATCATGTTCATGGATGCAAACGGATTTGAGGTCGTGGACCTCGGAATCGATGTGTCGCCCGAAAATTTCGTAAAAGCGGTCCGGAAGGAAAAACCGGATCTGCTGCTGCTCTCCTGTCTCTACACCCTCACCATGCACGCCATGGAAGATACGATCATCGCGCTGAAGAAAGCGGGGCTCAAGGGGAGCGTCCGGACCCTTGTCGGCGGCGCCCCCATCACCCAGGAATTCGCCGACAGCATCGGGGCGGACGGATTTGGGTGCGATGTCATGGACGGGGTTAAAAAGGCGAAGGCATTATTGGTCGGACGGAAAGAGGAGACAAAAAGGGATGGTTCCGAATCAGGAAGCCCTTCGATGGGTATCGGGCTCCGAGCAATCTGAAAACCAGCGGTTCTTGCGAATCCTCGACTCTTTTCAGCAGGCAACAAAATTGCGGGTTCGTCTCTTCCCATTGCAGGAAAAGGGCGAAATCAGCTCGATCTATGGAGAGGGCCATCCTTTCTGTCAACTCATCCGGAGTTGTTCCGCGGGCAGGGAAAACTGTCTCAAAGAGATCAATCGGGCCGTCCAAATATCGCTAAAAATAGGAGAACCCTCCATCTTTCAATGCCATACAGACATGATCGAATTTACGGCGCCTCTTATCGAGGGGAAAAACAACTTCTCCGCCTTTGTTTGCGGTCCGATCCTGCTGAGACCACTCAATCCCGTCCTGAAACAGAGCATCCTCGCCAAAGTGAAAGGCCTCTGTCTGGATGACGACAGTTCGCTGATTCGGACGCTCTCCGAGATCCCCGTTTTTTCCGAGCGAAGGGTTCAAGCCGCGGCCGATCTTCTCTTCATGATTGCCAATTACTTCTCAAACGTGGATTCCGCTTCCCAGCAAAAGGAGCATGAAATCACCCGGCAACAGGCCTTGTTGGCGGAGGAACTTTTTCTCGGCAAGCAACGAAAGTCGGATGATGCAACGGCCGTCCTTTCCCATCTTCAGCCCCGAGGCGATCTTTACAAAGAAAAGGAACTGGTCGACCTCATCAAAATGGGAGACCGAAAGGGTGCAAAAGGACTGCTGGACGAACTGCTCGGAACGACCCTGTTCCGGAGTCATGAGCATATCGGGATTCTGAAAGCCAGGGCCTTGGAGATCATCTTCATCATTGCCAGGGCTGCCGTGGAGGCCGGAGCCAACCTGGAGGAGATCCTCGGTTTCAAATACCAATATATCCAGAACCTCTCACGGGATGATTCGCAGGAAACCCTCTATTATTTTCTGAAAAAGGCCTTTGACCAGCTCTTCGAATGCATCTATCAGAATCGGAATATCCGGCACACCCGTGTTTTTATCAAAGCGAAGGAATATATCTGGGGCCATTACAATCAGGAGATCTCCTTGAAGAAAACGGCGCTGGCCGTGGAGATCAACCCCTTCTATCTCAGCCATCTGTTTCGAAAAGAGATGGGGATCTCCTTCCTGGAGTACCTTACCTCCGTCAGAATTTCGATTGCCAAAAAACTGCTCATGCAGAAAAACATGAGCATGATGCAGATCTGTCTCGAAGTCGGGTATCAAGATCCAAGCCACTTTGCCAAGATCTTCAAGAAAAAAGAGGGTATCCGCCCGACGGAATACCGAAAGCGGTTGATCGAACAGAACATCGGCTGATGTTCGACTCCCCGCTATTCGACCCGCCCCTCGCGGAAGGCGCATATATAGTCCATGCAGTAATCGTCCTTGCCGTCGCCTGAGAAACAAAGCCCCCTTGTCATTGAACAAATGCACCGAATTTGGGCACCCCCCAAAAAAAACTTGACAACTTAGTAGAATAATCCTATTTACCCGCCGTATCACGCCCCTGCCTGCAACAGCAAACAGAATCAACAAAAACCATCCCGGCAGAGGGCTTCTTTCACAAGACTTTAAAGATGCGAAAATCCGGAAGGCGATGCGCCGAACCGTTCGATCGAATGAATTGGGATCGTGTTTCGCGCTCCGGCAAGGCAGCAGGAGAAATCCAGCAGAAAAAAATCTTGGAGGAGGAGTCTATGAAGAACAGATGGTTTGTAATCGTTTGTGCTGTTTCTGTTTTACTCTGGGTGGCCGCGCCGGCGGCGGCCGCAGAGGGTCCCATCAAATGGAAAGCCCAAACCCTTTGGAATCCCCAGGAAACCCCCCAGAGAACTTTTGAAGACTTCTGCAAGAAAGTAAAGGTCATGACCAACGGCCGGCTGGAGATCGAGCCCTATCCGGCAGGCTCCATCGTTCCGACCAACGAAACCCTCACCGCCGTGCAGAACAATGTTCTCCAGGCCATCCATGTCTGGCCGGGATACGCAAGCGGCAAGAACCCCGCCTTTGCCGCCCTGACCGACCTGATCTTCGCCTATGAGCATCCCTGGGAACTGGACACTTTCATGCACTACCGCGGGGGGCTGGACATGCTGCGCGATCTCTACAAACCATTCAACGCCTATACCGTAGGCGTGATGTTCTGGGGCGTCGAGTCCTGGCCTTCCAAAAAGCCCATTACCAAACTGGCGGACCTCAAAGGCATCAAGATCCGCGAGCCGCAGGGCATGGAGGCTGAATTCATGGCCAAGGCCGGCGCCTCCGTGGTGGTCATGCCGGGTACGGAAATCTTCTCCGCATTGGACAAGGGCGTGATCCAAGCCCTCAACTGGGCGACCGTCTCCATCAACGACAAAACCGGGTTTCACCAGATTGCCCCCTTCTTCACCTACCCCGGTTTCCACTCCATGCCCGTCGGCGACTTCACGGTCAACAAGGGCGAATGGGATAAGCTTCCCCCCGACATCAAGCAGATCCTCACGGCTGCCACACGCGAGTGGTGCTGGGATTCCGTCGAAAGGATCGCAGTGGATGACCTGAAGGTGGTGGGTGAAGCCAAATCCAAGAAAATGACACAGGTGACCTGGAGCACGGAAGAGAAGGCCAAGGCCCGCAAGATCGCCCAGGGAATCTGGCAGGAGTGGAAGAAGAAAAACGAACAGACCAAACTGGTGATCGAGGCCCAGGAGGCCTGGCTCAGGGAATTGGGCCGAATCAAATAACGGTTGAACCTGATTTCATCCGGGGAGGAGGGGATTTCTGTTCCCTTCCTCCCCTTTTCATGCGATTCGGAGGATTGTCTTGAAAAAGATGCTTTCTTTCATCGACGCCTTCAGCACAAAGACCGGCAAAGCGGTCAGCATCCTGTCCTTGTTGATTGCCTTCTGCATCGGTTATGAAGTCGTGATGCGCGACTTTCTGACCCGCCCCACCGTCTGGGTGGCGGAGGCGACCATCTTCGGCTGCTCCCTTCTCTACCTTCTGGGGGGTCCCTGGACCATGCTGACCGACAACCACGTGCGCGTGGATATCCTCTATGTCCGATTCAAGCCCCGTGTCCGGGCCCTGATCGATTGCCTGACCTATTTCGCCTTTTCCCTCTATATTTTTGTGATGGCAATAGCCACCTTCCGGTATGCGGCGCAGTCCATCGGCCTGCGGGAGACGACCCAGTCGCCTTGGAATCCACCCATCTATCCGTTCAAGGCGGCGATGTTCATCGCCCTGGCGATGATTTTTCTCCAGGGCACGGCCAAATTCATCCGGGACCTCCATTTCGTCGTCAAAGGTAAAACCTTATGAGCATTGAATGGATCAGTATTCTGATTGTCGTCGGCATGCTGTCGCTGATGCTCCTGGGGTTGCCGTTGGCGTGGTCCATCGGTTCGGTGGCGGTGGTGCTGATCCTGACCAAGTTCGACTTGAATGTCATGGTGATGCTGGTTTCCCGGGTTTTCGACATGAGCATGAATTACACCCTCATGTCCGTGCCCCTCTTCGTGCTGATGGCCGGCATCCTCCAGCGCTCCGGCGTGGCGGAGCATCTCTTCCGCGCCGTCCATGTCTGGACGGGAAGGCTGCGGGGAGGGCTGGCCGTCGGCACGATCATCGCCAACGCCATCATGGCCACGATGGTCGGCGTCATCGGGGCCGAAATCGTCACTTTCGGACTGCTCGCCCTGCCGGAGATGCTGGCCAAGAAGTATAACTACAAACTCGCGATAGGAAGCGTGGCCGCAGGGGGCGGTCTCGCCACCCTGATCCCGCCCAGCGTGGTCTTCATCGTCTACGGGATGACCGCGGGATGTTCGGTCGGCGAGCTCTTCCTGGCGGGCATCCTTCCGGGCATCGGACTGGGGCTCCTCTTCATCCTCTACGTCATCGTCCACTGCTGGCGGCACCCGGAATCGGCGCCGGTAACGGCGGCGGATGAAAAGGCGCTGACCCTCCGCGAGAAGCTCTCGACACTCCGGGGGCTGGTGCTCCCGATTTTCATCGCCGGCGGCGTCCTGGGCTCCATCTACGCCGGGATCGCGACACCCTCCGAGGCGGCCGGCGTCGGCGTGATTTTCGCCATCATCGCCGCCGTGATCAACCGCCGCTTCAGTATCGCGATGATGCGGGAAAGCCTCTTTGAAACGCTCAAAATCAGCAGCATGCTGGCCTGGCTTTTTTTCGGGGCGCAAACCATCATCGGCGCCTATACGCTGGCCGGGGGCACTACCTTCGTCACCAACGCCCTCAAGGCGATGGACCTCGGACCCTGGGGCACCATAATCTTCATGGAGCTCATCTGGATCTTTCTGGGCTGTTTTCTGGACTGGATCGGCATCCTCTTCCTGACGCTCCCCATCTTTCTTCCCATCGTCCTGGATATGGGGTTCGACAACGTATGGTTCGGTGTAGTGTACTGCATGAACATGCATATTGCCTATCTGTCGCCGCCCTTCGCCCCGTCGGCCTTCTACACGAAGAGCATTGCGCCGCCGGAGATCACCATGGGCCAGATCTACATGGCGACAATGCCCTATCTCTGGCTCACCGTTTTGGGCACGATCATCGTCACCGCCTGGCCCGGCCTGTCGCTTTGGCTTCCCCGGCTGATGATGAGGGGATGAGGAGAAGTCCCGTGGACGTCGCAAGAATCAAAAAAATGTCCGCCGCCGATGAGGTGTTCAAAGTCATCCATGACCGGATCCTCAACGGCGAACTTGCGCCCGGTGATATCCTGCCGCCCCAGGACCAACTGGCCCGGCAGTTTTCGGTCAGCCGCAACACGTTGCGGGAAGCGGTCCACAAGCTGTCGGCCATGGGTCTGTTGAAGACCAAAGCCGGCGTCGGCACGATCGTGGAGATGGGCAGTCCGGCCAGTTACGTCTCCTCCCTGAAGGACCATCTGTTGATCACCTCCGCCACGGCCGGCGAGTTCTTCGAGGCCCGGTTTTTCATCGAGATGGCCACGGTTCAGCTTGCGGTCATGCGGGCAAGTCAGGCCGATCTGGATGCGCTGACGGCCACGATCGACCGGCAGGAGGATGCCTTCCGGAAAGGCGATCTTTCGACCTTCAGCAAGCATGACACCTGCTTTCATGTGGAACTGGCCAACATCAGCGGCAATAAAGTTCTGGCCAAATTTTTAACGACGCTGTGGGACCTCCTGCTTCAGTTCATCGCCGAGGTCGCCGTGCTTCCCGGCGCCAGCGAAAGAGCCATCCGGTTCCACCGGCAGATCGTCGCGATCATCGCCGCCCGGGACGTCGGGGCCGCCAAGATGAAGATGCTCGAACATCTTGACGATGTGGCACAGGCAATCCAAAAAACGACCGGTCGGAATCTCGGGGTTCAGGTCCTGTTTGACCTGGGAAAAAAGAGCTCTTTGAAGGAAGGTGAACGATGAAAGCGACACCCTACAATCTCTTCATGTCGGCCCTCTACGGCGGCCGGAAAGGGATACGCCCCCCGGCGGGGAATCCCACGTCGATCGCCTGCGTGGAACTGATGAAGGCCTGCGGGGCCTTCTTCCCGGAGGCCCATTTGAATGCCCGCGCGATGGCCGACCTGGCCCTGGCGGGCCATGAGCTGGCGGGTTTTGACACGGTCATGCCGGAATACAGCGTTCATCAGGAATCGGCCGCGCTGGGCTGCGAAATGGACTGGGGAAACGAGACGCGGATGCCCGATGCCAAGACGGCGCCGCACGCGGATTTTTCGGACGTGATCGTTCCGGAAAACATCCTCGAAAAGCCATCCTTCCGCGTCGTCCTCGACGCCCTGTCCATGCTGCGCCGGGAGGTCGGGGGACAGGCGGCAATCATCGGCAAGGTCATGGGCCCCTGGACGCTTTCCTACCATATGGCGGGCACGCAGAACTTCCTGCTGCAGCTCGGCCTCGGCGAAAAGGATAAAATCAACCGCATGCTGAGGCAACTCATGCCGGTCACCATCGCCTTCGCCAACGCACAGTTCCGGGCGGGCGCCGATGCGGTGGTCCTGGCCGACCACGCCACCGGAAACCTGGTCGGGCCTTACCATTACCGGGACTATCTGCTCCCCATTCACCAGGAGATCACCGCCCGTGTGGGCGGGCCCATGATCCTCCACATTTGCGGCAACTGCCTCGACCGTCTGGAGTTCTTCGCCGAATCCGGCGTCGACGCATACCACTTCGAATGGCAGGTGGACGCCAGAGCGGCGGTCGAGAAAATCGGCAAACGGATTTCCCTGATCGGCAACCTGAACAACCCCAAGACCCTGTTTCAGGGTACGCCGGAGGACGTCTACCGGCAGGCGCGTTATGCCATTGAGGCGGGCGTCGATATCATCGGGCCGGAGTGCGCCGTTCCCCTCACGACGCCCCTGGCCAATCTCCGGGCCATCCCGGCCGCAGTGCGGGAAGGTTACTGACTCGGATCAAGGAGAAGGAAGAATGAATGAATCCATCCAAAAAATCAAAGACGGCATCATTGAGGGCCGTCACAGGGAAATCGAATCCCTGGTCCGCGAGATCTGCAAAACGGGGATATCCCCGGACACGGTGATTCAGGAGGGGCTGATTGCCGCCATGGATGTGGTCGGTCAGAGATTCAGCGCCGGGGAGATCTTTGTCCCCGAAATGATGGTTTCCGCCATGACGATGAAACTCGGCCTCAACATCGTCAAACCCCTCATGACCGGCGAGGCCGGCGAACCCAAAGGCGTCGTTCTCATGGGAACCGTCAAGGGCGATCTTCACGACATCGGCAAGAACATCGTGGTCATGATGCTGGAAGGGGCCGGTTTCAGGGTGCTCGACCTGGGTGTCGATATCGATGTGGAGAAGGTCGTGGCCAAGGTGGCCGAAATCCGACCCCAGGTGCTGGGCCTTTCCGCGCTGCTCACCACCACCATGCCGGAGATGAAACGCGTCATCGAAGAACTCCGGACGCGCGATCTGCGGGACCGGGTCAAGGTCATGGTGGGGGGCGCCCCCGTCGACGCCGCCTTCGCCGAAAAGATCGGCGCCGACGGCTACGGAAAGGATGCGGTGCAAGCTGTGGCCCTGGCCCGCAGCTTCGTCGGTCTTTAACCCGACCTTAAGGAGATGCGATGGATTATCCCCGTTTCGGCCTGATCCGGCAGATTTTTCCCGACGACCCGGCCCCTTCCCCCCGGCAGGCCGTGCTCGCCGAACTGGAGAGGAGCGGGCTGCTCGACCCTGTCCGCGCCGGACAGACCGTCCTCATCACGGCGGGGAGCCGCGGTATTTCGTCCATGCCGGAGATCCTCAAAACCTTGGCGGACGCCATCGCCGCCCGCAAGGCACTGCCAATCCTGCTGCCGGCCATGGGCAGCCACGGCGGAGGCACCGCCCGGGGACAGGTGCATGTACTGGCCTCGATGGGATTGACCGAGGAAACGACCGGCGCAAGTATCCACGATACGCTGGAGATGATCCGGATCGGCGAGGTCCGGGAAGGCGTGCCGGTCCTCGTTGAGCGCGCCGCCGCCGAGGCGGACCACGTCATCCTCGTGAACCGCGTCAAGGAACACTCGGAATACATCGGCCCCACCGAATCCGGCCTCCTGAAGATGGCCGTCGTGGGCCTGGGAAGACCGGAGGGCGCCCGGATCATGCACCAACTGGCCGTTAACATCTCTTATGCCGAGGCGATCGCGTCCATCGCCCGGGTCATCCTGGACCGCCTCCCCATCCTGGGAGGAATCGCGATCCTGGAGGATCACAGGAATCGCCTGCGGCGTCTGGAGTGCGTTCCGGCGGGGAATATTTTCCGGCGCGAGCCGGAACTTCTCGAAGAATCGAAGATCTACAAGCCGAAACTCCCCTTTGACCGGTTGGATGTTCTGCTGGTGGATGAGATCGGCAAGGACATCTCTGGGTCCGGGATGGACACGAAGGTCATTGGCCGAATCATGAACATTTACGAACAGGAATGCACGACGCCCTGCATCACGAGGATCGTCGTCCGGGATCTGTCTAGTCCATCGGATGGCAACGCTACCGGCATCGGCTTGGCCGATTTTATTACCCGCCGCGCGCTGAACAAGGTCGATTCGGACGCCACTGCCCTGAACTGCATCACGGCCGTAGCGCCGGAGAAGGGACGCCTGCCGATCGCGCTTGCCCATGATCGGGAGGCTCTCGACGCGGCCCTCGCCAACATCGGCCTCTGGACGCCGGAAAAGGTCCGTGTGGCATGGATTGCCAATACACGCGATCTTGAGTGGCTTGCCGTATCCGGCGCCCTCTATGAAGAATCACGACATCTCCCGGGGCTGGCGATCCATGGCAGCCTCTTCGCACTGCCCTTCGGCCCGACGGGAGAGCTGCCGTTTCTGGCCGATCTCATCCCGTCCAACCATCGCGATTCCAAGGAGCGAAAATCATGATGGATGAGGGAAGAAGATGGGCTTTTTTTCGACAGCCCATTAGAAGAACATCTCCTGGGTGAACATCTCACCCAGGCGGAGGCGCAGGAACTTCTCCTCCGTGTATGGACCGCGGAGAATCTCACGGAAGTAGTCGAGGCTGCCCGGAATCTCCTCGTACTGTTTCTTCAGCACGGCGGCATTCTCCATCGCCCGCTCCCGGAGCGGCGCCATCTCCTCCACCCCAGTATCGATGAGCGCGATGTGGGTGTAGTGTTTGAGCTCCTCCTCGATAACCCACTGCGCCGTCTCCCGGCCGTACTTGGGAACATACTCTTCGAGAACCCCCAGGGGGTCCTTTTTTTCCGCAATCCAGCCCGGCGTCAGGTAGTAGGTGCCCGGTTTTTCCCGGAAAACCTCCTGATAGCGGAGGGGCGAGCCGAGGAACAGCGCGATGCAGTCGTGGCAGCGGGGGATGAGCAAACCCTGTTGACGGGCCGCGACACCGACCACGCCGTTGGAACAGAGGCCGTAGCCCAGCACGATCCGTGAGGCTGTTTGCGCGACCTGATCGATCTTTTCCTGGAGTTGAACAAGCAGTTTGGTCGGCGTCCGGTGGAGGGCCTGGTCGAGGTATAGGATCTCTACCTTTTCCTCCCCCTCCGCCAGAACTCGTGTCAGCTCCGGTTCCATCACTCGGCAGGCGATCACCACCCGCCGTCCTTTGTTCATGGTCGATTTCGCAATTCGGGGACAATCCATTGCATCTCCTCGACGGTGCAGAGACTTACTCCCTTACGAGTATTTTGGCCTGTCCTTCTTCCCCCACCAACGGAAACCAGGGAGGCATATCGGGTTTTGCCGAGGCGCCTCCCCTCCGGATCTATTGTGGGATCTTCTCTTTCAACAACTTCCTGACCAGATCCACACCGGCCCCCGCATCGCTCCCGTATCCGTCCGCCCCGATATCCCGGGCAAACTTCTCGTTGAGCGGCGCGCCGCCCACGACAACCTTGACATGGTCCCGCAGCCCGCGGGCGATGAGGGCATCGATGGTTTTCTTCATCTCGGGCATCGTGGTGGTCAGCAGGGCCGACATCCCCAAGATGTCCGGCCGTTGTTGTTCGACCGCCGCAACGAAATTATCCGCCGTGATGTTGATGCCGAGGTCCACCACATCGAAACCGACCCCGCGCAGCATGGTAGCCACCATGTTCTTACCGATGTCGTGCAGGTCGCCGCGCACCGTGCCGAGCAGGATTTTGCCGGTTACATCCTTCTTTTCCTGTGCTAGATATGGTTCGAGCACGATGAGGGCCTCCTTCATGGCACGGGCGGACAGCAATACCTCGGGAATAAACACCGTGCCTTCGCGGAAGCGTCCACTGATCACCTCCATGGCGCTGAGCATGCCGCGGTTGAGAATCTCCTTGGCGTTCACCCCCTGGTCGAGCAGCGCCTGGATGTGAACCTTGATGTCCGCATCGTTGCCGGCGAGCACGTCCGCGTGGACGGTCTGGAAGGTCTCGTCGGGCACCTGTTGCGCCATGCGGCTGGCGGCCGGCTTCAACTGCGCCTCGGTCAGGGGGCGGAAGGCGCCGGCCGAGAGGGGCAGGCGGCCTTCTCTTTCGACGCGCTCGGCGATCATGGCCAGGCGGTCAAAATCCGCGTTGGGCGGGGTGGTATCGGCCACGGACAGGATGATCCGGTTGCCCGGCGCCACGGCCTTGAAGAAATGGTCAAGGTAGGCATGGAACTCTTCCAGGCTGGACGTGGCCGGTGAGAGCATGGACTGGATCAGGCCGCCCATGAGGGTCAGTTTTCCGGATTTGCACCAGCGCTCGTAGTAGGTCTCGATCGGCAGCTTGGTCATGGGTGCACAGCAGACCGCCTCGGCCACGTGCATGCCCGAATCGGCAATCAGGTCGATGAGGCCCTGGTTTTCGCCGTCGCAGTGGCAGATCACCAGCTTGCCCTTCGCGGCCAGATAATCGGAGGCCTTCCGGATCCAGGGAGTCAGTTCCTTCCGGAAATAAGGAGGGTAGGTGATCATGTCGTCGTAGTTGGCGCCCCAGAGGACCACCTCGGCCGGTGAATCGCCCACCACCTTGAGGGCTTGCTCGTACACCAAGCCGATGGCCTCGGCCAGTCGCCGCATCTCCCTCGCGTGATCCTTGTAATGGAAGAAGAACTCCGTAGCATCGAGAAAGTCGCGCTGGATGTGGTTGATGGGCGAAGCGGCGAAGCTGCCCATCATCACGGCTACGCCGTCGTCGCCGATGCGGTTCTGCCAGGCCCGGTAACGTTCATAGTCCGGGGTCACCGTGATGTTCTCGAAGATGTAGGCCCAGATCTCGTAATCCTCGGGCCGCTTGATGCCGTGCTCCTGAACCCAGGTGATGGAGACGCCGGCCTTGCGCATCTCCTCGTTGATCACTTCCTTGGTGCTGACCACCCCCACGGGGGTGTGGTACTCCACCAGCGTGGCCTCCTCATCCTCCTTGCGGCTCTTCCGGACCTCCAGATGGACGTTGGGCGAAAAGTTGATCTTGTAGCCGTTTTCCTTGAGGCTGTAGAGTCCGATGCCCCTTGTGAGGTTCTCCCAGGGATCGACCACTTCCAGGAGTTCCGGGACGACCTTGTGCAGAGCCCACCCCTCCGCCCGGGCAATTTCATCGTGGCTGCGCCCCTGATGGCGCTTGGGCAGGGTTCCCCGGTAGGAGTTGGAATTGTACCAGAGATCGAAGCGCGGCGTATAGGGCAGCATGTCCGGGGTCTCGCCCCGCATGGCCATGAGGATGCGTTCTTTTTTGGTCATCATGTTTCTCTCCTTTCCGGTTCCATAAAGGTCATAGGGCTTTACACATTCTTAATTCCAGCCGATCAGCTTTTCCGGCAGCCAGAGGGCGATCTGCGGGAAGAAGGCAACGATGGTAATGGCGACAAGCTGGAGCAGCATATAGGGAACAATACCCTGAAATATCTCCCGGGTCGTCAGCTCGGGCGGGGCAATCCCCTTCAGATAGAAGATCCCGGGCGCCATCGGCGGCGTCAGATAGGAGGTCTGGATCATCATGATGAAGAGTGCGCCGAACCAGATCGGGTCGAAACCCAGCTTTTCGATGATCGGCGAAAAGATGGGAACGAAGATGAGCAGGATACTGGCCCAATCAAGAAGAAATCCGGCAAGATAGACGACGAACATAAAGAAAGCCAGAACCGCCCAGGGCCCCATGTTGAGGGCCGAGAGCATCCTCTCCGTGGCGTCGCTGCCCCCGAGCCCGAGGAAAACGCCGCTGAACATGAACCCTCCGAGCAGGATCATCATCATCATGCTGGAGATCTTGAGCGTCTGGATGGTCGCCTCCTGCAACACCTTCAAACTAAAATTGCCGTAGCCGATCGTCAGCAGGACACTTCCGAAGGCGCCCAGGGCGGCGGCTTCCGTGGGTGCGGCAAAGCCGAGAATGATGGTGCCCATAACGGTGAAGATCAGGGCGGCGGACGGCAGCATCCCCGTAGCCGTGGCCTTGAGTTTCCGCGACATGGGAATATCCCGATCCTCGGAAGAGATCGGCGGGGCAAACCCCCTTTGGCCATAGGAACGGACGACAATGTACAAAACATAGACCGACGAGAGCAGAAGGCCGGGGAAGATCGTGGCGATCAGGAGACGGCCGACGGATATCCCCGCGGCGGGACCGTAGACGACGGTGACGACGCTCGGCGGGATGATGGTGCCGAGCGCCCCGCCGGCGATGACTGTGCCGGCGATCAGGGCATGGTTGTATTTCCGTTTCATCATCGGCGGTATGGCCATCACCCCGACCATCACCTCGGCCGCCCCGATAATCCCCGTGCAGGCGGCGATGATGGTGCACATCAGGATGGTCGTCACCGCCAGACCGTTTCTGATGCGTCCCGTCCACATGCTGATCGTCTCAAACAGGATTTTAGCGATGCCCGATCTCTCCAGCATCGTTCCCATGAAAATGAACAGCGGCACGGCGGCGAGAACATAGTTGTCGGCCACACCGTAGACGCGGCGGATGATCATCGGGATGATCTCCGGTCCGAAACAGACGATGCCGAAATAAAAAGAAATGCCCATCAGACTGAAAACAACGGGGAATCCTGCAAATACAACCAGAATCATCACCGGAAACATGAAAAGGGAGATGTTATCCATCATGACTTTGCTCCTCTCGCCAAAAGGGTGATGTTACGGACAAAGCAGGCTGTTCCCTGCAGAAGCAGAAGAACAAAGCTTATCGTGATCACGGCCTTGTATGGATAGAGGTAGGGCCTCCAGGGGCTGAGGCCCGATCGTTCGCCCATCTCGAAGGACTGCAGGACATACTGTCCCCCCGCATAGACGACGGCGATGATCACCGGGAAAAACAACAGCAGATATCCGGCCAAATCGATAAGCGCCCTGGTCCGCGCGGAGAGGTGCGAAGAGAAGATGTCGATCCGGATGTGCGCATCGACGGAAAGGGCATAGGCCGCCCCCAGCAGGAAATGGCTCCCGTAGAGGAAATAGGTCACATCATAGGACCAGATCGTGGGGCTGTTCATCACATAGCGTGCAATGACCTCATAGACGAGCGCCAGCACGTTGGGGATGATGACCCAGGCCACCCATCTCCCCGTCCACTTGCTTAGCCCATCGATCATCTTGACATAAGATGCCATCATGAAAACCACTCCCTCCTTTCATACAGGACAAAGCGAGATCGAGTTAAATCCGCCGGGCGTCCATGATGAACGGACGCCCGGCGTGCTTTCATTAATATTTGAGTGATCTTGTGGCTTCGACGATCTCCCATCTCTTGTGAAAGTCGATCTGGGATTCGAAGAGTTTCTTTGTCCATGGATCCTTGGCTGCAGCTTCCCGTCCCCATTCCAGTCCCAGCTTGTAGGCTGCCTTCTGCACCTCCACGTCCAGTTCGATGATCGTGTTTCCCTTCTTTTTGAAGACGTCCATCGCCCCCATGTCGAGGGCGCCGAGATAGGTCCAGGAGTCCAGCATTGCAATCTTCGCCGCTCCCTCCACGATCGCCTTGAGGTCCGCCGGCAACTCCTCCCAGGCCTTTACATTCACGACATATTCAAAGGGGGCGCTTGGCTGATGAATCCCGGGAATGATGACATACTTGGCCACCTCATGGAATCCCATCGACAGATTCTCCCCTGCGCAGGCCCATTCCGTGGCGTCGATCACCTTCTGCTGCAGGGCCGGCAGGACCTCGCCGCCAGGAAGGGTGATCACGGAACCTCCCAGTTTGGGAAGGATGTCCGCCCACGCCCCTACGGTCCGCATTTTGAATCCCTTGAAATCCGCAAGGGAGCGCACCGGTTTGTGCGAATGGGCGAATATCTCGGTGGGACGCATCCCCCCCGGAAAGGCGATCACATTGAATACTTCCCGGCGGTAATCCTGCCAGAGCTTATATCCCCCGCCGCTGTAGATCCAATGCATCATCACCTCGGAGTTCGGGCTCCCGGCGAATCCCCCGATGACGGCCGACCCCTTGTTGATGCCGATGTCGTAGCCGGGCCAGGTATGGGCAATCTGGCAAACCCCTCTCCTGGTGGCGTCCACCCCTTCCAAGGCCGGCACGATGGCGCCGGCCGGGAAAATGTCGATGATCAGTCTTCCGTTGCTCATCTTTTTGACCACATCCGGCAGGATCCTGGCCATATGGGTGTAAAGGGGCATTCCGGTCGTCCATGCCGTCGCCATTTTCCATTTGATCACCTTGTCCTGGGCGTACAGTCTCCTATTCCCCGTCAGAACAACCCCCGCCCCTGCCGCTGCGGCGACCCCAGCCTTCTTTAAGAACTCACGCCTTGTCTTCCCCATGATTTCTCCCTCCTGATTTAAGAAGCTTGTCTTTTCCCGCCTTTGCAGCCCATTGCCGCATTGGACCGGTGAAACAGATTGGGACGGCCTCCGCCGTCAGTGCATGATTTTTTATGATTCAACAGGGTTTCCGCGATGCCGGCTGCAAATAGCATACATTCATCCCGCAGGCAAGTCGGTGTTTTTCCCGCGGCGAGTTTGCAGACCTCCTGCGCCGCCCTTCCCGGACTTCCGTTTCCGGCATGCAGGAGCTTCCCTATTGCAGCAGTTCGCGGCAGAGCTTCGCCGCCCCCGGGGCGTCATAGGAGTTCCCGTCGGCCCCGATCTGCGCCGCGAATGCCGGCGTCACGGGGGCGCCGCCCACGACCACCTTCACCTGGTCCCGGAGACCCGCCGTCTTCAGGGCCTCGATCGTGTTTTTCATCTCGGTCATCGTCGTCGTCAGAAGGGCGCTCATCGCGAGGATCTCGGGCTTCTTCTCCCTGACCGCCTGGACGAACTTCGCCGTGCTCACCGATACTCCCAGGTCCTCCACCTGGAAGCCTTGCCCTTTGAGAATCATCGCCACCAGGTTCTTGCCGATGTCGTGGAGATCCCCCTGAACCGTCCCGATCACGACCGTGCCGAGTTTCTTCGCCTCGCCCTGCCCGGCCAGCTTCTGCTTGAAGTAGTCCAGTGTCGCCGACATCGCCCGCGCCGCAATCATCATCTCCGGGATATAGATCTGACCGTTCTGGAATTGTTCTCCCACGATCGTGATCGCCGGGATCAACCCCCGGGAAACGACCTCCTGTGGAGCCGTCCCACCGTCGATATCCTTCTGCATCATGGAAATCACCTTCGGGATATCGTTTGCAATCAGGGTCTCCGCATATGCCTCCACGTCGAGACCCGTTTCCACCTTGGTTGTCCCGGTCTTGCGGACCTTCGTCCGGGAGGTCCAGAATTTTCCATTGACGCCACCCTCCTCGAGCCTGATCGGATATTGACCGAATTCATAGGTCGCATCCAGGAGGGCCCTCATGTTGGCCACGGGAACATAGTCGGTAATGGAGTTCGACGAGGCGACCATATAGCCGCCGCCCGGGGCGATCGTCCGGATCCTCTCGTAGACCTCCGCACGGACATCCTCGGGCGTCCCCAACGTCAGCGTCGAATCCAGATTAAGGTTTCCGATCAGACAGAGCTTCTTCCCCCATTTCTTCTTCACCTCGACGATGTTCATCGCGTTGGGTTGGATAGGATTGAAGCCGTGGAAGCCGCAGTCGATCAGGTCATCCATGGCCTCCGTGCAGTCTCCGTCGCTATGGAAGATGAAACCGATCCCCTTTTCGCGGCAGATCTTTCCCATCTTCTTGTACCAGGGGAAGACATACTTCCGAAGGTACTTCGGGTTCACCAGAAGGCCCGTGTTGAAGGCGATGTCATCAGGGTTGATAACGGCGCCGATGCAGGGATGATCGATCACGCGCAGAAATGTCTGGTACTGGATTTCGCCGATCTTGTCGAAAATCTGCGCCACCAGTTCCTCATCCGACTCCAGGGCGTTGAAGAAGGTCTCGGCCCCCATGTACATCCAGGTCGTGGTGTAGATCTTCCCCAAAAGCAGGATCGCCTTCATCCCTTTTGGAAGGATCTTTTCAAAGGCATCCCATTTGGAAAGATCAAAATCGTCCACCTTGGGCCAATTGTGCTTCTCGAACTTTTCCCAGTTCGTGAGAACCCCTTCATGGGTGTGCGCCCACTCGCGGGAAACCTTGTCCCCGTATTCCGTGTGCACCCCCTCACCCTTCACCGTCATCCCCTCGGGCGCACGGACCGGTTCAAGAATGCCGGAAGATGAGGCCACGTAATCAAAGCCGGCATTGTGCCAGAAGTCCACATGGTCCTGCAGGGTCTTGACCGGTCTGCCCAGAAAGGCCTCCTTGGGCCTCTGATCCACATGCCAGTCCCCCTGGGGTACGCGGTCCGGCTCCTCGCAGTGGAGCGCCGTCATGTATCTTTCAAAATTCGGCTTCAGTTCTCTCTTCATCGTTTCCCCCGTTCCTTTTCATTTTATCATGCTTTCTTTATATGAACACCTTCAAACCTCTTTCTATTCGACACGTCCCTCGCGAAACGCGCAGATGTAATCCATGCAGAAATAATCCTTGCCCACGCGGAGATGGACCGGGCGATCGTCTTCCGCGACGCATTGATCCTCTCGGCGATAATCAGCATACGCTTTTTCTTTTCTTTTTGACCTCCGGAATCCCCAGCCTCCGCGCGGTATGATCCCTACCGAGGTAGAAGTTGATCCAGGAGGAGGTCTGATAAAAATCCCAGAGGGGGTCTTCTTTCACCGTCATTCGATACCAGCGGCCATTTTCGCCGCCTTCAGCGTGTTTGCCATCAGCATCGTGATCGTCATCGGCCCCACACCGCCGGGCACGGGCGTGATCATGCCCGCCTTCTCCTTCACCGAGTCGAAATCGACATCCCCGCAGAGGATGGCCTTCCCGTCGGCGGTCATTCCGATCCGGTTGACGCCGACATCGATCACGACGGCCCCTTCCTTGACCATCTCCGCCGTGATCGCATTGGGTCTCCCGGCCGCCACGATCAGGATGTCCGCCCGCCGTGTATGAGCCGTCAGATCCTTCGTCCCCGTGTGGCAGATCGTCACCGTCGCGTTCGCCCCCGGCTGTTTCTGCAGCAGGATGTTGGCGATCGGCTTGCCGACGATATTCGACCGCCCGACGACGACCACCTCCGCCCCGTCGGTCTTGACGCCGGACCGGATCAGAAGCTGCTGGATCCCCGCCGGCGTGCAGGGGAGGTAGTCCGCCTCGCCGATCACCATCTTTCCCACGTTTACCGGATGAAAACCGTCGACATCCTTCTTCGGATCGATTGCGTAGAGAACCTTCGTCTCGTTGATCTGTTTCGGAAGCGGCAGTTGCACCAGGATCCCGTGGATCTTCGGATCCCGGTTGTACCGTTCGATCCGGCCGAGCAGTTCCCCCTCCGGAATGCCCGCCGGGAAATTGTCCTGGATGGAGTAAAAACCGAGCGTCTTGGCGGTTTTCTGTTTGGCCGTCACATAGCTCATTGACGCCGCATTCTCACCGACCAGGATCGTGACGAGTCCCGGAACCACCTGGAACTCTTCCTTCAGACGCGCCGTTTCCGCCGCCAGTTCCTCCCGGATCTGCCGGGCGATCTCGCTGCCGCTGATCAATTTTGCCGCCATGTTATTCTCCTTCTAAAAGCCTGTTCAAAAAGGCTTTGATCCAGGCTGTTCAAAAACGTCTGGATGCAAGGCCCCCGAATTCGCAGAATCGTGGAGCGAAGCGGAACCAATCCTGAGCCGTGAGACGTACTTTCTGGTACGTTGAACGGCGAAGGATGAGGGAAACTTGAGCAGACGGGCGTTTCAGCCTTCTAAAAGAGTCCCTTCACCCTGCCTGTCTCGCAATCGACATCGATCCGGCGATAGGCCGGATCCGAGGCCGTCCCCGGCATCAGCTTGATCTCGCCGGCCACCGGCACCAGAAACTTCGCCCCGCCGTATATCAGGATATCCCGGATGGGAAGCATCCATTCCCTCGGCCTCCCCTTGATCGCCGGATCGTGCGTGAGGCTCAGATGGGTCTTGACCATGCAGGTGCTGAAGGCCTTGAGCTCCGGGTCGGCCTCGAACCGTTTGGCCTTCTCCAGGGCCGGCGGCAAATAGTGCACCCCATCCGCCCCGTAGACCTCCTTCGCGATCTTCTCGATCCGTCCGCGCAGCGGAAGCTCATCCCCGTAAAGGAACCGGAAATTCGTCTCCTCCTTGCAGGCGTCGATCACCGCATCGGCCAGCTCCAGCGCCCCCTCGCCGCCCTTGAGCCAGTGTTCGGACAGCGCGACACGCGACCCCGCCTGCTCCGTCAGGCTCTTCAAGAGCGCGACCTCGGCCTTCGTGTCCGTGTGAAAACCGTTGATGCAGACCACCGGGTTGATCCCCGACTTCTTGACGGTCTCGATATGGGCCAGCAGATTGTCAAATCCCTTCTCCAGAAGCGGGAGATTCTCGCTGGTGTAGGCCGGGTCGAGCCTCTTCCCCGGCGCCACCTGCGGGCCGCCGCCGTGCATCTTCAGCGCCCTGACCGTGGCGACGATCACGGCGCAGTTGGGCGTAAGAGAGCTGAGCCGGCTCTTGATGTTCCAGAACTTCTCGAATCCGATGTCGGCCCCGAAGCCGCTCTCCGTCACATGGTAGTCGGCGAGCTTCAGCGCTACGCGGTCGGCGATGATCGAGCTCTGGCCGACGGCGATGTTGGCGAAGGGTCCGGCATGGACGAAGACCGGCTGTCCCTCGATCGTCTGGAGGAGGTTGGGATTGATCGCCTTGACCATCCAGGCGGTCATCGCCCCCGCCACATCCAGGTCGGAGGTCGTCACCGGCTCCCCCTTTTTGCTGTAAGCGACGATGATCTTCCCCATTCTCTCCCGGAGGTCCCTTAAGCCCGTTGCCACGGAGAGGATCGCCATGATCTCCGAGCTGACGGTGATCGCGAAACCGGAGTTCATCATGAAGCCGTCCATCTTCCCGCCGAGACCGATCACGATATCGCGCAACGCCTGGGCGCAGAAGTCGATCGCCCATTTCATCTGGACGTTCCGCGGATCGATGTCGAGGCGTTTGAGGTTCTTCGAGGCGAGCATCGCATTGTCGTAGTTGAACTCGTGCTGCATCCGCGAGGTCAGCGCGACCATCGCCAGGTTGTGGGCGTTCGTCACGCAGTCGATGTCGCCGGTCAGCCCCAGCGAAAACGGCGTCAGCGGGATGCACTGGGAAAGACCGCCCCCGGCGGCGCTCCCCTTGATATTGAAGGTCGGCCCCCCGGACGGCTGCCGGATGGCGCCGGAAACCCTCTTTGTACGTTTGGCCAGCCCCTGTACGAGACCCATGACGGTCGTGCTCTTCCCCTCCCCAAGCGGGGTGGGGGTGATCGCCGTCACGTCGATGTATTTTCCGTCCGGTTTCCCCTCCAGACGATGGAGGACCTTCATGAAGTCCACCTTGCCGATATGATGGCCCATGGGCAGCAGTTCATCCCCCGCAATGCCGGCCTCCGCCGCCAGCTGGGAGATGGTCTTCATGTGCTTTTCGGCCTCTTCCGCGACCTGCCAGTCCTGCAATTTTCTCGGATCCAGATCCGTGATCTGAAACATATCTTCGGCCTCCTTACGTCATGGTTATCCTAATAATACATTCAGACTTAAACCAAGAGATACCTCATCAACCGAAGGGGAATGGTAAGCCTTCGTCCATGTTCCACCCGATACAGCGGGGCTTATGGATGTCGGAAACACGGCAGTACGGGTGAGAAGCGATAAGAACAACAGGATCAATCCGGGCTGACGGCATAAGTCAGTTATCATGCCTTCAATAGGAACGGTTCTGTTCGGCATGCGGCAGGCCTGGAAAATGGGGGGTATCCCCCCGCCCCGCGTTATGTTCGCAGGGCGGGGGATTGATATCGGATCGACTAACCGTCGATGGTCAGTTCTTCCTTCTTATGTTTGTAGTCCTTGGTCACGTTGTCCCAACCCTTCACGCAACCATAGATCACGTAGCCGATGGTGACCGCCACCTGCAGAAAACCGATCACCAGGATGATGTTGCTGGGTATTGAAAACATCTGGGTCATGATAGACACTCCTTACGTTTTGCAGCCGGGGGTTTTCTCCCCTGGACCTGTTTAGATTCGGACGGCCCTGCCCAGGGGATTTTTCTTCCGGATCCCCTGCAGGATCGCCTCCAACTCCCCGGTCATCCGGAGGCAGAAGAGATAACCGCTCTCCCGGGGCAGCCTCAGCCGGACAAAACCGAATCCGCGGGGAAGGCGGGAGCCTTCGATCGCGGCGATCTGCTTGGCCGACACCGTGAGCTCCCGGCGGAGACTCTTCAAAACAACCCTACCCTCGCCGTCCAGGGAGATCCGGTAGAAGATCCCCAGGGACCAGAACCAGGTGTAGGCATAGACGAAGCCGACCATGGATGCGTAGATCCAGACGGAGTGGAAACCGACCGTCCGGAACTTCACGTAGACGACGGGCAGCGTCCCCACGGTCCACACCAGGAGCAGCAGATAGAAAAGAACCACATACGCCATCGGCGACTGAAAGAGCTGTTTCGAATCCGCCGACCGATCCATGAGCGATTCCCCGCCCCGGTCCATCCTATTGCAGACCCCGGAAGAAATACTTGGGGCCGATCAGGATGATGTCGGGGAAATACATGCAGAGGACCAGGCCGATGAACTGCAGCCCCAGAAAAGGCAGCGCCGACTTCCAGACGTCGACAGTGGAGACCTCCGGCGGCGCCACGCTTTTCAGGTAGAAGAGCGAGAAGCCGAAAGGGGGGCTCAGGAATGCCATCTGCATGTTCACCGCAAAGAGCACGCCGAACCAGATCGGATCGAAACCCAGCGTCCGGATGATCGGCCCGAAGAGCGGCACGCAGAGCATAACGATCCCGACCCAGTCGATGAAGCAGCCGAGGAAGATCAGGATCAGCATCATGATCCAGATGATCGTCATCGGTCCAAAACCGGACCCCAGAAGCAGCGTGCTCACGAAGGCCTGGCCGCCCACCATGATGTAGAGGGCGATGAAGATGTTCGCCCCGAACATCGTCCACATCACCATCGCGGAGGCCTTGATCGTGTTTTCCGCCGCGATCACGAGGCTCTTCCAGCCCATGCGCCCCTTCACGATCGCGATGAGATACACCTTGAGCAGACCGATGAAATCCAGCCGCTCCTCCTTGGGAATCGGGGGACCCATCTCGGGTTTGATGTAGCAGCGGATCGTGATGTAGGAAATATACAGGGCCGAGAGCAGGAAACCCGGCAGGAAGGCCCCGGCGTAGAGCTGCCCGATGGAGGAGTTGTCCACCATGCCGTAGACGATCAAAAGGACGCTCGGGGGGATCAGGATCCCCAGCGTGCCGCCGGCCAGGATCGCACCGAGCGACATCAGCTTGTCGTACTTGCGGTTCAGCATCTGCGGGAGCGCGATCAGACCCATGGTCACTTCGGTCGCGCCCACGACGCCGGCCATGGCCGCCATCATCGTGCAGGCCGCGACGGTGGCCGTCGCGACGCCGCCCTTCAGCCAGCCGAGCCAGTTGTAGACCATGTGGTAGATGTCCTCGATGATCCCGCTCCGCTCGAGGATGTTGGCCATGAAGATGAAGAGCGGAATCGCGTCAAGGAGATAGTTCGTCATCAGGCCGAAAATCCGCGTCGGCACGACGTTGACGGACGAAGCCCCCTGGAAGATCGCCGTGAAGATGATCCCCGTCACGCCGCAGGCAAAGGCCACCGGCAGCCCCATGAAGAGGAAAAAGACCATCGTGCCGAAGATCAGGACGGTCAAGAGTTCGATGCTCATATTTCCATCTCCTTCCCTGTCCGGGCCGTGTAGACATCACGGATGGTCCAGACGATCCCCTGCAGGAGCAGGAGCACCCCGCCGAAGGGCATCAGGAACTTGACGGGATACAGCGGCGGCGCCCAATCGGTGAAGGAGTTCTCGCCGACGATATGAATCCCCAGAAAGGTGTTGCCGGAATCCATCATCTGTGAGCTCCAGTAGAAATTCCAGGAGCACCAGATGTAGACCAACACGAAGATATAGAAAAACGGGGCGGTGAAGAGGTCCATGAGCGCCTGCGTCCGGCGGGTCCGGCTGGCATAGATCACGTCCACCCGGACATGGGCGCGGTAGAAATGGGCCGTCCCGGCGATCATCGCGTAGTACATCGCAAACAGGGTCAGCATCGTTTCATGTCCCCAGTTCGTCGGTAAGTCGAAGACATAGCGCATGATCACTTCAAAGGAGATGACCGCGACACAGACGATCGATGTGTAGGCCATCATATAGCCCACGAAGACGTTCGTCTTCTCCACGGCCATCATGAAAGTTCGTAATTTCCCCATAGATTACCTTTCCTGAATTTGATCTTTTTGATCCCGTTCCCTTGGTGAACGGTGCATTATTCCGCCGATTTGAGCGGAATTTTAAAAAGGGGAAGGGACATGGCATCCCTTCCCCTTCCAACCCTCTTAGAAGGTGATCTTCTTTCCGCTGTGATCCACCATGTCCTTTTCGGTGTAGTACTTCATCTTCTCGGATTTCATATACTCCCACTGGGACTTGAAGGCCTTCATCGCGAGCGGATCCTTCTGGGCCCACTTCACCCAGAGCTCGGGGGCGAACTTGCGGAACTTGTCAAGATCACTCTCCTTCAGACGAATGATTTCGACGCCCTTGGCCAGATAC